>NZ_AFWD01000040.1:0-135542 GCF_000222565.1 Vibrio sp. N418
TTTTGAAAAAGCCCTGCTAGCAATAGCAGGGCTTTTTTACGTCTATAGGAAATGAACATAGTGGTAGTTCAGTTGGTTAGGCTTTTTATCGAAGAGCTTGGCGACCTGTCACTCCGGGGGCGGGTTGCTTTCTTGGTTATTAGAAGTCCCGTCCACTCCGCCACTTATTTGGAGAAGCCCTACTAGCAATAGCAGGTTTTTTACGTCTGTATTAAAAAATAACGACTATTCAGTAAGTTAGGCCTTTTATTGGAGATCTTGGCGGCTACAATATTCTCGCTTCTCGCTTCTCGCTTCTCGCTTCTCGCTTCTCGCTTCTCGCTTCTCGCTTCTCGCTTCTCGCCCTATCTTTCAAATACTTTATACCGCTAAGCCTGCTAATCGTACTGATAGGGATAGGTGCAACTTCTTAGAATATCTGTGCTTTTTACGTTGGTTCATTACCTTTATTTTCCTTTTATTTTGTAGTGATGGTTACGATAGATAATCACTATTGAACTTATTGGCAAGTGGGGCTAAAACCCACATAGAGTTTATAGTTTTGCAGCAATGTCGCTGTGAAAATTGATCTGGAGTGGAGTGTTTGCGAGTAAGAGGTTTTTTCTCTGCGGCTTGTTTAGTTCTGTTGCTTGCCAATGCGACGGATGAACAGGTATTGCCTCGTGATCCTGAATTTATCGCCGAAGCTTATCAACTTCGGCTGCCTTCTGAGCATCAAATCTCTCGTCAATTAGCGATCCTTAACTATAAAGACTTCCATTACTATTTACTGAGCCGTTATCTAAACAAACCTGCCGAACGGCAAAATCAGCTAAGTTACTGCTTGTTGACCAACGACACACTCAGTGCACTGGCGTTTCGTGCATTGTCACTGCTTGTTGAAGAACCCATTGGTGCAATGGGTTATCGAGTTAAACAACACTATGAATCTAATTTAATTTATCGCTTTATACATAGCCGAAATCATTTGCAGATTGGTTAATAAAATCTGTTCTGTTTATGAGGTAAAAAAATGTTGGATTCAATTATTTCGGTCTTGATGGCGCTATGGCATCAAGACTTTGCGACCTTAATGACACCAGGCAGTGCTGCCATGGTGTATTTTGTGGTGGGTGCGCTGATCTTCTTAGAAAGTGGCTTTATTCCCGCGGCACCATTTCCTTGCGATAGCGTAGTGGTGTTATCTGGTACGTTAGCGGCTGTTGGCGTATTAGATCCATTTCTGGTGTTGATTATTATCGCGACTTGCGCGGCAACGGGAAGTTGGGCTGCCTATGTACAAGGACGTCTACTCAATCGTCTGCCTAAAGTTCAAGGTTGGGTAAATGCAGTTCCGCAAAAGCGTTTACAGCAAGTTGATATGCTTTTGGGTAAGCATGGATTAGTCGCTTTGTTCTGTGCGCGTTTTGTGCCAGTGGTGCGCTCTCTGCTGCCGTTGATGATGGGTATGCGTGCTAATAAAGTGAACAAATTCCACTACTTTGCATGGTTAAGCGCTATTTTATGGACCTTGTTACTTTGCTCTTTCGGTATGCTGTTACCATTGTTGCCTGAAAACATCAGCAAGTTAGTGACGATGGCTTTAATGGCTGCTCCAGTGATCACTTTTGTTACCGCGCTATTGGGCTTTATTACAATGCGTGTCCGTCGTGCTTTGAATGAGCAACAAGCCAGCAAGGTGAAACCGATTGTTGAAAAAGTAGAGCGTTAAGCCATATTAGGGCTTTTGGGTTACGATGATCTAAAAGCTACCTAAAGGTTAGTGTGAGCAATACGATTACAATAAAAAAGGCAGCCTCGGCTGCCTTTTTTATTTTTTATATGATTTATGATTCTATTTTTACTTCTGCTTTTTTCGCTCTTTCAATCATTGGGGTAATGGTCGACCCTTGAATCAAAATCGAGAAAACAACGACGGCGTATGTCATGACCAGAATAATTTCTCTTACATCGATTTGTTTTTCTGGGATAACCCAAATGCCTGCAGGAATCGATAGTGCCATGGCGAGCGCTAAGCCCCCACGTAAGCCGCCCCAGGTTAAGATAGGGATAGACCAAGGATTATAGGTTCGATAACGTTTAAAACCTATATAAGAGCAAAATACGCTGAGGAAGCGACCTGTTAAGACCAATGGAATGGCAAACGCCATTAGAATGAAGTCTTCTTGGTGGAATTTGAATAGCAGCATCGACATACCGATAAGTAAGAACAGTACGCCATTAAAGAACTCATCGACCAACTCCCAGAAATGGTCGAGATGATCTTCACTCTCTTTTGAAAAGCCAATATAGCGCGTCCAGTTGCCAATCATAATACCAGAGACCACCATCGCCAGAGGACCGGATACATGAAGAATGTCAGCCAATGCATAACCTGCGGTTGGGATACCGATGGTTAATAGCAACTCCATTGAGTGGTCGTCCGTTGCACAGATCAGATAGTGGAACACTAAGCCGAGTAGTAGGCCATAAACAATGCCGCCAATCGCTTCTTGAACAAATAGCATAGAGACGCTGCTTAGCGTTGGTGCTTCATTGCCAAATGCGATGGTATAGATGGTCACAAAAATGACTAAACCAAAGCCGTCATTAAATAACGATTCTCCCTCAATTTGAGTTGAGATGCGTTTTGGTGCATTGAGTTTTTTTACAATGGCAAGAACGGCGATGGGATCGGTTGGAGAAATAAGTGCACCGAACAGCAGGCAGTAAACGAGGTCAAATTTGATGCCGATAAGTTGGCAAAAACCAAATAGAGCGTAACCAATAAAGAAGGTAGAGAACAGCGTAGCACCTAAGGCTAATACGGTTATTTCCCATTTCTGATCTTTAAGGTTTGGTAATTTAATCCCAAGACCACCGGCAAACAGTAGAAAACCTAAAATGCCTTTAAGCAAGAAATCTTCGAAGTTAATACTCGACATGGTGTGAGTCGCAATTTCCGTCAATTGAAACCAGTCATTTTGGCCTGCAATCAAGATGAGTAATGAAAGCATCATTGAGCCCGCGGTGATCGCGATGGTTGTTTGCATCTTGCCGATTTTGCTATTGATAAAAGCAATAAGCATCGCGGCAGCAGATAAAAAACAAAGAGTGTAGTAGACGGACATATTTGGACTCTTGTGTAACAAATTGTGAATAAGAATTCTGTGCCTAAGATGAGCAAATGGCAAATATTATTTCGTCATGGTGCTGTTAGGGATTAACTATTTTAGACGTCTAGACTCCTTTGAATTGTATGATAGGATGGTGTCATACACAAAGGAATGAGGCTGTACTGTGGGAAGCAAAATAAGACAACAGATCGAGGCGCAACTAAAGCGACGCATCTTATTGATTGATGGTGGCATGGGCACCATGATTCAAGATTACAAATTAGAAGAACAAGAATACCGTGGAGAGCGATTCGCGGATTGGCATTGTGACCTCAAAGGGAACAATGATCTGTTGGTGTTATCACAGCCGAAATTGATTAAAGATATTCACCTCGACTATCTGGAAGCCGGTGCAGATATTCTCGAAACCAATACTTTTAATGCGACCACTATTGCCATGGCCGATTACGACATGGAAAGCCTGAGTGCAGAGATTAACTTCGTTGCGGCTAAACTTGCTCGTGAGGCCGCAGATGAATGGACGGCTAAGACACCAGATAAACCAAGGTATGTCGCCGGTGTGTTAGGCCCAACTAACCGAACCTGTTCGATCTCTCCCGATGTTAACGATCCTGGTTATCGCAATGTGAGTTTTGATGAGCTGGTCGAAGCTTATTCAGAGTCGACTCATGCGCTGATTCGAGGTGGCGCGGATCTCATTTTACTTGAAACGATCTTCGATACTCTGAATGCCAAAGCGTGTGCGTTTGCGGTAGAAACGGTGTTTGAAGAGCTAGGGTATTCACTGCCAGTGATGATCTCCGGTACGATCACCGATGCTTCTGGGCGTACCCTCTCTGGGCAAACGACAGAAGCGTTTTATAACTCTCTTCGTCATGTTAAACCTATTTCGTTTGGCCTGAACTGTGCATTGGGCCCTGACGAACTGCGTCCTTATGTGGTTGAGCTATCGCGTATCTCGGAAACCTTTGTTTCAGTCCACCCAAATGCTGGTCTGCCTAATGCGTTTGGTGAGTATGATTTATCACCAGAGGATATGGCTGAACATGTGACTGAGTGGGCGCAGAGCGGATTCTTAAACTTGATTGGTGGTTGTTGTGGCACAACACCTGAACATATTCGCCAAATGGCGCTAGCCGTAGAAGGTGTGACGCCAAGATCATTACCGGATTTGCCAGTTGCGTGTCGTTTATCAGGTTTAGAGCCTTTAACGATCGAGAAAGATACCTTGTTCTTAAATGTGGGTGAGCGAACTAACGTGACCGGCTCTGCTCGCTTTAAACGCTTAATCAAGGAGGAGTTGTACGAAGAAGCGCTCGATGTTGCGCGTCAGCAAGTTGAAAACGGCGCACAGATCATCGATATCAATATGGATGAGGGCATGATTGATGCCGAAGCCTGTATGGTACGCTTTTTGAACCTGTGTGCATCGGAGCCGGAAATTTCCAAAGTGCCCATCATGGTTGATTCCTCTAAGTGGGAAGTCATTGAAGCGGGTTTAAAGTGCATTCAAGGCAAAGGCATCGTTAACTCGATTTCGCTGAAAGAAGGCAAAGAAAAGTTTGTCGCTCAAGCCAAGCTTGTTCGTCGCTATGGCGCGGCGATTATTGTCATGGCATTTGATGAAGTTGGCCAAGCAGAGACTCGTGAGCGCAAACTTGAGATTTGTACCAACGCCTACCGCATCTTGGTTGATGAAGTGGGTTTCCCGCCAGAAGACATCATCTTCGACCCAAATATTTTTGCTGTTGCGACGGGCATTGAAGAGCACAATAACTACGCGGTCGATTTTATCGAAGCGGTGGCAGATATTAAACGAGACTTACCACATGCGATGATTTCTGGTGGCGTGTCGAACGTTTCGTTCTCTTTCCGTGGCAATAACTATGTACGTGAAGCGATTCACGCGGTTTTCCTCTATCACTGTTTTAAGAATGGTATGGATATGGGAATCGTTAACGCGGGTCAGCTTGAGATCTACGACAATGTGCCAGAAACCCTGCGTGAAGCAGTGGAAGATGTGGTGCTTAACCGTCGTGATGATTCGACTGAACGCCTGCTGGACATCGCCCAAGAGTATCTTGATAAAGCCGTGGGCAAGGTGGAAGACGCGTCGTCGTTAGAGTGGCGAACGTGGCCGGTTGAAAAGAGACTAGAGCACTCACTGGTTAAAGGTATCACCGAATTTATTGTTGAAGACACGGAAGAAGCGCGTGTTAATGCTTCTCGTCCTATCGAGGTCATTGAAGGCCCATTGATGGATGGCATGAACGTGGTGGGTGACTTGTTTGGTGAAGGCAAAATGTTCCTACCGCAAGTTGTCAAATCTGCACGCGTTATGAAACAGGCGGTTGCTCACTTAGAGCCGTTCATCAATGCCTCTAAAGAGGTGGGCTCGACCAACGGTAAGATTCTTCTAGCTACAGTGAAGGGGGATGTTCATGACATTGGCAAAAACATTGTTGGTGTTGTTTTGCAATGTAATAACTATGAAATTATCGATCTTGGCGTCATGGTGCCATGTGAAAAGATCCTCAAAGTCGCGCAAGAAGAGAATGTCGATATCATCGGTTTATCTGGCCTGATCACCCCTTCACTTGATGAGATGGTGCATGTAGCTAAAGAGATGGAACGACAAGGCTTTGAACTACCATTGTTAATTGGTGGTGCAACGACTTCTAAAGCGCATACGGCGGTGAAGATTGAGCAGAATTACCACAAGCCAGTTGTGTACGTGAATAATGCATCACGAGCGGTAGGGGTGTGTACCTCGCTGTTGTCCAAAGAACTTTATCCTGCTTTTGTTGAGAAGTTGGATGCGGATTATGAAGTGGTGAGAGATCAGCACCGTCGTAAGAAGCCACGTACTCGCCCTGTGACACTTGAAAGGGCGCGAGCGAATAAGGTCGCGATTGACTGGGCTAGCTACACGCCGCCAGCTCCAGCTAAACCGGGTGTGCATATATTTAAAGATTTTGATATTGCTACTTTGCGCCAATATATCGATTGGACGCCATTCTTTATGACTTGGTCGTTGGTGGGTAAGTATCCAGCAATCTTAGAACATGAAGAAGTAGGCGAGGAAGCTAAGCGACTATTCAAAGATGCCAATGAGTTGCTTGATCGTGTTGAGCGTGAAAAGTTACTGGAAGCGCGTGGTATGTGTGCATTGTTACCAGCAGCAAGTGTTGGTGACGACATTGAAGTGTATACCGATGAATCACGTACAGAAGTGGCCAAAGTGCTGTATAACCTGCGCCAGCAAACCGAGAAACCGAAAGGGTTTAACTACTGTCTGTCAGATTACATCGCGCCGAAAGAGAGCGGTAAACTTGATTGGATTGGTGCGTTCGCGGTTACCGGAGGTATCGGTGAAAGAGAGTTGGCCGATCAATATAAAGCTGCTGGTGATGACTACAACGCCATTATGATTCAGGCGGTTGCGGACCGTTTAGCTGAAGCATTTGCTGAGTATTTGCATGAGAAAGTACGTAAGGAAATCTGGGGTTATGCAAGTGATGAAGCGCTCTCTAATGATGATTTGATTCGAGAAAAGTATCAAGGTATTCGCCCTGCACCTGGCTACCCTGCTTGCCCAGAGCATACCGAAAAAGGAGCGTTGTGGGAGTTGCTAAATGTTGAAGAGAGTATAGAGATGTCTCTGACCAGTAGCTATGCGATGTGGCCGGGCGCGGCGGTTTCGGGCTGGTACTTCTCGCACCCTGATTCTCGTTACTTTGCCATTGCGCAAATTCAGCAAGATCAGGCGGAAAGCTATGCTGACCGAAAAGGTTGGGATATGTTGGAAGCTGAAAAATGGCTCGGGCCCAACATGAATTAATACGCCTTTGCTAGCCGCTAAAGAGACAAAAAAGCACAGCTTGAAGCTGTGCTTTTTTATTGGGATTTTGCTGTGAACGAGTTAAATAAAAATCGTCGCTAAGCCCAAGAAAACCGATAGACCAATTACATCCGTAACGGTTGTTAGCGCCATACCACCCGCTAGCGCTGGGTCGATATTCATTTTCTTCAGCATAATAGGGATGGTTACCCCCGCGATACCCGCGACCAATAAGTTGGTCATCATCGCTGCGGAAATAATACCACCAAGTATCCAATTGCCTTTCCAAGCAACCACAATACCACCAATGATTAACGCCCACATGATGCCATTGAGAAAACCGATCGCGGCTTCTTTGATTAACAATTCACGTTTGTTTGAATCACCGATATGGCCTAATGCTAAGCCACGAATGACAAGAGCAACGGTTTGGTTACCCGCAACCCCACCCATCGAAGGTACGATAGTCATCAAGACTGCAATGGCCGCCATTTGATCTAAAGTGGCTTCAAACATGTTGGAAACTGAGGCCGCTGCAAGGGCTGCAAGTACATTCGCACCAAGCCAAACACTACGTTTGCGCGCCGATTTCACCACCGGGGCAAAGGTATCTTCATCATCGTCTAGACCCGCCATACTCATCATTGAGTGCTCGGCATCTTCACGAATAACGTCAACCACGTCATCGATGGTGATACGACCTACGAGTAGTTGGTTCTCATCAATGACAGGAGCAGAAACCCAGTTACGACGTTCGAATAGGCTCGCGACATCGGAGTCCTTCATCGTCACTTCGATTGCATCGTCCGCATCTTCCATCACATCCGCAACTTTGACATCGGGTTGGGTGGTAAGAATGGCCGTTAATGAGAGCTCACCAATTAGGCGATTCTCTTCATCAATGACGTACAACGCATCGGTCGCTTCAGGTAGTTCACCACGCATACGTAAGTAGCGGAGCACAACGTCAATATCGACATCACCACGAATGGTAATGACGTCGGTATTCATTAAACTACCTGCGGTATCCTCTGAATACGATAGGGCAGTTTCAACACGTTGACGATCTTCCACATCCATCTGCGAAAGTACTTCACGCGAAACATCGTCAGGCAGGCTTCGGAGGACGTAAGCGACATCATCGGTGTCCATGCCTTCGGTTGCTTCAGCCAACATCTCTGGCGCCATTCTAGACACAAGATCGTCTTTTACATCCTCGCTTAATTCATCGAGGATTTCGCCATAATCTTCTGGATCGGTTAGTTGCCAAAGAACTTCACGGCTTTTACGCGGAGAGGCTTCTAAGAGATGAGCGATATCTTCCGGTTCCATGTCCTGCAGCTGACGGCGGACGTGGACGAAACGGCCATTTTCTAGAGCATCTGTGACTTCTTGGAGGGCTTGGTGAGCTTGATCAAACTCTATTTGCTCGGCCATCGATTCCCCCTGACTCTATATGGTTACAATGCGTTGAATAGTAACTTAATTTAACGGCTTGTTTAATAAGTTAGTGTTAAGAAAATCTAATTATCTGTTGATAAGTGAGCCGTAGATGTAATCAGTGTAGGTGAAGGGTTACTCATCTTCGTCAAATTTATGCTCAATTAACTGGCAAACCGCGATTAATGCCTCGCTTGCATCATTCCCTTCAGCGTGAATGGTGACATGCTCGCCTTGTGCTGATTCGAGCATCAATAAGCCCATAACACTGTCGGCAGTGGCAACTTTTCCATCATGGTTTTGAATGGTCAAAATGGCATTAAATGATTGTGCGAGTTCAACCAGTTTAACTGCCGCACGAGCGTGTAGCCCAAGTCGATTCTCAATTAGGACGGTTTTACTCTCTTGCGGCATGCGTTAATCCTGTCGGTTTTTCTCAAGCGAGGTGTGGCGAATTTGCACCTGATGGCCTAGTTCAGCGAAGTACTCGCCAATTTGTTGGGTGAGGTAGACTGAGCGGTGCTTGCCGCCAGTACAGCCGATCGCCACCGTCAGATAGCTGCGATTATTTTTTTCTAACATTGGTAGCCAGTGTTCAATGAATTTCTGCACTTGGAGTTTTAATTCAATCACTTCTTGATGGCTTTCCAAATAGGATTTAATTGGTGCATCTAGCCCAGTGAGTGGGCGTAAATCGGGCTCCCAATGTGGATTGGGAAGAAAACGCACATCGAAGACATAATCAGCATCACTGGGTAGGCCATATTTGAAACCAAATGATTGGAATACCATCACCAAATCTTTGCGTTCACGCCCTTCTACTCGCCGGCGAACATTCTCACTCAATTCATGCAGCGATTGATTGCTGCTATCAATGATGAGATCAGCGTGTTCTTTGAGTGGCGAAAGAATGCTTTTTTCTTTTTCAATCGCTTGCTCGAGCGAGGTGCTTTCATGTGCCAATGAGAGGGGGTGGATACGGCGAGTTTCGCTGTATCGCTTAAGTAAAGTGTCTTTATTGGCATCAAGAAACAGCACGCTTACATCGGTTTCTTGTTTTAGCTTTTGTAGTACATCGTTAACCAAGGTTGGTTCTTCGGGTAGGTTACGAATATCGATACTGACCGCGACATTTTGCTTGCTGCCTTGAATGGATTGTACGAATACATTCAATAGGTTAACAGGAAGGTTATCAACACAATAGTAACCTAAATCTTCAAGCACACGTAGCGCTACGCTTTTACCTGCTCCTGATTGGCCACTGACTACAATTAAACGCATAACAACGACTACCTGTTGATCATAATGTCATACAGCTCTTGATCCGACTGCGCTTTGCGAAGCTGCTTGAGGATCAGCTTGTCGTTAAGACGTTCAGCCATACATGAGAGGGTTTTGAGGTGTTCTTTGCATTGTGCATCAGGCACAAGTAAAGCAAATAGGAGGTCAACGGGACGGTTATCAATCGCGTCGAATTCTATTGGGCTTTCGCATTGTAAAAGGACGGCGACAGCTTGGTCGCTTGACTGCATACGAGCATGGGGAATGGCTATTCCATTTCCAATGCCAGTACTGCCCATCTTTTCACGACTGAGCATGCATTCAAACAGTTCGGTTGAGTTTTGTCCGGTATGCTCTGCGACGATTTCACTGATCATCTCAAGAGCGCGTTTTTTGCTGGTGCATTGGACTGCACTTTTGGTGCAGTCCAAGGTTAGAATTTCGCTAAGTTGCATAGTTAATGATTATGTAGTTTTTCTTTGTGCTTATTGAGCTGTCTAACCAGTTTATCGGTTAGCGAGTCGATTGCGGCATACATGCTTTCGTCATCAGCTGACGCATGTATTTCGCCTTGATTAATATGAAGGGTAGCTTCTGCGATTTGCTGAAGTTTTTCAACTTTTAAAACCACTTGAACACTGTTGATGTGGTCGAAAAAACGCTCCAGCTTTTGAAATTTTTCGTTTACGTAGTCTTGCATTGAGTCGGTAAGATCAACGTGGTGGCCAGTAATATTGATTTGCATAGGCTTTCCTTCTCGGTTGTTGCCTTAAAGTAGGCGTTTACGCTGACTTGAAGGGGCAATGCCCAAGGACTCTCGGTATTTAGCTATTGTTCGTCTAGCGACCTGAATCCCTTGGTCAGCGAGTAGAGCTGCAATTTTGCTATCGCTAAGAGGCTTAGCGCTGTTTTCTGCAGCGACGAGCTTTTTAATTAAAGCACGAATTGCAGTTGAAGAGCATTCTCCACCATTGTCTGTACTGACGTGACTGGAGAAGAAATACTTCAATTCAAATATACCGCGTGGCGTGTGCATATACTTCTGTGTCGTAACACGAGAGATAGTTGACTCATGCATATCCACGGAGAGAGCGACGTCATTGAGTACCATTGGTTTCATCGCCTCTTCGCCATACTCGAAGAAATTTCTTTGATGTTCAACAATACACTTGGCAACTTTGAGCAGTGTCTCGTTTCGGCTTTCTAAGCTTTTGATTAGCCATTTTGCTTCTTGCAAATTAGAACGAATGTACTGGCTATCTGGGCTGCTGCCTTTGCCGAGTGCGGCGTACTGTTGATTGACTTTTAAACGTGGAATGGCATCAGGGTTGCTGGTCACCATCCATTTTCCATGTTCTTTAAATACGGATACATCAGGGATCACGTATTCGGCTTGCTCACTCGATATGCGACTACCCGGACGCGGATCCAATTGTTGGATCAGTTTGAGTACATCACGTAGCTCCGTTTCTTTAAGCTTAGTCTCTTTGATGATCAACTTGTAATCCCGATTACCAAGTTGATCAATATGATCGGTCAACACCAGTTTAGCTTCGTTTAACCAAGGCGTGTCTTCTGGGTAAGTCGCTAGCTGGAGTAGTAGGCAGTCTTGTAAGTTGATAGAGGCGACACCGAGTGGGTCAAATTGCTGAATTCGTTTACGAACGGCTTCAATTTCCTCTGGTTCTACTTCTTCATGATCAAAGTTTTCCAGAATTTCGGAAAGCGGTACGGTTAGATAACCGTAATCATCAATGGCATCAATCAGTGCAAGTGCAATGGTTCTATCAAGTTCACTAAATGGGGTTAAATCGAGTTGCCAGATGAGGTAGTCGTAAAGAGATTCGGTGGTTTCACCTTGATAAATCGGTGCATCGTCATCGACGGCGATGCCCGTACTGCCAGTATTTGCGCTATAGACATCATCCCATGTAGTGTCTATTTCAAGTTCAGAACTGATCTCTGATTTTTCAATCAGCTCTGAGCTATCTTGCTGCTCACTTTCTGCGACTTCCGCACTGGATTCTTTTTCCTCATTACGGTTTTTCTCTTCGCTGGTGGTCAGTTCTTCATTGCCTTCCTCCACTTCGAGCAGTGGGTTGGAGTCCAAGGCTTCTTGAATCTCCTGTTGAAGATCTAATGTAGACAGCTGCAACAAGCGAATGGCCTGCTGTAACTGTGGCGTCATCGCCAACTGTTGTCCTAGCTTGAGTTGTAATGAGGGTTTCATTCAGTAATACATGCCTTTTAAAGTTCTACAGACTTTTTAATAATCATAGTCGGAATTGTTCACCAAGATAAACTTGTTTCACTTGCTCGTTGTTAAGCACGTCTTCTGGTGTCCCTTCTGCAATAAGATGTCCTTGGCTTACAATGTAGGCTTTTTCACATACATCAAGCGTTTCACGAACGTTGTGGTCTGTAATCAAAACCCCAAGGCCTCGATCACGAAGATGGACAATGATTTTCTTGATGTCGATTACCGAGATAGGATCGACACCAGCGAAAGGTTCATCCAACAGAATAAACTGTGGGTTAGCGGCCAGTGCGCGTGCAATTTCTACACGTCGACGCTCACCCCCTGATAGTGCCATACCCGCACTTTCACGAATGTGCTGAATGTGGAATTCTTCTAATAAATCTTCCAGCTTATCTTGGCGCTCTTCGCGGGTTAGCTCTTCGCGGGTTTCTAAAACTGCCATAATGTTGTCTTGTACCGACAATTTACGGAAGATAGAGGCTTCCTGTGGTAGGTAGCCAATCCCCATGCGTGAGCGGCTGTGCATCGGTAAGATACTGATGTCTTGTCCATCAATACTGATAACACCTTCATCACGAGCCACTAAGCCGACGATCATATAGAACGAAGTTGTTTTACCGGCACCATTAGGGCCTAGTAATCCCACTATCTGGCCTGATTCAACTTGTAAGCTGACGTCAGAAACCACTTTTCGATTTTTATAGCTTTTCGCTAGGTGTTCTGCTTTTAAAATCGCCATAATTATTCTTGTACTGCTTGAGGCTGAAGTACGGTCGACACTCGATCGCCCTTTTGCTTACCGTCAGCAACTAATTTTTGTGATGAAATATGGTAACGAATATGATTACCGCGAATTTCGCTGTCATCTTGTGCCAACATTGCGTCATCAATCATCGTGAGTTGGTCGTTACTCACTTCGTAATGCAGCTCTTTTGCTTCACCGTATAAGGTTTTGCCATCGTCAGTGAGCTGAGAAAAGGTCGCTAGATTGCCATAGCCATCAATCTTGTTGATTGAGCCATCTGTTTTATTACGAGTGACGATAATCTTGTCGGCATTGATATTGATGCTGCCTTGCTTAAGCTTTACATCACCAAGGAAGGTGACTTGGTTGCTTTGCATATCAAGGTGTTGACTGTCTGAATCAATGTATACAGGCTGATCGCGGTCAGTCGACAATGCCATAGCCTGTGTTGCTGCGAACAAACAGGCGATTAAACTAAGGTGTGAGAGTTTCATATCTGCCTTGTACATGATTGTAAAGTATCGCGGTGTTGTCAGCGAAATTGCCTTTCATCGCTTGACCTACCGTCTCAAATTGAGGGCCAATTAGGGTAACTTGGTTATCCGCCCAAAAATCACGATTATCCAACTGAATATGCATTATGTCAGTTGATAATGTGTCAAATCCGGAGTCAGGTAGTAAATTTTTACCTAATACATTGCTTTGCAGTGTAAGCACATGATCTTTAGTTAATACGCCATGCTCTGCGGTAATCTCCCATTCTTGAATATCGCCATTGAGATAGACTTTCAATATTGGCTTATCAAACACGGTATCACCACTGCTGGCATAGTTGTCCAATTCAGTGGATATGATCACGTAACTACGAACACCTTGTTCATTGTATGAGGTGTTGGTTAGGTCATGGCCGGTAAAGAGTGGTAGCTCTACATTCGGTTCGACCTGAATATCGTAACTGGCTTTGTTGGTCATCAAGTAATAGCCAGAAATGGCAATGATGACGACCAGCAGTAAATAACCGATACGAGATAAACTCATATACTTAAACCTTTGTGTACGTCTAGTTCGTCACGAGCCTGAAGGATCAGATCGCAAACTTCACGCACTGCGCCATGGCCACCTTTAATGGTTGTGACGTAGTTCGCACGTTGAACAAGCAAAGGATGACCATCAGCCACACACACTTTTAGTGCGACTTTTTCCATGACCGGCCAATCAATTAGATCATCGCCAATATAGCCGGTTTGCTCGGGAGCAATCCCTAGCTGTTGGCAAATATCGTGGTAAGCCTTCACCTTATCGTCTTGGCCTTGATAAATCAGTTTAATGCCCAGCGCTTTCATGCGATTTTCGACGATCTGAGACTGACGTCCAGTAATGATGGCAATTTCAATGCCTGCGTTCATTAATGATTTTACGCCGTATCCATCACGAGTGTGGAAAGTTTTTAGTTCTTCCCCTTGGTTACCCATGTAGATAAGGCCGTCAGAGAAGACTCCGTCGACATCACAGATCAATAGCTTAATTTGTTTGGCAATCGCTAAAATATCAGCGTCAACTTCACCATATAAGGTGCTGACTTTTTCAGTCATTACATGACCCCAGCTTTGAGTAGGTCGTGCATATTCAATGCACCAACCACGGTGTTGTTTTCACAAAGCAGTAATCCATTAATGCTTTTCTCTTGCATCAAGTTTACACCTTCAGCCGCCAACATGTTTGGATTGGCAACGGTCGGGTTTTTGGTCATCACTTCGCTGATAAGAGCGCTATGAATATCAATGCGTTTATCTAAAATTCGGCGGAGGTCACCATCGGTAAAAATACCGAGCAGCTGTTTATCTTGGTCAACAACTGCCGTCATGCCGAGGCCTTTTTGTGTTATTTCAAGCAATGCATCACGCACTAAGGTTTGTGGTGAAACTAAGGGGAGTTCATCACCAGTGTGCATGATGTCTGATAATTTTAGTAACAGCTTGCGGCCAAGTGCCCCACCTGGGTGCGACAATGCGAAATCTTCAGCAGTAAAGCCACGAGCTTGTAATAAAGAAACCGCAAGGGCATCTCCCATCACTAACGTTGCAGTGGTGCTGGAGGTCGGAGCTAAACCGAGTGGGCACGCTTCTTTCGGCACGGTAATTTGCAGGTGAATATCTGCCAGCTTTGCCATGTTAGATGTCGGTTTACCCGTCATGCTGATGATGGTGATTTTGAGGCGTTTTAGCACAGGGAATAGTGATAATATTTCGCCTGATTCACCCGAGTTTGAAATCGCCAGAACGATATCTCCTGGCTCAATCATACCAAGATCGCCGTGTGCAGCCTCTCCTGGGTGAACAAAAAACGCTGAAGTACCTGTACTCGCCAGAGAGGCGGCAATCTTATTGCCAATATGTCCAGATTTACCCATTCCCATGATCACTACTTTGCCATTTTTATTGGCTAAAATCGTCTCACAAGCTTGAGCAAAACTGTCGTTGAAATATTGGTCTAGCTGCTTTAATGCTTCAATTTCAATATTAAGCACTTCTAATGCGGCAGCGCGATAATCAAACATCACAATCTCCAGCGAACAATTACGCGTTCATATTGATAACAAGGTAGCTCTGGTACGCAACAAATACGACCACAAGGAATGCGCCTTCAAAACGATTGATGCTGCGCGATTTTCCTAGCGCCATCACAACCAGCAGTAGCGATACCGCCAACATGACCCAAAAATCGCGACCCATGACGAGCTCGCTTAGAATTGAAGGATTAAGAATGCCGGGAATACCCATTACCGCAAGGATGTTAAATACATTTGAGCCGATGATATTACCAACGGCCATGTCATCTTCGCCTTTCATTACGCCAGCTACCGAAGCAGCTAATTCAGGTAAGCTTGTGCCTACCGCGATAATCGTTAGACCGATCACCAGATCGCTCATGCCAAAATATTTTGCAATGACAACAGAGCTATCTACCAGAGTGTCAGCAGCGATAGGCAAAATAATTAAACCGATAACAACCCACATTAAGGCAATTTTGTTGTCTACGCCTTCAGGGACGTCTTGCTCTTGTTCTTCAAGTAGCACATCACCGTTTGGTTGCTCTTTACGACTAATGCGCAACATAGCAAGAATAAAGATAACGAATAGACCTAGCAGCAGCACACCTTCGTAGAAGCCAAGATGGTTATCCCACAAGATTGCACCCGCAATCAGGGTGACACCGATCATCAGTGGCAGTTCACGACGTAATACCGGTGAACTAATCGAGAGTGGCTTAATCATGGCGGTGATGCCAAGAATTAGTGCGATGTTTGCGATGTTGGAACCAATCACGTTACCGACCGCAGTGTCGGTTTTGCCATCCAGCGCTGCCGTTGCGGACACCATCATTTCAGGGGCTGAAGAGCCCATTGCTAGGATCGTCATACCAATCACCAGTGGTGAAATACCGAAGTTACGCGCTAGGGCTGCAGAGCCATAAACCAGTTTGTCGGCACTCCATACCAGAAAAATGAGACCAATAATAAGAAACGCTACCGCTTCGATCATGATATATCCTAACTTATCTACAAACTGAACAATTTAACCGTCAATTTTGACGCGTTGGGGGGTAAAATGGAAGCTGAACATGCAATTATTTACCGCCCATTTTGTAATTCCATATGTGGCTTGAATATAAGACGGGAATTTAAGTACTTCACATTTAATTGAACAGTGCTTTAAATTCGAGATTAATCTGCTTATGATTGCGCATCATATAAAGGATTCTGACGACGAGTACCGAATGTCATCAACTGATTTGGTTACAGTCAATAATCTCACTTTTTCACGTGGAAATAGGAAGATTTTTGACAACGTAAACCTACATGTTCCCAAGGGCAAAGTGACGGCCATTATGGGACCCTCAGGGATCGGAAAAACGACCTTGTTACGCCTGATCGGCGGACAGATTTCTCCTGATAGTGGAGAGGTTTTATTTGATGGTCTGAATATCCCTACATTGAGTCGCCGTAAGCTCTATCAAGAAAGAAAACGCATGAGTATGCTTTTTCAATCGGGCGCACTCTTCACCGATCTAAACGTTTTCGATAACGTTGCCTTCCCGTTGCGTGAGCACACTCAGCTTGATGAAGAGTTGCTGCGCACCTTAGTTTCACTAAAACTAGAAGCCGTGGGGTTGCGTGGCGCCGCTGAGCTTATGCCAAGTGAGCTTTCTGGTGGTATGGCACGTCGTGCGGCTCTTGCGCGTTCTATTGCTTTAGACCCTGAACTTATCATGTTCGACGAACCCTTTGTTGGCCAAGACCCGATTACCATGGGTGTGTTGGTGGAACTGATTCGTAACCTTAATCAAGCTTTGGCGATTACTGCGATTGTGGTTTCTCATGATGTGCCTGAAGTGATGAGTATTGCCGATTGGGTCTACATTCTTGCCAATGGTCAAGTGATTGCCAGTGGTACTCCTGAGGAGCTGCGAGCCAATCCGGATCCGCAAGTTCAACAATTCCTAGTGGGTGATGCCGACGGCCCGGTGCCGTTTCGATATCCGGCTAAACCAATAGGTGAGGACCTATTTCAATGATAACTCGTGTTCTTAATTTTATAGCCTCTCTAGGTCGACGAGGTATGAAATTTAGTGCGTCTGTTGGTCGTGCTAGCTTGATGCTATTTGGCGCACTAGCAGCCAGACCTCGTCCTATCAAAAACGCACCGTTGTTAATTAAGCAATTGTATAGCGTTGGCGTTCAATCTTTGCTGATCATCATTTTATCTGGTCTGTTTATTGGCATGGTATTGAGCCTTCAAGGTTATGTCATTCTGATTGATTTCGGAGCTGAAGGTGCATTAGGTCAGATGGTTGCGCTATCGTTATTGCGTGAGCTAGGCCCTGTCGTCACTGCACTGCTATTTGCTGGTCGGGCGGGCTCGGCATTGACAGCAGAGATTGGCTTAATGAAAGCCACCGAGCAGCTCTCTTCGATGGAAATGATGGCAGTTGATCCTTTGAAGCGCGTGATTGCACCACGTTTCTGGGCTGGTGTTATTTCTATGCCCTTACTCACGATGATTTTTATGGCGGTGGGTATTTGGGGTGGTCAGCTGGTGGGTGTGGATTGGAAAGGCATCGATCACGGTAGCTTCTGGTCGGCGATGCAATCGTCAGTTGAATTAGGTCAAGATATTGGCAATAGCTTTATCAAAAGCTTTGTTTTTGCCATTACCGTGACTTGGATAGCTTTATTTAATGGATACGATGCGATTCCGACTTCGGAAGGCATCAGCCGCGCAACCACTCGCACGGTAGTACACTCTTCTTTGGCAGTACTTGGACTAGACTTCGTACTGACCGCATTGATGTTCGGGAACTAAACATGCAACAGACACGTAAAACAGAATTATGGGTGGGTAGCTTCATCTTAGCGGGAATTTGCGCAGTCTTGATTATGATTTTTCAAGTCGCTGACGTAAAAGGTATTGGTTCAAACGATACTTATAGCTTAAATGCCGAGTTCGATAACATTGGTAGCCTAAAAGTTCGCTCTCCTGTGAAAGTGGGCGGTGTGGTCGTGGGGCGTGTTACGTCTATCACATTGAACCCTGAATCACTTTTGCCTGTGGTTGGTATGGCGGTGAATAGCCAGTACGATCAGTTCCCTGAAACCTCGAGTGTGCAAATTCTCACTTCAGGCTTGATTGGTGAGCAATATATCGGCCTGACGCCTGGTTTCGTGTTCGATGATGAACAGATGCTGGTTGATGGTGACTTTATTGAAGACACCAAATCGGCTTTGGTGCTAGAAGATCTTATTGGCCAAGTGCTGTATAGCGTTGGTGGCGGCTCTGACTCTGGAGAGAAGTAATGTTGAAAAAATTCTTATTAACGGTTTGTACCTTGATATTGCCATTTTACGCAGTCAGTGCAGAAATTGATAAAACCCAGCCATACTCAATGATGGAACAAGTCGGTAGCATGGCATTTGAGCGCTTAAAAGCAGAGCAAGGCCTCATCAAACAAGACCCTAATCACTTAAAAGTGATTGTTGAAGAAGAGTTGATGCCGTACGTGAACTATAAGTATGCGGCATTGAAACTACTCGGTTCAAACTTGAAAGGGGCTAAACGTGCAGACGTTAATGAGTTCATCATTGCTTTCCGTTCTTACTTAATTGCTTCTTATGCTCAGGTTCTAACCCAATACACCGACCAGGAGATCGAGTTTGGCCCTGAGTTGAAGATTGATCCAAGTAAGACCATTACTAGCGTTAAGGTCGATATTGTTGATGCGCCACGGCCGAATATCCAATTGGAATTCAAGCTGCGTAAAGACAAAAAAACGGGTGAATGGAAAGTGTTTGATATGATTGCTGAAGGCATTAGTTTGCTGTCCAGTAAGCAATCAGAGTGGAGTGGAAAACTGCGTCAAGAAGGGATTTTAGCCGTGGCGCAAGAGCTCGATACGCTTGCGGCACAACCAATCCGTTTTGAGGCACAAAAATGATAGCCCATGAGCAATATCAGCGTATTGATGACAATACGGCTAAGCTTACAGGTTTATTGAATCGTGACACTGTTCCCGCGCTGTGGAAGCTGTTAAAAGCATGGCAACCACAACAAACGACGCTAGAGCTGAATCTTTCTCAGCTTGAGCGAGTGGATTCCGCTGGAATGGTGATGCTCATCCACCTATTAGAGCATGCAAAAAAACGAAACTGTCATATAATGCTCAGCTTCGTGCCAAAGCAACTCAGCACTTTGCTGGCACTGAGTAATGTTGAAAAACACATTGCTGAGCACATAAAGATTAATTAGAGGTAAATTGTGGATAGCGCAAAAGTACAACAGATTTTAAACGAAGCACTAAACCTAGAAGAACTACACGTGAAGGGCGAGGGTAGCCACTACGAAGTGATCGCTGTTGATGCTTGTTTCGAGGGAATGAACCGCGTTAAGAAACAACAAACCATTTATGCGCCCCTCATGGAATATATCCAAAGAAATGACATCCACGCGCTTTCCATCAAGGCATACACGCCGACTGAATGGGCTCGTGATAAAAAGTTGATGTCACTGTAAGGTTTAGTAATGGAAAAATTTAGAGTAACAGGTTCTAACAAGCCCCTAGTTGGTGAAGTCACTATCTCTGGTGCGAAGAACGCCGCCCTACCAATTCTTTTTGCTTCAATTTTGGCGGAAGAGCCGGTTGAAGTGACTAACGTCCCTCACTTACGTGACATTGATACCACGATGGAACTGCTAAAGCGCCTTGGTGCTAAGGTAGAACGCAATGGTTCTGTGCACGTAGATCCAAGCAGCATCGATGAATATTGTGCGCCGTATGATCTAGTGAAAACTATGCGTGCCTCTATCTGGGCGCTGGGTCCACTTGTGGCGCGTTTTGGCCAAGGCCAAGTGTCATTGCCTGGTGGCTGTGCTATCGGTGCGCGTCCAGTCGATCTACACATTCATGGTCTAGAGCAATTAGGCGCAACGATTGTGTTGGAAGATGGTTACGTAAAAGCGTCTGTTGATGGCCGCCTTAAAGGTGCCCATATCGTAATGGATAAAGTCAGTGTTGGTGCCACGATCACTATCATGTGTGCTGCAACGCTTGCTGAAGGCAAAACAGTATTAGATAACGCTGCGCGTGAACCTGAGATCGTTGATACGGCTGAGTTCTTAAACGCTTTGGGCGCTAAAATTACCGGTGCAGGTACTGATACCATTACTATCGAAGGTGTTGAACGCCTTGGTGGTGGTAAACACGCTGTTGTTGCCGACCGCATTGAAACGGGTACCTTCTTAGTTGCTGCGGCGGTTTCTGGCGGTAAAGTGGTATGCCGTAATACTCGTGCACATCTACTAGAAGCGGTGCTAGCTAAGCTTGAAGAAGCGGGCGCACAAGTTGAAACTGGCGAAGACTGGATCTCGCTAGATATGACTGGTCGTGAGCTTAAAGCGGTGACTATCCGTACAGCACCACACCCTGGTTTCCCAACCGATATGCAAGCTCAGTTTACGCTACTTAACCTTATGGCTAAGGGTGGCGGCGTGATCACTGAAACGATTTTTGAAAACCGTTTCATGCACGTGCCAGAACTGATGCGTATGGGCGCTAAAGCAGAAATCGAAGGCAACACAGTGATTTGTGGTGATGTTGAGTCTTTAAGCGGTGCTCAAGTGATGGCAACTGACCTACGCGCTTCTGCAAGCCTTGTTATCGCGGGTTGTATCGCACAAGGCGAAACCATTGTTGACCGTATTTATCACATCGATCGTGGCTACGATAAGATTGAAGATAAACTGTCAGCGTTGGGCGCAAACATCGAACGTTTTCGTGATGCTAATTAACTGAGCTTACTGTGTAACAATACAGTTTAGCGAACAAATGTAAGCCGAAACACATGTTTCGGCTTTTTTATGGCCAAAAGATACGTTAGATTATGGCCATAATTTTTCCCTCTTGTTCTTGGAGAACATTAATGATTGCACTGTTCCGTGTTTTTGCTGTCGCGATATTTGCGATTGTCATGTTTGTCTTTGGTTGCGGCTACTGTTTGCTGAGCCCACGTAACCCAAAACACGTGTTCACCTTCGGGCGCCTGTTCGGCAAGATGGCTCGCGTATTTGGCATTAAGTTAGAGCTAAGAATGCCTGAAGATGCGTACACACGTGGTCAGCATGTTTATATTGCTAACCATCAGAATAACTGGGATCTCTTCACTGTGGCCGCAGCGGTAACGCCTAAAGTTGTTACTGTTGGTAAAAAGAGTTTAGCGTTCTTACCGTTGTTTGGTCAGTTGTACTGGCTGACAGGCAATATTTTGATTGATCGTGGGAATCGCAGTAAAGCGATGGGTACCATTGATCAGGTGATTGATAAAATGAAAAACAGTGATGTGTCTATTTGGATGTTCCCAGAAGGCACACGCTCACGTGGCCGTGGTTTATTGCCATTTAAAACCGGTGCTTTCCATACGGCTATTGGTGCAGGGGTTGATGTGGTGCCTATCGTATGTAGCTCAACAGAAGGAGTAAAGCTCAACCGTTGGAATAATGGTCATGTTATCGTTGAAATGCTACCTCCAGTGAGCACACAAGGCTGTAAGAAAGAGCAAGTGCGTGAAGTAGCGAATGTATGCCGTGAGCAAATGGAACAAAAGCTGGCTGAGCTGAATGAAGAAGTAAAGGTTCTAAACCAAAGCAAATAACCTTCGCTTGATGATAGTGACAAAATGAATTGAGAAAGCGTGCGCTTAGTCGCACGCTTTTTTTATATCTGTAGCAGCACGCTGAAATCGCTCTCTTTTTTTGTTTTATTGGCCTGAAGTCAATGGAGAGTAACAAGATGAAGCAAAAGTTATTCACCTTAGCGATGGGCTTATTCCTATTTGGTTGTTCCAAGCCCAACGT
This sequence comes from Vibrio sp. N418, assembly GCF_000222565.1. NCBI lineage: Bacteria > Pseudomonadati > Pseudomonadota > Gammaproteobacteria > Vibrionales > Vibrionaceae > Vibrio > Vibrio sp. N418. Next base: position 22,088 of record NZ_AFWD01000040.1, read on the forward strand.
TGAGGTTGTGATCAGTGCAGGGCGTTTTGCGCCTATCGAAAAGCGAGTGGAAAGCGGTAAAGGAAATAATATCCACTCTTTGATTGCGTGGCAGCACGGAAATAAGGTGTTTGAGCTGCATAGGCAGGGCAGTGGCCGCATTGGCTCACAAAGTCGGCCTAGTGTGCCTGTAGGATCCTCTGAACTGCATAATCTCCATTCGGTGACGAAATCCTTTGTTGCCACATTAATCTTCATTGCGGTTGATGAAGGTAAGCTCGCCAGTTTGGATGTGCCGGTGTTCAGTTTATTTCCCGAGTATCAAGCGAACGATAGAGCGGAGAAGATGCAAATTAGCGTGCGGGATATGTTAAATATGTCGACAGGTTATGCCTTGGATGAACTTGCCGCTTCGTATAGTTCAGGCAATGCATTTACGCGCCATTATATGGCTAAAGATTTGTTAGAACAGTTCCTCTCCACTGATCTCGCTTTTAAGCCAGGAACTCGTTTTGCTTATAGTGGTCTTTCAACGGTCGGTTTGTCCAAGGTGATTGAGCGGGTATATGGTCAACCCTTTGCTGTGGTCATGAAAGAGAAGCTATTTTCCCCGTTAGCGATAGAAAATTATCGTTGGTCGAATCAGCATGGCAGCAATGAGCCTGGCGCAGACTGGGGGTTAATGCTCACGCCAGAGGATATGGGAAAGTTTGGCTTGATGTGGCTTAATCAAGGGCATTTTGCGGGGCAACAAATTGTTGCTAAGCATTGGTTTGAGCAACTAAAGCACAGTCAGTTTCATGGCTATAATATGGGTTATGGTTTGCACTTTTGGCAGGTTCCAACTGTCAATGGGGCAGTAGCGGCGGTAGGTATCGGAGAGCAGTACATTATGATGCTACCAGGAAAACAAGCGGTGATTGTCGCGACGGGGGCAAACTACGATATGCCGAGCATGCCAACACTCACGACCATTAAACAATTGGCCTATTTACTGTAATGAGTCATCTATGCGTGACGAGCGATAAGCAGGGAAGGGTAAATGACAGGCAAAAAAAAAACCTCATCAGATGATGAGGCTTTCTCGAATATGGCTCCCCCTGCAAGACTTGAACTTGCGACATACGGATTAACAGTCCGCCGTTCTACCGACTGAACTAAGGGGGAAAAGATGGTGCCGACTACCGGAGTCGAACTGGTGACCTACTGATTACAAGTCAGTTGCTCTACCTACTGAGCTAAGTCGGCACGTTTTTCATCAACAAGCTTCGCTCGTCAATTGAAAGTGGCTCCCCCTGCAAGACTTGAACTTGCGACATACGGATTAACAGTCCGCCGTTCTACCGACTGAACTAAGGGGGAATTATCTTTTCAAATAAAGAATGGTGCCGACTACCGGAGTCGAACTGGTGACCTACTGATTACAAGTCAGTTGCTCTACCTACTGAGCTAAGTCGGCGCACTATTTCTTTATTTTTCATTGATGTCTAAGACACCAACAATCAAATTGTGGTGCCCGGAGGCGGAATCGAACCACCGACACGAGGATTTTCAATCCTCTGCTCTACCGACTGAGCTATCCGGGCGACGAGGTGTATTAAACGGCTTTTTGCTTTTTAGGTCAACATTAAAATGCAAAAAAAATATCGTTTGTTGCTTTTCTATACTTAATGGGCTGTTTTTAGCCATTTATAGGCTTGTAAGGCTAGTTGAGCCATGCATTTTCTCTAAAAAAGCGCAGCATTAGTTGCTATCAGGCAGAAAAAAAGCACGCGTTAAAGCGTGCTTTTTATGGTTTCTGTCAGGAATTATTGCTTAACAGTGAACTTACTTACCCAGTTTTCTAAGTCATTCGCCAAAGTATTTAGGCTTTGTGTACTGCTGTGACTCTCTGCAACCACATTACTTAGCTGATTACCACTCTCTTCAATTAGGTTAATTCGCTTAGCAATATCATCACCTACTTGAGTCTGTTCAGCTGCTGCCGTGGCAATTTGATGGCTCATTTGAGTAATCGATTCGAGTGCAATAACGATCTGCTGCAGTGCTTCAGAGGCATTTTGTGATTCCACTACTGTGCTTTGGCTGGTTTCTGCACACACTTCCATCGTGTTAATGGCATTGCGAGAGCCCGCTTGCAGATTAGTGATCATCTGCTGGATCTCTTTAGTGCTTGATTGTGTTCTGCCCGCCAAGTTGCGAACTTCATCGGCTACAACAGCAAACCCACGCCCTTGTTCGCCAGCACGCGCAGCTTCAATTGCCGCATTCAGCGCGAGTAGGTTAGTTTGCTCAGCAATGTCACCAATCACATCAAGTACTTTTACGATGTTATTTACGTCGCTATCAAGATCAGCCACGGCTTGACTTGCCGTGCCGAGTTGAGATGCCAAACCTTGGATATTATCCACGGTATTGTGAATTAGATGCTGAGTGTGTTGACTCTGCTTATCGGCTTCTTCGGTATTGCTTGCAGTATCTCGCGCTGAATCCGCGACGTTATTCGCAGAAGATGCCATTTCTGTCATCGCAGTGGCAATCATTTCAGTCGATTGTTGCTGTGAATCTGTCAAACCTGCGATTGAAGCAGAACGGTCTTCAACATTGGCCAGTTCTTGTCGTAATGCGATCATCGAGGTATCGAGGTTTTTCACTAGCTGAGCCAGTGATAGGCTCATTTGCTGTACGGCTTCGTAGATACTGCCTTTCGGTGCAGACTTATTAAATGATGCTTGAATATTACCTTGTGCAACGGCCTGTACCGCACTGTGCACGTCTTGTGGCTCGCCACCGAGTAGCGCCAGCATTTTACGGATAGAGACGAGTAGCACGCCAAAGATACCGATAGCGATGGCGAAGCAAAGTAGTAGCTGCCATTGTGCGGTAGACCAGAAGCGCGCATTGACTTCATTGAAGCCAATACCAGTGCCAACAACCCAACCCCAATGTGGTGTTTTTTCAGCGATCGAGAGTTTTTCCTCAATCGTGCCGTCTTCCAGTTTTTGTGTCCAAGTGTATTCGACGATCTGACCCGTCGTGTTTCCAAGCACACGTTGGATCAACTGACCAACACTTTTTCCATCGCCGTCTTTAAAGTCGTTAAAACTGGTGCCATGAAGTTGTGGATCTAATGGGGTTGCAACGAAAATCATATTTTCGTCTGCCACGTAAACATACTCATTATCTTTGTAGATGTTGTTGCGTAGCAGGCGAGTGGCAAGTGCTTTTGCTTCGTCTTCGCCTAATGAGCCTTCTACGGCCATTTGTTCAACTTCAGTCAAAATGCTGTAAGCACTTTTGAATAGTTCGGTGACTCGAGCTTTGTTGTCCAAATTACTGGCCACACGCAGTGTCCATAATCCTGTCACTGTCAGTGCTAAAAGTGCGGTTAAAATGATAGCTGACAGAATATAGGCCTGAGTTTTGAGTTTCATACGCCCTCGCGAGTTTACGTTGTTAGTGATACGTCAATTTAGACTGCCTTTAACAGTGGCTAGCTTTTGGTATCGTCGAATATGACAAAATTATTACGCTCCACCTTGGCGCGGTATAGCGGCAAAGCTCAAAAATATGACGCTGATTAAATTTTTGCTACAAAATAAAAAAGGTGATGAATCGAGATAAATGCATGGAAAGATCTGATTTGACTGTATTAAGTCCGGAGTTTTGGAATTCTGTAGTCAGATTACGAGACGTTTTCTAATTATCTAGCCATTTATTACGCAGCAAAAAAATAGTTACGGAACGATATTTTGTATAAATATAACGCAATATGAAACTGAGATGAAGGACTCTGTTGATTTTTACGTTTAATGAAACGATCGCTTGCAGGGAAAAGTGAAAGAGTAGGGAGGAAGTTATGATGCGGAAAGTGTGTCGATTTTGTTTACCAAGCTTGAGACGAAAAAAAACCGTATCTTGCGATACGGTTTTCTTAAAGTGGCTCCCCCTGCAAGACTTGAACTTGCGACATACGGATTAACAGTCCGCCGTTCTACCGACTGAACTAAGGGGGAATTATCTGTGTCATCTCTTACGAGATAAGCACCAAATAATGGTGCCTCGAGGCGGAATCGAACCACCGACACGAGGATTTTCAATCCTCTGCTCTACCGACTGAGCTATCGAGGCAAAAGAATGGTGCCGACTACCGGAGTCGAACTGGTGACCTACTGATTACAAGTCAGTTGCTCTACCTACTGAGCTAAGTCGGCACACTAAATTCTTTGCTAACTCGTTGACGTCTAAGACACCAACAATCAAATTGTGGTGCCCGGAGGCGGAATCGAACCACCGACACGAGGATTTTCAATCCTCTGCTCTACCGACTGAGCTATCCGGGCAACGGAGCGTATTAAACGGATTTTCAGGTCATCCGTCAACGTGTTTTTGAAAATAATTTCAAAATAACGATTGTTTGCTCGGTTTTTGTGCGAAAGTCACCATTAGGTTTTGCCAGAGTTAAAATCCTTTTTGAATTTTGTAACTTTTTCTAGGTAACGACGCGCTTCTGCTTTGGGATGTTTATTGGTGAGCGCCCAAAAAACCTGATTAGGTTGCAAAGAATTGATGTCGTTCATTGCTTGTTTTCGATTGTTGCGATTAAAAGTGTTTAAAACACCACCAGTCCCACCGTTGTAGGCGGAGATCATGGTGTACTCAAGCGTTAGTGGATGCTGTACATCTTTCAAATAGCGATTTTTTAAGATGTAAAAGTAAGCGGTTCCCGCATCAATATTGTTTTCCGGATTGAATAAATATTCTGGGCTTGGCTCACCAGAGCGCTTTTTGACTAACTTGAATACGTCGCGGCCGGCAGTTTTTGGCACTACTTGCATCAAACCATAGGCATTGGCCCAACTTACCGCATAAGGATTAAAGCTACTTTCAGTTTTGATGATGGCGTAAATCAGGTCTTCCGGAATATCGTATTTTTGGGACGCACGACGCACGATGTCGGCATATTGATAACTGCGGATCTCCACTTGGTTTTCGACCAGAGGGATTTCGACGTAGTAGGCTTTCTTAAAATCGACGTCTTTGACTTTTAGCTTGTTGGCAATCAAATAGTCGGCAAAGCGGTTAGCACGCCAAGACCATTGAATCGCCTTGTTATCTTGATCGACCACCTGTTGATACAAAAATGGCCGACCTTCTAACGTGATACTTTTTGAAGAGAACAGGTCGACGTTAGCGGGATCATCAGGTGTTAACAGTGTCGTCATGATGGCATTTTTTAGATGCAGCTTAGGATCCGTCGGAGAAACGGTTTCAATGATGATAGTACCTTTCTGGAAATCGACTTCAGAGCGACTGAGGTAGTTATCAATGTATTTAACGTAGTTATTTTTACCCGCAACTTTGATTTCACGGCTTCCCCAGCGTTTTTCGATATTGCCTGAAAAGCTACTAATTAGCGCATCGAGCGCGGCAGTATCTTTTTGAAATTGACCGGGCAGTTGTGCCAAATTTTTTGCAAAGCGGTTGGTTGGCTCATAGTTTACGTCGTAAAAGCTCTCGACGAATTCACGGCTGCAGCCGACCAGCATTAGGGCGGTAAAAAAGTAAACGAGTTTTCTCATGAGTATCCTAACTACAAATACAAAAATGACACCGTAGAAAACTGCGGTGTCATTTCACTTCGATGGGCTTAACGTTATGCGCTTGGCGGTGTGTAACCTTCAATATGAACGTCTTTGCCTTCAAACAGGAAGTTAACCATTTCCGTCTCCAGGAGCTTACGGTGCTCTGGATCCATCATGTTCAGTTTCTTCTCATTGATTAACATGGTTTGTTTCTGTTGCCACTCAGCCCATGCTTGTTTTGAGATATTGTCGAAAATTCTTTTGCCCAGCTCTCCTGGGTAAAGTTGGAAATCAAGACCTTCAGCGTCTTGTTGTAGTCGAGCACAAAATACAGTGCGGCTCATATTAGATTCCTTTTGACTAGCGAAGTTCATGAGGCAAGCTTTGCAGTAATTGTTTTACTGGGGCAGCAAGGCCAACTTCTTCTGGTTGAGATAAGTTATACCAAAGACCTTTGTTGGCTTCCATTATCACGTCAGGCTGTTTTGATAGATCCAGCAAAATCGGCGTAATATCGAGATGGTAATGGCTAAAGGTATGGCGAAATGCGATCAAAGTTTGCTGACTAATGATCTGTAAAGGATCAATGTGGCGACGCTCTAATTGCGGTGTGATTTCGGAATTATCATGCTGAGGAAAGCAAAATAAGCCGCCCCAAATCCCTGATTGTGGACGTTGCTCTAGCCAGACTTGGCCCTTGTAATGCAACATCACAAACCAAGTCTCTTTCACTGGCTTCTCTTTTTTCGGTTTTTTACCCGGATAATCGAGTGGGTTACCTTGCTTGTTAGCAAGGCACAATTTTTCAATCGGGCACAAGGTACACTTTGGCTTACTGCGAGTGCAAACCATCGCGCCCATATCCATCATCGCTTGATTGTATTTATCGGTATCTTGTTTCGGGGTGTGCTGCTCGGCGAATTGCCAGAGTTGATTTTCAACTGTTTTTTGTCCTGGCCAACCTTCTACCGCAAAGCTTCTAGCTAGAGTGCGCTTCACATTGCCATCTAAGATGGCATGTGGCTGCTTGTAGACGGAGGAGAGGATCGCCGCCGCTGTTGAACGGCCAATTCCTGGCAGCGCATTGAGCGCTTCAATATCGGTTGGAAACTCGCCGTGATACTCGTTGGCAACGATTTGCGCTGCTTTATGTAGATTACGAGCACGCGCGTAGTAACCAAGGCCGGTCCATAGGTGAAGTACTTCATCTTGTTCGGCATTGGCCAAATCGGTCACCGTTGGGAAGCGCGTTAAAAAGCGCTCAAAGTAAGGAATAACGGTAGCTACTTGGGTTTGTTGTAGCATGATCTCCGACAGCCAAACACTGTAGGCAGTTTTGTTTTGTTGCCATGGAAGGGTTTTCCTTCCATAAGCGTCATACCATTGCAAAATGGCTTGGGCAAAAGGCGTCACGACGTGCTCATTTATTATTTATTCGATATTGGGCTAAAATTGCATCACAGATTGTGGGTAAAGTACAACCGATAAAGTATGTGGTTTTATTCGGAAATGCTTGCACCAATGACGATTCTTTGGATAATCACAATCCCTTTGTATCGAGACCAATTTTTAAACAGGCAAAATCATGAGTGAAGTGACTACTAACGAATACAATGACGAAGGTAAGTTGATCCGCAGAATACGTAGCTTTGTGCGCCGTGAGGGTCGTCTAACCAAAGGTCAAGAAAGTGCAATGAAAGATTGCTGGCCAACGATGGGTATCGATTACCAAGATACGCTGCTTAATTGGCAAGAAGTGTTCGGTAATGACAATCCTGTAGTGTTGGAAATTGGTTTCGGTATGGGTGCATCATTAGTTGAAATGGCTAAAAATGCTCCTGAGAAAAACTTCTTTGGTATTGAAGTGCACAGTCCTGGCGTGGGTGCATGTCTCTCTGACGCTCGCGAAGCTGGCATTACCAACCTACGTGTAATGTGCCATGATGCGGTTGAAGTGTTTGAGAACATGATTCCAGATGGCAGCCTAAGCACATTGCAACTGTTCTTCCCAGACCCATGGCACAAAAAGCGTCACCACAAGCGTCGTATCGTTCAACTTGATTTCGCTGAAATGGTGCGTCAAAAGCTGAAGCCAGAAGACGGTATCTTCCACATGGCAACAGACTGGGAGAACTACGCAGAGCACATGGTTGAAGTGATGAACCAAGCGCCTGGTTTTGCTAACATTGCCACTGATGGTGACTACATCCCTCGTCCGGATGAGCGTCCACTGACTAAATTTGAAGCGCGCGGCCACCGTTTAGGTCACGGCGTTTGGGATATTAAATACAAACGCACAGCGTAATAGCGATTTAATACCTCCCTATACTTAGCCTAACTAGGTATAGAATATAGACAATAAGCCAACATTATCATGTTGGCTTTTTTGACCTTACCATCCCCAAAATTACGGGTTCAGACTACAAGCATAAGCAGGTCATGATGAAACCAACATATGAGATTCTGGCGGACATCTTGGAAGAAGTTCGTCCTTTAATAGGACAAGGGAAAGTCGCAGATTACATTCCAGCCTTGGCAAAAGTGCCACATACAAAGCTCGGGATCGCGGTCTATACCAACCAAGGTGAAGTGATTAAAGCGGGTGATGCCGACGAGGGATTTTCGATTCAATCGATCTCTAAGGCGCTCAGTTTAACGCTTGCTATGTCTCTCTATAAGCCCGAAGAAATTTGGACTCGTGTTGGTAAAGAGCCGTCTGGTCAAGCATTTAACTCAATGATTCAGCTTGAGATGGAGCAGGGCATTCCGCGCAATCCATTTATCAATGCTGGTGCAATTATCGTCGCGGACATGCTTCACAGCCGTCTATCTGCACCGAGACAGCGTCTTTTGGATTTTGTGCGTCAGTTATCAGGTGAAAGTCATATCGTTTACGACAAGGTCGTAGCGGCGTCAGAAATGATGCATAGCGATAGAAATGCAGCTATCGCCTACTTGATGCGTGCATTTGGTAATTTTGAAAATGAAGTAATTCCGGTGCTGAATAACTATTTTCATGCTTGTGCGTTGAAGATGAACTGTGTCGATTTGGCAAAAACATTTAGCTATCTCGCCAATAAAGGCGTGTCGGTACAAACGGGTAAGCAGATCATTACGCCAATGCAAACCAAACAGTTAAATGCTCTGCTGGCAACCTGTGGTTTGTATGATGGCGCGGGGGAGTTTGCGTATCGTGTTGGTATGCCGGGTAAGTCCGGTGTCGGTGGTGGGATTATCGCGATCGTACCGGGCGAGATGACGATTGCAGTATGGTCACCAGAGCTTGATGCTTCGGGCAACTCATTAGCAGGCACTTATGCACTCGAATTGCTTTCAGAGCGAATTGGTCGGTCGATCTTTTAGCTAGGAATATACGAGAGTTTAGATCCGAGAATCGAGAAGCGATCGCTATGGGTCTTATTGAGTCGCATGAATAGTGAAAGGGTCAGCATTTGCTGACCCTTTTCGTTTCTGAAATTTTCGATTGACGTTAATACAACGACTCTAAAATCTCTCTTCTCAGTTTTTTGGTGTTTACTCTTCTTCCGCCATAAACGCTTCCAATAGATCATTTAAGAATAGTTTACCTTTCTCGGTGATCTGCCAATGCGTCTCGGTTTGCGAGAGGTATTGCTGCTCTAGCGCCCAATCAATGGTGGATTGAATTGCACTCAATGGTAAGCCGGTGGTATCGATAAAATCTTGCTTTGGACATGATTCGATTAAGCGGAAGCGGTTCATAAAAAATTCGAACGGGCGATCTTCTGCCGCCACTTCCACTTCATCGCTTAAATAGGGTTTCACCAAGTTTTGGTATGCGGCGAGATAGCCGCGTGGATGTTTAACCTTGGTGGTGCGGATAATGCGTCCATCACTAAAACTCAATTTACCGTGCGAACCACAACCGATGCCAAGGTAATCACCAAAGCGCCAGTAATTAAGATTGTGTTGGCATTGATAACCCACTTTGCTATAGCCAGAAATTTCGTATTGAACATAACCGGCCTCGGTCAATTTTTGATGACCAAGCTCAAAGATATCCCACAATTCATCATCATCAGGCAGGGTCGGCTGCTTATAATAGAACATGGTATTCGGTTCTATGGTCAGCTGATACCAAGACAAATGCGGTGGATTCAATGCAATCGCCTGATCTAAATCAGCCAATGCTTGATCGATGGTTTGATCCGGCAGACCATGCATCAAATCAAGATTAAAACTGTTTAAGCCAATTTGATGAGCCAAATTGGCGGCATTGAGCGCTTCTTGTTTTCCGTGAATTCGGCCAAGGCTCACCAGTTTTTCTTCAGCAAAGCTTTGTACACCAATCGAAATTCTAGTTACGCCAGCTGCTTTGTAACCCGCAAATCGTTCTGCTTCTACCGTTCCTGGATTTGCCTCCATGGTAATTTCGATTCCGGGCTTAAACGGAATGCGCTGTTCAACCCCTTTGAGCAAACGCTCAATGCCTTGGGCTGAGATCAGGCTTGGCGTACCACCACCAATAAATATCGAATGCAAAGGCCTTGGAGCATCGTTAAGTTGATACTTACTGATATCCCGATCAAGATCTTCCAGTAGGGCATCAATGTAGCGATCTTCTGGGATCTGCTCTTTCAACGCATGAGAATTAAAATCGCAATAAGGGCATTTTTGTACGCACCACGGAATATGGATGTACAAGCTGAGTTCTGGTGGAATTAGATGCATAAATTAGCGCTGCTCAGATAACGCAGCAAAGAGTTTTTGCAACGCTTTTGAACGATGTGAAAGCTGCTTTTTACGCGTCGGTTCAAGCTCGGCAGATGAGCAATCGTCTTCAGGAACATAAAAAATCGGATCGTAGCCAAAGCCGTTTTCACCTTGAGCTTCAGTAAGAATACGACCTTCCCATTTACCATGGCACACGATAGGAGTTGGATCGGCCGCATGGCGCATAAAGACTAAAACACAGTGAAAACGTGCAGTACGTTGCTCTGCTGGCACGTCAACCATCGCTTTAAGTAGCTTATCGATATTGTCTTGGTCACTCGCATCTTCGCCTGCGTAACGAGCAGAATAAATGCCAGGAGCACCTTGTAGATAATCGACTTCAAGACCTGAGTCATCAGCAATCGCCGCTAGGCCCGTTTCTGCTGCTGCGTGACGTGCTTTAATGATCGCATTTTCGATAAAGGTGGTACCGGTTTCTTCGGCGTCAATGACGTTAAATTCGCTTTGAGCAAATACGTCGAAACCAAAATCGGCCAATAGGTCGGCCATTTCACGTACCTTACCTTGGTTACCTGTCGCTAATACAATCTTGCTCATGCTCTATCCTAGTTACTCTTCAACATAAAATTTTTGGGTGAACTTTAAAGTGCCTTTGCCTTTATTGCCAGCATCGAGTTCGATATTAAAGCGAATAGTTTCTTCTTCAGTGATGGCAAATTCAGCCAAATAGTATATGGCATCCCCTTCTTCTACTTTCCTAAAGTTTAGCTCGCGAGTTTGACCAATTAAATTTTTTGCCGTGCCAGTCAGTTTGCCACTGATAGCGGGCTTACCTAGCTGTGAACGGTCGAGTAGGCTGAGGTTTAAAATGGCGGAGTAGCCACTGCGTTTTAGTTGGTAGCTACGGGCGACTTGAGGGGTAAGAAAAGTTGAATTAAATGCTGAGTAGTGCACTTCAACATCTTTGATGGTAGTGAACTGACCAGCAATGCTTGGCAGTGATAGAACGCATGCAAGTAAAGCGATGAGGTATTTTGTCATTGTGATATTCCTGAGATAAAAAGCCATCATAGGATGGCTTCAATTTCAGCAGGGATCTGGTTGGGAGTCACGATACGCACTTGTTTGTGCCGTCCGAGTTCACCTTTTTCAATCTTGACCAATCCCTTAGCCACTTTAAATTGTTTTGCCAGATACTTAGACAAGTGCGCATTGGCTTTGCCATCCACTGGCGGAGCGGTAATGGCGATTTTGACTTCTTCACCATGCAAGCCGACGATTTTGTCACGGCTGGCTTTAGGTTGAATATAAAGGCGAAGCACGATGTCTTCACCTTCCTTCCAAACCGCTACAGACACTATAGTTGGTACCAAATAGGACCGATGATGTCGCCCATAAGGAAGTTGGCAAATTGCAGCACGATGAACAGCACTAACACACTCAAGTCGAAACCACCCATTTCAGGCAGAATACGGCGAATTGGTGCTAGCATTGGTTCAGTTAATTGATAGAACACGTATTCCACCGGGCTGCGGCCTTGGCTTACCCAGCTCAAGATTGCGCGTAGCAGCAGCACCCAGAATAATAATCCGCCCGCTGCTTTCACTAGTGATAGTGCGCCGAGGAATAAGAAATCAGCACTGAAGGCAACAGAGCCGTTAGAGGCAACTAAAATAACCGCGACAAATTTCACCACACAAAGTACGTAAGCAAACAGTACCGTGGATAAATCAATACTACCGACCGAAGGAATAATACGGCGTAGTGGGCCGATCACAGGTTGAGTTGCTTTAACAATAAACTGTGAGAATGGGTTATAAAAATCGGCACGTGTTGCTTGTAACCAAAGACGCAAAAGAACCACCATGATGTACAAATCAAACACGGTAGAAATTAAGAAACTGAGTGAACTCATAGGTTGCCCTTAAATCAATCGAGCCTTATTGGCTCTGCTTATTAAAATAACTTTTCCATTTCTTGAGCGCGAATAACCGCAGCTTGCATTGCTTTCGCTACGATATCCGATAATTGGTGCTCATTGAAAGTACGAATTGCTTCAGCGGTGGTACCACCTTTAGATGTGACTTGTTCGCGTAGGGTAGAAAGCTCGATTTGTGGGTTAGCAATTACCATTTCGGCTGCGCCCAGTGCGGATTGTTGTACCAGCAGGCGCGCAGTCTCATTATCAAAACCTTGTGCAATCGCTTCAGCTTGCATGGCTTCCATAAACAAGAAGAAGTAAGCCGGCGCGCTACCAGCGGCGGCGATAACATTGTTGATCCCTGATTCTTGTTCAACCCAACATACTTTGCCTACCGCGCTCATAAGATCTGCGGCAAATTGACGATCTTGTGTTGAAACATTTTCAGGAGCATAAAGGCCGCTCATACCTTGGCTGACTAGCGCTGGAGTATTTGGCATAACGCGAACTAGGCTTAGCTCGGCTGCAAACATTGAGTTGAGGCGCTCGGCACTGATGCCTGCTGCAATCGAAATCACCAATTTATGCGAAAATTCGACATCTTGCATACCTTGGCCAACCACTTCCATCAGTTGTGGTTTAACCGCCAGTACCACCACATCCGCTTGTGTCGCGGCAATCGCATTGTCGGCTTCGGTATTGATACCATATTGGTTAGAAAGAAAATCACGTTGCTCTTGATTAGGATCCGTTGCAGTAATCAAGTTTGCCGGATAGCCACTTGCCACTAGGCCCGCGATGATAGAGCGCGCCATGTTCCCTGCGCCAATAAAGGTGATTTTCTTATGTTCCATGATGACTTCCTAAATGGGTAATATTGTTATTTTTACTAATTTTGCATTGTTACGCTTTAGTGCTGTAATCCCGCTCGCCGAAAATAGCGGTGCCGATACGCACCATGGTACTACCGGCTTCAATCGCCGCTTCCATATCCCCACTCATTCCCATTGAAAGGGTATCGAGCTTGAGGTTTGGATGGCGTTCAGCCAGTGCCTGTTTTAGCGCTGTAAGTTGTTTAAACGCGCGCAATTGTGATGTGTAATCTGGCACGTTAGCCGGAATTGACATCAATCCTCTTAATGTGAGGTTAGGCAGTGTCGAAATCAACGCTGCCAGTTCAAACACTTGATGCTCTTCAATACCTGACTTGCTGTCTTCTCCGCTGGTGTTTACTTGAATCAGTACTTGCAACGGCGGCATGTCACTTGGACGTTGATCATTTAAACGTTGAGCGATCTTAGCGCGATCAACCGTGTGTACCCAAGCAAAGTGTTCCGCTACAGGACGAGTTTTATTGGATTGAATAGGGCCAATAAAGTGCCACTCGATAGCAAGGTTAGGTTGATGCTCAGAAAAATATGTTACTTTATCAACCCCTTCTTGAACGTAGTTTTCACCAAACATCTGTTGCCCGGCAAGGGCGGCATCAAGGATTGCTTGATTGGGTTTGGTTTTACTTACCGCGAGAAGTTGCACTGACTCTTGAACACGGCCACATTTTTGCTGTGCGCTAGAGATCTGTGAGGTGATCTGTTCAATGTTTTGTTGAATACTACTCATAGCCTACTTTACTAAGGAATTTAAATGGATATCGCTGAGTTACTGGATTTTAGTGTAAAACATAATGCGTCAGATCTACATCTTTCTGCGGGTGTTTCTCCGATGGTGCGCATTGATGGCGAAGTTCGCAAGCTGGGAATCCCTGCTTTTAGCCACGCCGAAGTCCATCGCTTGATTTTTGAAGTGATGAACGATGCTCAGCGTAGCGAATTTGAAGAACACTTAGAAGTTGATTTTTCATTTGAACTTCCCGATATCGGTCGTTTTCGTGTTAATGCGTTTAATCAAGCACGCGGCAGCGCAGCGGTTTTTCGTACTATTCCTACCTCTATTCCAACGTTGGATCAGCTTGAAGCGCCGGCGATATTTGAAAGTATCGTTAACTTGGAAAAAGGCTTAGTGCTGGTGACGGGCCCCACGGGTTCTGGTAAGTCGACCACATTGGCGGCGATGGTTGATTATATTAATCAAAACCATAACAAGCATATTCTTACCATTGAAGATCCGATTGAATTTGTTCACAGCAATCAAAAATGTTTGGTCAACCAACGTGAAGTACATCGAGATACTCGCAGCTTTAAAGCGGCGTTGCGTAGTGCTTTACGTGAAGATCCTGATGTCATTCTTGTTGGTGAGTTGCGTGATCAAGAAACGATTAGTTTGGCGCTAACGGCAGCGGAAACGGGCCACTTAGTTTTTGCTACGTTGCACACCAGCTCTGCAGCCAAAACCATTGACCGTATTATTGATGTTTTTCCGGGCAGTGAGAAAGGCATGGTGCGTTCTATGCTTTCGGAATCACTACGTTCAGTGATTGCACAAAAACTGCTGAAGCGTATTGGCGGTGGTCGTGTTGCCTGTCATGAAATTATGATGGCGACGCCTGCAATCCGTAACTTGATCCGTGAAGATAAAGTCGCGCAGATGTATTCAGTGATCCAAACAGGATCGGCTCAAGGCATGCAAACTATGGAACAAAATGCCAAACTTTTGATTGCCAAGGGCTTGGTCGATCAAGCTGAGGTTGAGCAAAAAATTGGCTCGCTAGATTTCTAAAGGAGCAAAACAATATGGATGCCTTCCTTCAAGGAATGAGTAAGCAAAAAGCGTCAGATCTGTATATCACCGTTGGCGCTCCAGTGCTTTATCGTGTTGATGGTGAATTACAGCCACAAGGCGATAAGCTTGGTGAGCAAGAGGTGTTCGCGTTATTGAGCTCGTTGATGGATAGCGAGCGCTTGAGCGAGTTCAAACGCAGTCGTGAAGCGAATTTTGCCGTGGTGCGAGATTGCGGACGATTTCGTGTTTCTGCCTTTTTTCAACGTGAGCAACCCGGGGCGGTAATTCGACGTATCGAAACGAAGATTCCAACTTGTGAAGAACTTAATCTCCCTACGGTGTTGCAAGAGTTGGCGACCACCAAACGAGGTTTGGTGCTGGTGGTTGGAGCAACCGGTTCTGGTAAATCGACCACCATGGCGGCAATGACTGGCTATCGAAATCAACACCGCAGCGGTCACATTCTCACCGTGGAAGATCCGATTGAATTTGTTCACGAACATCAGCGTTGCATTGTGACTCAGCGTGAAGTCGGCCTCGATACTGAAAGCTATGAAGTCGCCCTGAAAAACTCGCTGCGCCAAGCGCCGGATATGATCTTAATTGGTGAGATTCGTAGTCGAGAAACCATGGAATATGCAATGGCGTTTGCGGAAACTGGTCATCTGTGTATGGCAACCTTGCACGCTAATAATGCCAATCAAGCGTTAGAGCGTATTTTACATTTGGTGCCCAAAGAGAAAAAAGAGCAGTTGTTATTTGATTTGTCGATGAACCTGAAAGGCGTGGTTGCTCAGCAGTTGCTGCGAGATAAAAATGGTCAAGGTCGTCATGGTGTTTTTGAAGTGCTGCTCAATAGCCCTCGCATCGCTGATTTGATCCGTCGTGGCGAGTTGCACGAAGTGAAAGCGACCATGGCGAAATCGCAGCAGACGGGTATGCAGACTTTTGACCAGTCGTTATTTCAGTTGCTGGTTGATGGCAAAATTAGTGAAGAGGATGCGCTGCACAGTGCTGACTCTGCCAATGATTTACGCATTATGCTTAAAACGGAGCGCGGAGAGTCTTTAACGAGTGGGTCTCTGGCTGATATCACCATTGATATGGATTGATAGGGATCTTATGGACAAAAAAACCGAGCATACAGCTCGGTTTTTTTATTTTTGGTTTCAAGATTATTTTTCAAATAGCTCTTGATGCAGTTTTTGGATCGCTTGGCGTGACACCGATTCATGCAGTAAGAAGCATAAGTTGTGCGGGCTTGCGCCGTAGCAAATCATACGTAAGTTGAAATCTTCTAGGGTACCAAACACTTGTTTTGCGTAGCCGCGGCTTTCGCTCATGTTGTTACCGATCAGCGCCACTAAACATAGATTATGTTCTACCTCGACGGTGCATAATGCTTCGAGCTCTTCACGTGCCTCGCTTGGCAATTGTGGTGCGCCGCCAGAAGTGCCCGTTTGATCGAGAGTGAGTGACACACTGATCTCTGAGGTGGTGATCAAATCCACCGAGACTTTATGCTTGGCCAGAATCTCAAATACTTTCGCGAGGAAGCCATAAGCATGGAACATGTTAGCACTGTGTAGCGTTACCATAGTTTGATTACAGCGCAGGGCTAGTGCACGAAAAAGAGGTGAGCTTTGCACCTGATGACGGATCCATGTGCCGCCTTTTTCTGGCTCTTTTGATGATCCTACAAATACCGGAATATCATGGCGTAGCGCTGGTACTAACGTTGAAGGGTGTAGGATCTTGGCGCCAAAGTTGGCCATTTCAGATGCTTCACTAAAGCTAATCTCTGGGATTGGAGACGCCTTTTCAGCAATACGAGGATCGGTGGTGTAAATACCCGGAACATCAGTCCAGATCTCTAAACCTTCTGCTTTAACGGCTTCTGCAATCAATGCTGCGCTGTAATCACTACCTCCGCGACCGAGAGTCGTGGTGTTACCGAGCTCATCAGAACCGATAAAGCCCTGCGTGATGACAACGAATTCTTGGCAGAGAGGGACCAAATGTTGTGTCGCTAACTGAGCGGTTTGTTCTACATTCGGTTCGGCTTTGCCAAAGGTATTATCTGTGCGTAGTACTTGGCGAATATCAAAACGCTGAGCATTGATACCACGCTCTCGCATCAGTTGAGCAAGTAGATGCGTTGACATTAGTTCACCACAGGCAACTAAGTGATCAGTGAGTTTGTCTGTTGCTTGAATCGAAGCGGCTTCAGCAAGGCTGGTGACGGTATCGAGAATTTTGTAAATCTCAGCGGCGGTATTGGTGGCATCTTCAAGTTGGCCAAGTACTGCTTCATGAATTTCTGCAATTTGGCTTAAGATTTGGCTACGTTGCTGTTGTTCTTGTACGCCATTAGCCAGTTCAACTAATAGATTGGTTACGCCAGAGCAGGCGCTACTAACGACTAACCTGGTGCTAGGGTTATTTTCAATGATGGCCGCACAACGGCTCATTGCTTCAAAGTTTGCGACACTAGTACCGCCAAATTTGGCGACATTAAAAGAGCTCACAGTATTTCTCCCACGACTTCCTAAATTGTTGTTGGAATCCCAACGTCCGATGTTTTTTGTTTGATGATTCAAACGAGAAGAGAATTTCCTGAGCGGTATAAAGAGGTTCGTATTTATTGTGAATAGTTCACCTCAGAAGCGCTTCATCAGGCGGTGCTGATGACAATTGATGAGAATCAACTCAAGTCAACCGACTGCTCTAATCCGACAATTTAGCGCAATCTCGGCACTGCTCTCCCTTCAACACACCGTATCGGAGTTGTGGCTCCACGATGCATCTACCTAGGCAGTGCTCCTCTTCTGTGATTAAATATTGAACGTTTTTATGTGACCAAAGTCAATTAAAAATTTACAAATATAACAAAATTGCTGCTACCTAGACTTACGGCCAATTGTTGTTAGCAAGGTATTGTTCTATGGTGAATTAGCTTGAGATTAATCCTGATATACAGCAAGGAGTGACAATGACGATTACCAGCTTTATTCCACCACACCGAACCTTAATGGGGCCGGGGCCATCTGATATTTCGCCACAAGTATTGCAAGCGTTGAGCCGCCCAACCGTTGGGCATTTAGATCCGCTTTTTATCGCCATGATGGATGAGTTAAAGCAGCTCTTAAAATACGCTTTTCAAACTAAAAATGAGTTTACCATTGCGCTTTCGGCCCCGGGAAGTGCGGGTATGGAAGCCTGTTTTGTTAATTTAATTGAGTCTGGCGATAAAGTGATAGTGTGCCGCAATGGGGTGTTTGGCGAACGGATGCGAGAAAATGTGATCCGCGCTGGAGGCGAGGTTGTGGTGGTGGATGATGAGTGGGGATGCCCAGTCTCTATCGACAAGGTGCGTCAAGCACTGGTGGAGCATCCGGATACCAAGATCGTTGCCTTTGTGCATGCCGAAACGTCCACAGGAGCGCTCTCAGATGCGCAAGCGTTAGGAGCTCTAGCTAAGCAATATGGTGCTCTGACGATTGTGGATGCCGTAACCTCACTCGGTGGCGTGCCATTAAAAGTGGATGAGTGGCAGTTAGATGCCGTTTATTCAGGCAGCCAGAAATGTCTTTCTTGTGCGCCAGGCTTATCACCATTGACCTTTTCCGCCAAAGCGATTGCAAAAATACAGGCTCGTACCACACCGGTGCAGAGTTGGTTTCTTGATCAGAGCTTGGTGTTGGGCTATTGGAGTGGTGAAGGTAAGCGGAGTTACCACCACACGGCGCCCGTAAACAGTTTATATGCGCTGCATGAAGCATTACTGATTCTGCAACGAGAAGGGTTAGAGAATGCTTGGCATCGTCACCAATTGATGCATGAAAAGCTCAAATTGGGTTTGGAAAAGTTAGGTTTTGAATTTGTGGTCGAACAAGCGTATCGCTTACCACAATTGAATGCGGTTTTTGTTCCACAAGGTATTGATGAAGCGAAGGTGCGTAGCCATTTGCTACAGACTTATAATCTCGAAGTCGGTGCCGGGCTTGGTGCTTTGGCGGGTAAAGCGTGGCGCATAGGTTTGATGGGATATGGTGCAAGAGAAGAGAATATTGCGTTGTGTCTGCGAGCGTTAGAAGAATCCATCACGCAATAATCTTGTTCAGAGCGTTAGACAAAGCACTAGATACCAAAGTGGTAAGAACGAATAAGGGCGGCCTTGAGGCCGCTCTTTTTTATTGAGCCGCGGAGGGTTTTAGTGCGTCGATATCTGGAGCGATATATTGCACCTTGTCAAAGTCTCGATCAGGGAAGAGAAACTTTGCTTCGCTGCGAATCTGCTCGGCTTTCTGTGTCTCTTCAATGCCTTGATAGGCCAAGATTAGGTTGTTATAGAAAGCCGGACGCGGCTTGTGCTTAATGATCTGCAAAGACCAATCAATATAAGGTTGAATGTAATCTGGATTTTGACTCATCAAACCAATATTGAGATAGGTGTTATAGACATCCCAATCATAGCGATCTTTCCAGACAATGGGGTTGCTGACACTATTAAGGATATCTGGATTTTTAGGGCTCGATTTCTCAAATTGGGTTAACACATAGTTAGTGTGTAATGAGCTGAGCATATACAGACTTACTGTAATCGGTACCACTAGGCTCATTACTCTCAACAAGGTTTGAGTGATGCGACTAAAACCAGCGGCTCGATATGAGTTTGCTCGTTGATCGATCCAATATAATAGAATAATGAACGTTAGCCAGTGTACCATCGAGTGGTAAAATGGGTATTCCAGTTGGCTGTGCAGTACGATCGGTACCAGTAAGCCAAACATCGCCAGTCGAGTGCCTTTTTTACATTGGTAGATACGAATCAAGACAAAGATCGCTGCTAAGAAAATGGCCAAAATCGGTAATAGCCCACCTTCGACTGCCCAATACAACAGTTCGTTATGTGGATGATCTAGCGCTGGTAAACCAATATGGTAGTCAGGGTTGAGCTGATGCTGGCGAGCGGTGTAGAGCATGTAGTCCGCTTCAAAATTACCATAACCATAACCGGTAAATGGCTTTTCAATGAACATGTCTAGTGCCTGAGGGAACATATAGCTGCGCGGGCTTTCTAAATTGGCTTTTGCCGCCATGAGATCTGCGCTGCCTGATGTTTGCATCATTGGGCCAACCAGACCTGCCATCACACCGATCACCGCCGAGAGGCACCAACCAATCACACGTTTATGAGTCGCAAAGCGATAAAGGTATGGCAGCACTAGTGCAACCGCGATAATGGCGCCTAACCAGCCTGTTCGCGAAGCTAACACAATCAATAGCGGAATGGTTAGGGCTGGCATGATGTAGAGTAGGCTGACATCACTCAGTTTACGTTGATACTTGGTTGGTTGGCGAGCCAGTAAGTAGCCAGAAATAGCTAAGCCGGTCGCTAGAAAGCTGGCCATTACATTGGGTTGTTGGAAAATGCCATAAGGGCGATTTTGCACTGTGTTGTAACCAAGCCAGTTGCCCGGTTCGAGTAACCAATATTGCACCCAACCGAGCAATGCTTGAATGGCAACCGCAATCACGATGAACCACAACAGACGTTGTTTCTGACGATTGCTAAAACGAAACTGCTGCAAGGTTACAAATAGCAAAAAGCCGAACCAAAGACCAGTTAAGCGATTAATCGCGAGTAGGAATTCGGCATTAGGGTAGAGAGCGGGTGCTGTTAGCATTAGGCAGCTAATAAACAACACTATGGTCAGCTTGTTGTAACGAATTACGCCCGCAGTGCCAATTTGATACAGGCCAATGGCAATGGTTAATGCTAAAGCAATCCAAGTGGTGGCATTAAATGATAAAGCCAATCCTGATCCGCCAGGGTTCGGCATAAAAAAGTGCATGGCAACAATGAAAATAAGCCCAATTGAGGCTAAAAATGGGCGGATGAGTGGCAATCTTGGTACTTGAGGCTCAAGTTGCGTTCCGGTTACATGTAGGGTTGCCATATAGGAGTCACTTTTACAAAAATAAAACCAGCGTATGATACGCTGGTTTCGAAGGGCTGTTGACCTTTTGAGCTAATTTTTGCAGCGGTTGTTGGTTATTTATTCAAGTCAAAGGCTTTGAAATATAAGCGCTCTGCTTGGTAAATCACTTATGCCGCCACAAATAGCATTCACCGAGATTACTTTAATATCTCTTTGAGGAAGTGCGCAGTATGCGAGCCTTTGACCTTGACCACCTCTTCCGGCGTGCCTTGAGCAATAATTTCACCACCACCTTGGCCACCTTCTGGGCCTAAATCGACAATCCAGTCTGCGGTTTTTACCACATCTAAATTATGTTCGATGACCACAACGGTATTGCCATGGTCACGTAAGCGATGGAGTACGGTCAGCAGTTGCTGAATATCGTGGAAGTGCAAGCCGGTCGTTGGCTCATCCAAGATGTACAAGGTTTTACCGGTATCGCGCTTGGACAATTCACGTGCCAGTTTGACGCGTTGTGCTTCACCGCCAGATAGCGTTGTTGCCGCTTGGCCAAGACGAATGTAAGAAAGCCCCACATCAATCAAGGTTTGCAGTTTGCGTGCAATCACCGGCACGGGATCGAAAAAGTGACGCGCGTCTTCAACAGTAAGTTCTAGTACTTCATCAATACTTTTCCCTTTGTAACGTACATCAAGCGTTTCGCGGTTGTAGCGCTTACCTTTACAAGCATCACAAGGCACATAGACATCGGGTAAGAAATGCATTTCTACCTTAATGACCCCGTCGCCCTGACACGCTTCACATCGACCACCACGCACGTTAAAGCTAAATCGACCCGGTTTATAACCGCGGGTACGTGCTTCTTGAGTACCGGAAAACAGTTCGCGGATTGGCGTAAAAATACCAGTGTAAGTTGCTGGGTTTGAGCGTGGCGTACGGCCTATAGGGCTTTGGTCGATATCGATTACTTTATCGAAATGCTCTAAGCCTTTAATTTTCTGAAATGGCGCAGGGACTGCAGTGGTTGCGCCGTTTAACTGGGTGTGAGCGATCTTAAAGAAGGTATCATTGATTAAGGTTGACTTCCCTGAGCCTGAAACGCCAGTGATACAGCTGAATAAGCCAACCGGAAGCGTTAGATTAACGTCTTTTAAGTTGTTGCCTGATGCGCCAATCAGTTCGACCACCTTTTTCTTATCAAACGGTGTTCGAACTTGAGGGATAGCGATTTGTTTCGCCCCCGATAAATATTGGCCGGTTAGTGATTCTGGTTCGGCAAGAATGTCAGCCATGGTGCCTTGAGCGACCACTTGGCCACCATGAACCCCAGCGCCAGGACCGATATCGATCACGTGATCAGCGCTGCGGATTGCATCTTCGTCGTGCTCAACCACCAAAACGGTATTGCCTAGATCGCGCAGATGCACCAATGTTTTGAGTAGTCTTTCATTATCACGTTGATGCAAGCCGATAGAGGGTTCATCAAGTACATACATCACGCCAACCAAGCCTGCACCAATTTGACTGGCCAGACGAATACGTTGCGCTTCTCCGCCAGAGAGGGTTTCTGCGCTGCGTGACAGATTAAGATAATTAAGACCAACATTGACGAGAAACTCTAGTCGGTCGTTGATTTCTTTCATTACCTTTTCCGCAATTTTAGCGCGTTGCCCTTCCAATTTCAGTTCGGCAAAGAACGTTAACGCATCAGCAATGCTCAGTTCGACAATCTCAGGTAAGGCGGTATCACCAATAAAGACGTTGCGTGCTTCAAGACGCAAGCGACTGCCATCACAGCTAGCGCAGCATTTGGTGGCAATATATTTAGCCAGATCTTCACGAACCGAGTTTGATTCCGTATCACGATAGCGACGCTCTAAGGTATTGAGAATACCTTCAAATGGGTGGCGTTTAACGCGAATATCACCGCGATCATTGATGTAGTTAAATTCCACTTCAGTGCGGCCAGAACCGGTTAAAATCACCGATTGGATTTTCTTTGGCAGCTGATTAAATGGCTGGTGAAGATCAAAATCATAATGCTTAGCCAATGAGCTGAGCATTTGAAAGTAGTAATAGTTCTTTTGATCCCAACCACGAATTGCACCTTGTGCAAGACTTAACGATTTATCTTGAATCACTCGTGCTGGATCAAAGTATTGTTGTACGCCTAGGCCATCACACGTTCCACAAGCACCTGCGGGGTTGTTAAACGAGAACAGGCGTGGTTCAAGCTCTTGCATGCTATAGCCACAATGTGGGCAGGCAAAGTTGGCAGAGAATACGGTTTCTTCACCATCGCCTTCCATTGGTGCGACAATCGCAATACCACCCGAAAGTTCTAGCGTGGTTTCAAAAGATTCTGCGAGGCGCTGTTGTAAGTCGTCACGCACTTTAAAGCGGTCAACCACCACTTCAATGGTGTGTTTTTTATGTAATTCTAGCGGTGGAGGATCGCTTAAATCGCAGGTATCACCGTCAATACGTGCACGAATAAAACCTTGCGCGGCTAAATTCTCTAATGTCTTAACATGCTCACCTTTGCGCTCTTTTACGATCGGTGCAAGCAACATCATTTTAGAGCCTTGCGGTAGCTCTAGTACCTTATCAACCATCTGAGAAATGGTTTGCGCTGTTAAAGGTTCCTTGTGCGTCGGGCAGCGAGGCTCACCAACGCGGGCGTAAAGCAAGCGCAGATAATCGTACACTTCGGTAATGGTGCCGACCGTCGAACGTGGGTTGTGCGAAGTGGACTTTTGTTCGATAGAAATCGCCGGCGAGAGTCCTTCAATATGGTCGACATCGGGCTTTTCCATCAATGAGAGAAATTGACGCGCATAGGCCGAGAGGGATTCAACATAGCGACGTTGGCCCTCTGCATAAAGAGTATCAAAGGCTAGCGAGGACTTCCCAGAGCCGGATAAACCCGTAATCACCGTAAGTTTATCGCGCGGGATAGTGAGATTGATATTTTTGAGATTGTGAGTGCGGGCTCCGCGAACTTCTATCTTATCCATTGTTATCGCTCTATATGGGAAGAATACTAAGAATGGCTAAACTGATGGCGTATTGTTATACGCAGTTTGCCTTAGTATTGCACAGCGGAAGAAATGTTCAAAGAAGATACTGGATAAAAAAACAGTAACAAAAAGGCAGCCATGAAGGCTGCCTTGAATAAATAAAGATTAAATGCGAGTAACTTAAGCTTGTTTTGCGGTCGTTTGCTTACCAAGCTCTGTTTTCTGACTGTCTTTGAGGTACATGTTCTCAAAGCAGTAGTTGGTTGCTTCGATGTAGCCTTCAACACTACCACAGTCAAAACGTTGACCTTTAAATTTGTATGCTAAAACACAACCAGATTTCGCTTGTTTTAGTAGCGCATCAGTAATTTGAATCTCGCCACCTTTGCCTGGTTCCGTGTTTTCAATCAGCTCAAAAATATCAGGCGTTAAGATGTAGCGGCCGATAATCGCAAGATTGCTTGGCGCCGTACCTGCTTCTGGTTTTTCCACCATGTCATCCACACGGTAGATGTCATCTTTGATCATCTCACCCGAGATCACGCCGTATTTGTGCGTTTCATTTTCAGGAACTTCTTGTACTGCCACGATTGAGCAACGGAACTGTTTAAACAGTGTCACCATTTGTGCTAGCACGCCTTCTTGTTCATTAACGCAAAGGTCATCGGCTAGTACAACAGCAAAAGGTTCATCACCAATTAACTCACGACCAGTCAAAATTGCATGACCTAAGCCTTTCATTTCGCGCTGACGGGTGTAAGTGAAGGTCGCTGAATCAATGATGTCGCGAATATCCACCAAAAGTTCTTCTTTATTGGTGCCGCTAATCTGATGTTCTAGCTCATAGTTTTTATCAAAGTGATCCATGATTGAATGTTTGCCACGGCCAGTAACAATACACATGCCGTCCATACCTGCTTGGATCGCTTCTTCTACACCGTATTCAATCAATGGTTTATTCACCACTGGCATCATCTCTTTTGGCATTGATTTGGTAGCTGGAAGAAAACGCGTGCCATAACCAGCCGCTGGAAATAGGCATTTTTTAATCATGATAAAACCCTTTATCTAACTGATGTATTTAGTAAGTTGGCGACAAGATAGCACGCTTTTACCATCAGATAATCACTCCTGTGGTGCAAAAGTTGATTTTTTAGCACTTGCTTTATTTTTAAGACATTAAGTGCTGTTTTGCCCAAGAGGTTGCTTGCACTCGATTCTTTACCGAGAGTTTTTTGAAGATTTGGTATAGATGGGACTTGACGGTAAATTCACTAATAAAGAGGTCTTCTGCAATTTGATTATTCGATGCGCCAGTTTTTAAGCTGCGTAAAATCTGGATCTCACGGGTGGTTAGGTCAACGGTGGCTGGTGAGGTTTGGCTATCAAAGATATGGCGATAGTAATGTAATAGTTGTGCGGCGACTTTTCTTGGCAGCCAATTATGGCTATTGATCACTTCACCACAGCCAAATGCAACGTCATTGAGGTCATCGTTGCGATAAAAAAGCGCTTTTAAATTACCAAAGCTGAGTAGCTCGTCAGTCGTGAGGCGTCTCTCGACATTAAAAATAATCGTTTCAAATATTTTATTCGATAACGGCAAGTTGCGAATGGTGCTATTTAACGTCTGGTAGTTGTTATGGTCGATCAGCAGAATTTTATGTTTGTGTTGCTGCATGGCGAGCATACAGTCTTGCGGTTCCATACGCGGTATCGGTAAGCCGAGGGTTGCTTCAATACGATCTACAATTGGATAGTGAGCGTGTTTATTTTCACATAGGAAATAGATGGTTCTAGTGTAGATGTTCTTAGCCATAGGATTTTCTCGTCGTTAAGGTTTGTATTTATTAGTTATTTTTAATCTATCCTGTCTCATTTGCCTTGAAAGAGCGATTGGTGGTCAATAACAATTGCATCTTGTTTCATATTTGATAAGTGATTTATCTTTATCTCATTGAAAATGGGCGAGGAGAAGATGAGTAAGTATTGAATTCTGAGACGAGTAACCGAAAAGTTGTTTAGTGGTAGGACATCAAGAGTTGTTTGTGGCGTAACTAGGGTGTTATTCTTATGCGCTATCAAATTTAAGAAATTCTATCTAGACGGAGCGAAACATGGCTAGCCGTGGAGTAAACAAAGTAATCTTGGTCGGTAACTTGGGCGCAGATCCTGAAGTCCGTTACATGCCTAGTGGCGGTGCAGTAGCAAATATTACTGTGGCTACTTCTGAGTCATGGCGTGATAAAGCTACCGGTGAACAGCGTGAAAAAACAGAGTGGCACCGTGTTGCTCTGTTTGGAAAATTAGCAGAAGTGGCCGGTGAGTACCTACGCAAAGGCTCTCAAGTTTACATTGAAGGTCAACTGCAAACGCGTAAATGGCAAAACCAACAAGGCCAAGATCAGTACACAACGGAAGTTGTGGTACAAGGCTTTAATGGTGTGATGCAAATGCTAGGCGGTCGTCAAGGCGGTCAAGGTGCACCAATGGGTGGTCAACCTCAGCAGCAACAGCAACCACAGCAAGGTTGGGGTCAGCCACAACAACCTGCAATGCAGCAGCAATCGCATCAGCCACAACAGCAGCAACCTCAGCAACAACAGCCTCAATATAATGAGCCACCAATGGATTTTGACGACGACATCCCGTTTTAATCTATCCAAACTGAAAAAAAGCCGCGATTATCGCGGCTTTTTTATATAGTGAGTTTTACTTTAGCTCCTAAGGATCGGGAGTTCTCGTGCTAGGTGATAGCTTTTAACGTATTATGTGGGCTCTCATTCTGTATAGATGACACTCTCAAGGTGAAGGGAATTCATTATTTATGAGGTATACGCCTACCTTAAAATTGAGCACTCGCTTGGTGGCTTTTGTCACCATGATCGTGATTTGCGCGATGTTTATCCTCTTTCTTGGGGGAACCTTATCTTTTCGCAGTTTAGGCCATGAATATCTAGACCACTCCCTCAATGGAATCGTTGAAGTGGTGGATAAAGAAATGGAAGACCCTGATGCGGCCTATTCTATGCAGCGCTGGATGCCGAAAATGCTGCAAGCGTCCAATATCGTTGAAATGGAGCTTTCATCGCAATCGGGCGTAATCTACCGCTATAAAGACACGTCCAATACGTTTGATCCTTCATTGCTTTATCGAGTGGATTATCAGCTTGAACGCAATAATGGTTATACCATTCGTTTTGTGGCGATCCCTCCCTATCTTGGTTATGGCTATTCAATACAGGCGTTATGGTCAATTACTGTCGCGGTATTGCTGATTATTTTTGGCTTAATGCAAGGGGTCAAATGGCTCAAGTTACAGTTGCTCGGATCAGAATTACTTGAAGAGCGCGGCCGGATGATCTTGGCCGGACGAGTCGAAGAGTTTGCCAAGGGTGATAGTAATGAATGGCCTTATACTGCCAGTGAAGCGTTAGATAGATTAATTGAAGAGTTACAAGACGCTCGGCAAGAACGCAGTCGTTTTGACACCTTCATACGCACGCAAACCTTTCTTGATCAATTAACCGGTACGGCTAATCGGGTGCTATTTGATAGTAAGTTGGAATCGGCATTGTCTGAAAGTGGCGCCCGTGGTGGCGTATTGCTTTTGCGTATTGATGAGTGGGAGCAAATCGAAGAAGAGTGTGGTAAACAGCAGGCGAATGACTTTATTGTTGCGGTCGGTGAAGCAATCAATAATATTATTCTGCGTTACCCTGATGTGATTTTATCGCGTTACTATAATGCTGATTTTGCCATCTTTGCCCCTAACTTAAGTAGTAAAGAAGTCTCTAGTATCGCCATCAATTGTTTAAAGCAATTGAATAAACTGGATTTGCCCATGCCTCTCGATGAAGACAATTGGTGCCATATTGGCGTCAGTATGTTTCAAGAAGGGGAGCGTCAAGGGAAGATCATGGATGAAGTAGAAACTGCGCTAAAAAGCGCTCATATTCAACAGGTTAATACTTGGAGTCGTTTTAATAAACTTTCTGACCAACAAGATGAACGGGGTAGCGTTCGTTGGCGAACTCTGTTTGATAAAGTGTTAACCCCAGAAAAAATATATCTGTTTTCTCAACCTTGTTATTTGTTGAATACGCAACAAGAGCCAGAGTTGAACCATTATGAGCTGTTTGTGCGTATTAATGACCCTGAAAAAGGATTGATTAAGGCGTCACGTTTTAACTCTGCAATTGAGTCGGTCGGTTACGAAAGTCTTTTAGATCGCTCAGTTTTTTTATCGATCGCCAGATTTTTGAAGGCGTCAAAAAATAGTTTATGTTATTCTGTAAACCTTCATGTTAGTCCCTTTTCTGATCGTAAATACTTTCGTTGGTTTAGGGATGAGCTGCTGCAATTACCAACAGAATCGAGACATCAGCTCTATTTTGAGTTCGCCGAAGCGCGTTTAGTGAAACATATTGACTATATGCGACCTGTGATCAAGATGTTAACCGGTTTAGGTTGTAAAGTGGTTGTCGGGCAAGCAGGTCGATCCATCGTAAGTACTCATTATTTAAAAGATTTATCGATTGATTATTTGAAGTTGCATCGCAGCTTGATTAAACAAATCGATCAACGACATGAAAATCAGTTGTTTGTACGTAGTCTCTTGGGTGCCTGTAAAGGATTAAAAACTCAAGTCATTGCGGTCGGTGTCGACCAAAAGCAAGAATACAAAACAATTTTAGAGCTTGGTGTTCAAGGTGTTCAAGGCCGTTATTTTTCCGCGGAACAACAGATGCTTCCTGAACAGCAAACTGAGCACATCATACAGTCCAAATCCAATGTACAAGTTGGACGACGTAACCGTTGGCGAAGAAGTTAAGTTGTAGATGAATATTCAATCTTTAATTGAAAAGTTTAGCTCTGGTACGCGTTCGGGAAACTGTCTGAGGGTAGTTGTCCAACCGAGCGCGATCTATTTTTCTGAATTTGATGCCGCGATATTACCGAAGCGAGTCTCTACAGAAGGTGCCGATTGGCAAAAAGTATTAGTTAATACTTTAGTTAAAGGACAGGTCGCCGATACCGCTATCGACGTCGTACTTAACTCAAGCCTTTATCAAAACTACCAAATAGAAAAACCAAATGTTCCTCAAGAAGAACTGAGCTTAACGTTACCGTTTTTACTCAAAGATCTCATCAGCGAAAAAATTACCGAGATCATTGCCGATGCGATGCCGTTACCAAGTAGCAATAAGCTACAAGTGTACGTGGTACCGAAATCGATGGTGTTGGGATTGGCAGAGTCTCTCGCTCAAGTAAACTTAAAGCTAGGGCATATTCTGGTTGAGGATGATGTTTGGGGCCGTGTCGCAACTGATACGGAACGCTTTGTCTTACTTCAACGTAGCCAAAATGGCGCATACAAAGTCAGTGCTTTTGTCGATAACCGCTGTGTGTTTCAGCGCACCATTCGTGGTGTTACCGCACCATTAACCGGTGTGGCGAGTGCCAGTTTTCAGCTGGATAGTGTCGCACTAGAACTGCAGCGTTCGATTGATTACTTATCATCGCAGATGCGCGGTGCAACCTTGCACCGCATGAAGGTGTGCTGTGATGATGAAGACAATGGCGAGCTAGCGAAAGCGCTGGATGAACGACTCAGTGTGAGTGTGGCGCCGTTGACAGACACCGGTTTAGAATCTGGCGCGTTACTGACTCAGTTCATCTCACAAAACTACGATGCAGGGATCAATCTATATCCAGCGCATCTGCAACCTAAAGTTGACCACTTTACGCTTAATAACGTTGCATTAGCGAGCGCCTTGTTGATGGTAGTGATGTGCTCTGCGTACGGCTACAACGCATGGCAGCACGCACAACTAACTCAAGATTTGAGCGTGGTGAAATCTCAAGAGAAAGAATTTAATCAGCAATTGACGAGTTTAAACCAGCGACTGGCTAAGCACCGTCCATCGCCAGAGAAGGTTCATGCTGTCGAGCGTCTAAAAGAAGATATTCTTTCCAAACGTGATTCGCTGAATGCGGTATCTAAGTATGATGGCGCGCAACAAGCGGGTTATTCCGGCATTATGGCGTCATTAGCGCAATTAGGACGTAACGATATTTCGATTAACTACATCCATATGGATGACGACACTTTGGATATCAAAGGGTTGGCGAGAGATCCTCAAGCTATTCCTAACTGGGTCAATCAATTTAAAGGCGAGCTTAACCTAGTGGGGCGTTCGTTTGAAAAACTGAAAATCGGTCGTAATGAGCAGAATATCCTGACGTTTGAACTGCATACCAAAGAGGAAGCCGAGCAATGAAAGCGCATTGGCTAAACATGACTGAAAAGTTTGCTAACTTAAGTGCGCGAGAAAAGTGGCTGATCGCTTTGTGCAGTTGGGTCGGTATTGTTTTGGGCGGGTATGTGTTGTTGGTTGAGCCAACGTTTAAATCAAATCAATCATTACGCCAGCAAATCATGTCCTCTGAACAGAGTAATTTACGATTGGAAGGTGAAATCCTCGCGATTACCGCCAAACTCAAAAAAGATCCTGACCAAGCGATCAATATTGAGTACAAAAGATTATTCACTGAAAGCCAAATGCTCTCTGAGCAATTGGCGAAAGTTTTTGAAGATCTGATTTCGCCAAGTCAAATGGCCAAACTGCTTGAAGACGTATTGGCTGGCACAAAAGGATTGCACTTAGTGTCACTCGAGTCATTAAAGGCAGAGCCGATTGTAAATGGTCAAGCGACAGAGAATTATGACGGTTATTACGTTCACCCAGTGCGACTGGAGTTAACCGGAAACTACTTTGCCATTTTGAGCTATTTAGAAACATTAGAGTCGCTACCGGTGAATTACTATTGGCGTAATTTTAGCTATCAAGTGGAAGATTATCCTCAGGCGAAATTGGTCTTAGAAGTCTACACGCTAGGTACAAGACAGGAGTTTATCGGTGGGTAGTAAGTTATTGATTGCTATGCTGAGTTTGTCTTCATTGGCCATGGCGTCATGCGCCGTTGCATCGCAAGATCCAACGGCTCCGCTGAATTGGCAGCCCGCGGCAAAAAGTACACAAGCAAAAAAAGTTACACAATATCGCGTACCTAACTTACAGAGCATTGTTTGCCAAGGTGAAAAAGAGTGTATCGCGATTCTAAATGGCCAAGCACTGGCGCAAGGTGAACGAATCAATGGTTTCCAAGTGAAACAAGTGAGAGCGGATTACGTCACCGTCGCTCGAGGCAGTAAACAGTGGAAACTGGAGCTGTTTCCTCTAGAAGTAAAACAATAAGGTTAATGAGATCGTATGCGTAAACTCGTTTTAGCAATCACCATTGCTTCGTTAGTTGGCTGTTCTATGGGGCATCGCGACCCTATCGAGGCTAAAAACGCTTTAAATGAAGCTATCAATGAGTCCAATGGTCGCGCGCTGCAAGAGTTGCCTGCGTCTGTTGAAGCAGACCTAATGCCGGAGCTAGATAGCGATAGTCTCAGTAGCAGTGAGACGGTTAAGCGTTTCCGAATTAAAGCCAGCGGTGTTGACGCTCGGGCATTCTTCACTAGCTTGGTGAAAGGCACTGAGTTTAGCGTCGCGATTCACCCCGATGTGACGGGCAAGATCACGGTGAACTTGTCTGATGTTACTTTGGATGAGGTTTTGTCTGTCGTCAGCGATATGTATGGCTACGACATTCAAAAAACCGGTAAAGTCATTCAGGTTTACCCTGCGGGTCTACGTACGGTGACGATTCCGGTCGACTATTTGCAATTTAAACGCTCAGGCCGCTCATTAACCTCGATCACTACCGGTACGATTACTAATACCGACAGCGGTTCATCGAGTGATTCCGATTCATCTTCGTCTTCATCTTCTAGTACCAGTACCTCAAAAGGCGGTACTGAAATTGAAACTACCAGTGAAAGTGATTTCTGGCCGCAATTAGAACAGGCTGTTGATCAACTTATAGGTAGCGGTAAAGGTCAGTCAGTTGTCGTGACGCCGCAAGCAAGTGTGATTACCGTACGTGCTTTCCCGGATGAAATCCGCCAAGTCCGTGAGTTTTTAGGCATTTCTCAGCAGCGTATGCATCGCCAAGTGATTTTAGAAGCAAAAATTTTGGAAGTGACTTTGAGTGATGGTTATCAGCAAGGGATCAACTGGAATAAAGCTTTTACTTCAAATGGTACCGATTACTCGATCGGACAAGGTACGATAGTTAAAGATCCTAATGGTAATATTTTGCCGCAAATTCTACCGGGTTTGGATGCAATCGGTACTTTATTGGGTGGGCAAACCAATCTGGTTATTTCCAGTGGTAGCTTTGACGCAGTGCTGAATTTTATGGCGACTCAAGGCGATCTAAATGTGCTTTCCAGCCCGCGTGTTACAGCATCAAATAACCAAAAAGCGGTGATTAAGGTTGGTACAGATGAGTACTATGTAACTGATTTTTCGAGTGTTGTTGGTACTGCGGATAATTCAGAGCCTTCACCAGAGGTGGAATTGACACCATTTTTCTCTGGTATCTCATTGGATGTGACACCGCAAATTGACGATCAAGGTAATGTACTACTGCATGTTCACCCGGCAGTGATTGATGTCAAAGAGCAAGTCAAAGAGATTGGCTTTGGTGCCAATAGCTTAACACTGCCATTAGCTCAAAGTTCAATTCGCGAATCAGATTCAGTGATCCGCGCACAAGATGGTGATGTGGTGGTGATTGGTGGTTTGATGAAGTCGAACAGCATTGATCAAACGTCGAAAGTTCCATTCTTAGGAGACATCCCTGGCTTGGGGTATTTGTTCCGCAATACATCACAGCTGCAACAAAAAACAGAGCTGGTTATTTTGCTTAAACCGACGGTTGTTGGTGTCAATACGTGGCAAAAAGAGTTGGAACGCTCACGTGATTTGTTACAAGAGTGGTTCCCAGACCAACAGCAGTAATTCGCTATGTATTTAGAGCATTTTGGTTTTAACCAGTTGCCTTTTCATTTGACCCCAAATACTGAGTTGTTTTTGGGGTTAGCGCCTCATTATGAAGCGATTCAAACGGTCAATGCCGCGCTTAATATGGGGGAAGGGGTGATTAAAGTGACGGGTGAAGTGGGGACCGGCAAAACCATGGTTTGCCGCATGTTGGTCAATCATTTTGAGCCCCATATCCAATTGGTCTATTTGCCGAACCCAGTATTATCAGGTCATGAATTGCGCCAGTCTGTAGCGGCAGAGTTACTGGTTCATAGCCAGAATGCGGCTTCGATCGTGGATGATATCCAACATCGCTTGATTGAGTTAACCAAAGCGGGCAAGCAAGTGGTCGTTTTGGTTGATGAGGCGCAAGCGCTCAGTGATGATGCATTAGAAGTCTTGCGCTTATTTGGCAATTTAGAAACGGAACGACAAAAGCTATTACAAATCGTTTTGTTTGGTCAGCCTGAGTTGGATGAAAGGCTTGAGCAGCATCATTTAAGACAGTTTCGTCAACGCATTACGTTTAGCGCTAAACTCAGGCCACTTTCGATTGAAGAGACGGTTACCTACATTACGACCCGTATTGAAAAGGCGGGTGGCTGTTATGAGGTTTTCTCTCTGAGTCAAAAAAAGGCGCTCTGGCGTGCCAGTCGAGGGATACCTCGCTTGATAAACCAGCTTTGTCATAAAAGCTTGCTGCTGGCGAGCAGTCAAGGCGCGAGCACGATTAAACATTCACACTTACATGCAGCAGCGCATGATACGTTCGATGCTTGTAAGCCAAAGTATAAAAACCCAATGTGTTGGGGTTGGAGTTAGAGCATGAGTGCGATTAATAACGCGCTATCTGAGTTATCAAAGTCGCAAACGACGTCGATTAACGATATCGAGAGAGTTCAGGTTCAAACGATTAAGCAAAAACCAAGGTTGCCGTGGTTGATTGGTGGTTTCAGTTTGAGTTTAGCGGTTGGTGGCTGGGCAATTTCCTTACAAGCTCCAATTGAGCAAACTGCACTGACTAGTTCATCCGAACCGATTACTCAGCAAGCTCCGCTTTCTACTGCGGCGCTTGATGCGATCACCAATGTGCCTTCGCCAACCGCTAAAGTAACGCAAGCGAGTGAGGCGATTTATAGCGCTCCGGTGAAGGTTGAAGTCGCGGCAGTGAGTGAGCCAGCCGAGACTAATCCGGCTGCTATCCATGATGCGCCGCGAGCGGAAGTGAAGTTAAAAGCGGGCCAAGCGTCAGTGGTTGCTGAAAAAAATCTGCGAGCTCCTGAGGTTGAATCACCCATCGTCCAGTCCAATACCATTACCGCGCCACTTGCGGATGTCTCTGAGCAGTCACTCGATAATCACGTCATGAGTGAAACATCGCTGAATGAACAGCCGCTATCGTTGGCCAAAAACAGTCCAGAACAATTGAAACGTTCGGCGGCTGAACATTTTGTTGAGGAAGGTGCAATCGTTGTTGAGCAAGTGGAATTAACGCCAACGCAACTTTCATTTAAGGCTCAAGAGCGGGCTAAAAAAGCACTTGATGCCAATAATTTGGCTGAGGCAATTGCACAATATAATGATGCACTACGTTATACCCCACGAGATAGTAAAGTCCGTCAAACATTAGCGGCTTTGTATTATGGCAAAGGGGATGCGCGTAAGGCGGTTGATCTGCTGCAAAAAGGCATTGCGATCGATAACGATGATATGAACGTTCGTTTGGCGCTGTCGAAATTATTGCTTAAAGAGCAACAAAACGCGGCGGCATTAACCCCATTGGTTTATTTGCCTGCCAATCCAAGCCGTGATTACTTATCACTGCGTGCAGCATTAGCACAAAAGAATAATCAAGACCAATTGGCATTGGAAAGCTATCAACAATTAGTCACTATTGAGCCGGAAAACGGCCGCTGGTGGCTTGGCTATGCGATTCAGCAAGAGAGAGCGTTCGAGTTGCAAGGTGCTAAGCAAGCTTACCAGCAGGCACTGACTAAAGTGGGTGTCTCTAGCCAATCTCAGCAGTTCATTCGTGACCGTTTGAGTGTGTTAAACCGATTAGAGGAGCAGCCAAGTGCAGATTAAGTTACGTAAACGCCTCGGTGACTTGCTGGTTGAAGAAGGCATTATTAGTGAGCATCAAGTAGAGCAAGCACTGGCAGCACAGAAGGCGACTGGGCGTAAATTGGGGGCAACTCTGATTGATCTCGGCTTTTTGAGCGAGAAGCAGATGCTAACATTCCTCTCGCAACAGCTTGATTTGCCTTTGATTGATCTTAGCCGTATGAACGTCGATGTTGATGCGGTGCAGCTGCTGCCAGAGGTGCATGCTCGTCGACTAAGGGCGTTGGTGATCGGTCGTAACTTGGATACCTTACGAGTTGCAATGAGTGATCCTGCGGACTTGTTTGCTCAAGAGTCGCTGCTTTCTCAATTACCTCAATATTCGATTGAATTTGTTATCGCACCAGAGAATCAACTGGTTGATGGCTTTGATCGCTACTACCGCCGTACCAAAGAAATCGCATCATTTGCTGAGCAGTTGCAAGCTGAGCATCAAGTGACCGATGCGTTTGATTTCAGTATTGAAGATGAAGACAGCGATGAAGTGACAGTGGTAAAACTGATCAACTCATTGTTTGAAGATGCGATTCAAGTTGGAGCGTCGGATATCCATATTGAACCGGATTCCAATGTACTTCGCCTGCGTCAACGTATTGATGGTGTGTTGCATGAAACCCTGCTGAATGAGGTTAATGTCGCGCCGGCATTGGTATTGCGCCTTAAATTGATGGCGAACTTAGACATCTCCGAGAAACGTCTGCCACAGGATGGTCGCTTTAATATTAAAGCCAAAGGCCAGTCAGTTGATATTCGTATGTCGACCATGCCGGTGCAATACGGTGAGTCGGTGGTGATGCGTCTCCTTAATCAATCGTCTGGGGTGCGTAACCTCGATGAATCAGGTTTGCCGCCGGCGTTGCTTGAGCGCTTACGTCGCCAACTGCGTCGACCACACGGTATGATTTTGGTTACTGGCCCTACTGGCTCAGGTAAAACCACGACCTTATATGGTGCTTTGAGTGAATTGAATGAGCCGGGTAAGAAGATCATTACCGCGGAAGATCCGGTTGAATATCGTCTGCCTCGTATTAACCAAGTGCAGGTGAACAGCAAGATTAATTTAAACTTCTCCACCATACTGCGTACGTTCTTGCGTCAAGATCCCGATATCATCCTGATTGGTGAGATGCGTGATCAAGAAACGGTTGAGATTGGTTTGCGTGCGGCACTAACTGGTCACCTAGTGTTAAGTACACTGCACACCAACGATGCCGTTGATAGCGCACTGCGTATGATGGATATGGGCGCTCCAGGATACCTAGTCGCGAGTGCGGTTCGTGCCGTCGTCGCACAGCGTCTAGTACGTAAAGTCTGTCCTGATTGTAAAACTGACCATCATGTTGATGATGGGGCGCGTCAGTGGTTGATGCAACGTTTCCCAAATCAAGTTGAGGCTAAGTTTGTTCGTGGCCGAGGTTGTCAGAACTGTAACTTAACTGGCTATCGTGGCCGAATTGGTGTGTTTGAAATTCTAGAATTAGAGCAAGATATGATGGATGCTCTGCGCGCTAATGACGCCGTAGGCTTTGCGCAAATTGCCCGTCGTTCCGAAAACTATAAACCGTTACTTGCTTCGGCAATGGAATTGGCGCTGCAAGGTGTGGTGAGCTTTGACGAGGTCATGAACCTTGGTGAAGGTGACTCAACAGGTAGCGTTCAAGCTATCTACTTGTAGGGAACGCTATGGCACAGTTTCATTATCAAGGACGTACTCTCGACGGCAATAAAGTGTCGGGTAATATTGATGCGGGTACGGCGGAGTTGGCTGCCGAAGCGTTGATGGCAAAAGGGGTCATTCCGACACAGCTGCGTGAAGGCAAAAAAGCGTCAGGGTTTAATATCGATTTAAAAGCCCTGCTTACCCCTGCAGTACCACTGGATATTTTGGTGATCTTCTGTCGCCAGATGTACAGCTTGACCAAAGCTGGCGTGCCACTGATGCGCGCGATGAAAGGGTTGACGCAAAACTGTTCCAATAAGCAGCTCAAAGAGGCCTTGGAAGAGGTCACCAATGAGCTAACCAATGGGCGTAGCCTTTCAGCATCCATGCAAATGCATCCAGAAGTTTTTAGCCCTCTGTTTGTCTCCATGCTCAGCGTCGGTGAAAATACGGGTCGCTTGGATGACGCATTACTGCAATTGGCCAATTATTACGAGCAAGAGTTAGAAACCCGTAAGCGAATCAAAACCGCGATGCGTTATCCAACCTTTGTGATTAGCTTTATTTTATTGGCGATGTTCATTTTGAACGTCAAAGTGATCCCGCAGTTTACGAGTATGTTTAGTCGCTTTGGCGTTGATCTTCCTCTTCCTACGCGTATTTTAATTGCAACCTCGGATTTTTTCGTTAATTACTGGGCACTGATGGTCGCGATGATCTTTGGTGGTTTATTCGCTTTTCGCACTTGGCTACAGACCGCAGAAGGACGTGAGAAGTGGGATAAGATCCGCCTGAGAATGCCCGTCGTGGGTGGGGTGGTTAACCGAGCGCAGTTAGCGCGTTTTTCGCGTACCTTTGCTTTGATGTTACAAGCGGGTGTGCCGTTAAACCAGTCGTTGTCATTATCTGCTGAAGCTTTAGGGAATAAATACTTAGAAGCGCGTCTAATGGAAATGAAATCATCCATAGAAGCGGGTGGCTCCATCTCTAATACAGCGATTGCGACGGGGATCTTTACGCCACTGGTGATTCAGATGCTCTCTGTGGGTGAAGAGACCGGGCGTATTGATGAGCTATTGATTGAAGTAGCCGACTTTTACGATCGAGAAGTCGACTACGACTTAAAAACGCTCACCGCGCGTATTGAGCCACTATTGTTGGTTGTTGTCGCCGGTATGGTTTTGATTTTGGCGCTGGGTATCTTTTTGCCTATGTGGGGAATGCTGGATGCCATCAAAGGGTAATTTACTCGCCAATCTTGAACGTTCCAGATGGGTGATTTGGTTGGTGGTTTTGTTGGTTATCTTGCTGACTTTTACGATAGCATGGAAAAAAGTGGAGCGAGAGGCCAGTGATACGGCATTAGTGGTTGCGAGTAAGCGTATATTGGAAAGAGCTAATTATTATAAGCAGCAGTGGCTATTGTCGGGTCAGCCAAAGCGGTTGAGTATTGAAGGTGACTCATTGTCTTTTACTCATAATGGTTGGGTTATTCCGCAGAAAACGCCACATAAAACCGACTGTCGCTATTGGTTGGAGGTACTTTACCCTGAAAGGAAGGTTTTAGAATCTTTACCTACGAAAATTACCGATAATTCAAGTGCGTTAGCTTTTGCATGTCACTATTCATATAGCAATGAACATGCGATATATGTCGAACTAAAGAATAATAAGTTTAGCGTAAGCGTCAGCTTTTCGTCAGAATAAGTTTTTTGACGCTCGTTGAGTTACTTTGTTACAAAAAAAGCGTATAATACGCCATACCAAAAAGCGAGTTGAGATGATTATGAACAATAAACAAACTGGTTTCTCATTAGTTGAGCTTGTCGTGGTGATTGTTGTAGTCGGATTATTGGCGGTTGCCGCATTACCTCGTTTTTTAGATGTAACCGATGAGGCGAAAAAAGCCAGCATTGAAGGTGTTGCGGGCGGTTTTGCTACAGGTGTTCTCTCTGCTCGTGCGCAGTGGGAAGCCGAAGCGCGTCCTTCGATTACTGAAAATAATCAAAAGCAAAACTTCGTTAATTACGATGGCGTCGATTTTTGGTTAACTCGCTCAGAATCTGCTGATGGTAAAGAGACAGGCTTCCGCGATGGTTACCCAATTACGGTTAAGGACGGAAATACAGATTTTCCGACCAATGTATCAGAATCAACCTGCATATTATTGATGGAGAACTTGCTTCAGAATCCTCCTCAAGTTGATACTGTTCAAAATGCTGAAGCTAATAAAAACATTAAGTATTCCGCTCAAGCGGGTGACTCTGGCGACTCTTGTATTTATATCCAGCGAGAAGGCGGCACTGCACATCAATTTGAGTATGAAATCAAAACCGGTCGTGTGACCGTAACCCTGCAGTAGTACTGCTAATAATTTTAAAATAGAGAGATTGATACTATGAAAAGACAAGGTGGTTTCACCCTTATCGAACTAGTGGTGGTGATTGTTATTCTAGGTATTCTAGCAGTCACTGCAGCACCACGTTTTCTTAACCTACAAGGCGATGCACGTAATGCGTCACTAGAAGGTCTAAAAGGAGCAATGGCTGGTGCAACGGGTATTGTTTACGGTCGCGCAGCTATTAATGGTGTTGAAGGTGAAACTGATTCATCTATTTCTGGAGCAGCCGGTCAAGCAGATATTGATACTGTTAACGGCTACCCAGAAGCATCTCAAACTGGTATCGGTCGTGCTGTTGTAGGTTTAGCTGATGCTGATGGTGATTGGGATGTGGTTTCTAGTGCTACTGGTGTAATTAGTTATACATTTGCTGGTGATGATGCGACAAATGCAACGAATTGTTTTGTGCGTTATACAATGCTGACTACGGACGCTGAACCAACAATTGCTGTTGTAGACTGTAATTAAGCAGTTTTAATTTTAAAAGGCCAGTCTAGCTGGCCTTTTTTACGCCGCTCTCAAAGTTTCCGTAAAATCACCGCATTTTTAATCCCTTACGGTATACTGCTAAAGTTTATTTCTGATTGACGAAGGTTGAATGAAAACTCGCAAAGGATTGGGGTTTACCTTGGTCGAATTGATCGTCGTGATCATCCTATTGGCCATCATTTCTGCGTATGCTGCTAGCCGTTATATCGGCGTGGGCAGTTTTTCTGCATTCGCCATTCAAGATTCTGTCATCTCGGTTGCCCGTCAAGTGCAGCTTAATCGCATGCAATCCAATACCAGTGCTTTAAATGATAGTTTTGTGCTATCAATATCTTCGTCTTGTATTGGCTCAAAACAGTCCTGTACGAGTCCCAGTGACAGTCGTAGTGATTGGGTCAGTGATGACAGTGTGAGCTTCTCAGCTACCCCCAACATTAATGCTATTGAGTTTGATTTGCTGGGCAACCCACAAGGCAGTGCTAGTGCTGGGGTCGCGATTACAATTCAAGCCAGCAATAGTCGCGCTGTTGTTTCTGTTTGCCCTAATGGCCTGATTTCTACCTCGGGGTGTTTCTAATGAAGACATCTCATGGTTTTACCTTAATAGAAAGCATTGTTGTAATGGTCGTGATGGCGATTGCCATGGTCACTATTACCAGCTTTTTAGTCCCTCAATTTACTCGTTCTGCTGATTTTCATTATCAGTCGCGAGCCTCTGCGCTCGGTCATGGCTTGATGACGCAGATTCTAGCGCGCAGCTTTGATCAGCATAGTACGCAATTAGGTGGTGTTGTTCGGTGCTCTTCTAGTGATACTGACTCAGAGCTATGCAGCGGTATCTCGGGAGCTTCATCATCGTTGGGGCCAGATGGTGAAATACCATCAACGTTTAACGATGTCGATGATTTTATCGGCTGTTGGACGACATCTGCAGTGACAAGCAGTTGTCCTAACAACCTCTATGATTTGATTTCCGCTGGAGAGGAGAGCGCTTATCATAATTTCGAGGTCAATATTGCGGTCAATTACTTTGTTAATACGCCAGATAAAATGCTCAAACAGATCACTCTAGAGATAAAAGCTGGCCAGCAGCCGGCACTTGAGTTTATTGCTTATCGGGGGAATTACTGATGTTTCGCCGTGGATTTACTTTAATTGAGATGGTTCTCACTTTGTTGGTGAGTAGCATTTTGGTACTTGGCATTGCTGGTTTTATCGAGTTAGGCGTGACAGGCTATGCTGATAGCGTGGATCGCCAAAGACTGCAGACTCAAGCGAAATTTGTATTAGAAAAAATGACACGTGAAGTTCGCCATGCCGTACCGAACATTTTTATCTCTGGAGGCAATTGTTTTTCTTTCTACCCGATCGTTGACTCTGGATTTTATGTTGTATCAGGTGGCGACATTAATTTTATTGTCGGTGATCCTGATGCCAGTGTGGCGACCTTAAAAGATAAATATTTACTGATTCACCCTTCTCAAAGCTTAGCTGCTGGACAAAACCTGGCTGTTCTAACCAATAGCTTTCCCTTGACCACTATGGTTGAACATGCCAGTTCCGGTGCGGCGGGTTCTACTTTTTCTTTGCCTGATCGAGCGAAGGATTTGGTGGGGGGCTCCGTTAGCCAACGCCAATATATCACCGATATAAATCGACAGATTTCCTATTGCATTATCGGTGATCGCGTTGTCCGTGGTGAGGGGGATGGCAGTTTGCCGTTAACCACTCAACCTTTAACGGATCATGACTCGGCACTAGTGACGGGTACACTCAGTTACACACCAGCAACGGTACAGCATAATGGTGTGGTGCATATCGACTTAAACTTTACGCAAAACGATGAATCAACTCGATTCCAACAAGATGTGCAGGTGCTCAATGTTCCTTAATCAACGCAGGCAAAGTGGAAGTTTATACATTGTGGTGATTTTCGTCTTGGTCGTGATGGGCTTTTTAGCCACTACCTTGAGCCGAATTCAGTGGTCTAATGCTGACACTCAAACCAAAGAAGTGCTAGGTACGCAGGCGTGGTTGTTAGCACAATCAGTCAATGAAGATGCCTTAACGATAATTTATCCCTTGCAGAGTGAAAGTAGTGCGATTGCAACTCATTGTGCCACGCTCGATGTTTCTGCTCTGGTTGATGTTGATGATAAGTTTATTAGCGCACAGAACTGCGCACTTGTAGAGGCAAGCTGTACACCTGCAGGTAGGTTGGCGCAAGTCGATTACTTTAGGTTGGTTGCTCGTGTGAGCTGTGGCTCAGGCAAAAGTGTAGTGGAACGAGCGGAAGAAATTTGGGTGAGGGAATAAGCCATGAAAATATTATTGCGATTGTTTGTTGTGATGCTTGGGTTTATTGCTAATGCTGCTTTTGCTCAGTTTGAGTTTGGTGTCATTGATGGCAAAAATTGTCACACCACCTCTTGTACGATTGTTTTTACTAAGTCTTACAAAGAAGTTCCGGTGGTATTTGTTATGTCTTCGATTGATAAGAATGATATCGCAAATGCGGGCCCTGCGATCGCCACGCTTGAATCGGTCTCTTTAACTCAAGCTAAGATTAAACAGCGTAATGTGTTTAATACTCAAAAACAGATTATGGATCCGATTTATTACGTTGTGGCTGAGCCGGGTATTTGGGCGCCAGATCCTAACCAACCCAATAAAGTGGTGGAAGTGGGGCGATTAACGACGTCTCAGTATCAGCGACAAGGGAATAGGAGCGGAGAAAGTTGGGATTCACATTCTTATAGCATTAGCTTAGATGGGCGTGATCCGGTCGTGTTGGCACAAGTTCAGCCTGACGCGAGTAAAACATTCTGGGTAACGGCGGCGATTCATCGACCTGACAATAGTGGTTTTCGTTTTGCGCTAGATTTTGGCCGTCAGGCATTACCATCATTACCAGAACGCTCCAGAGAGGTCGGTTATTTAGTGGCACCAAGTTTCACTGGGGTGACCGCTGATAACATTGATTTTTCGTTTGTGAAATCACCCGTAACCTATAGCCAGAAAAATGGATTGGCAGGCTTAATTGAGTCATGCAGAGATACTAAGATTGATTTACCACAGAGTTATCATGACTATGGTGTTATAGCGAAGAAGCAAACTCGCAATGGTGGCGATGGTGGATGGGTTCGTGCATGTGATTTAAGTGCTGATAATCACTTTACTTTGACCTTGGAAGAAGATCATACCAATCGCAGCCATCCTGTTCCCGAAGAGCTAGCTTATTTTGTCTATGGGTCGCCTAAAATAGACCTTTGTGAGTACTTTCCAAGTTCTTTGCAAAATAATAATTATCATCAAGGAAAACCGTTCGGTGGTACCATTAGTGCGAATGGTAACGAGACAAAAATATATTTACCGAATCTAGACCCTTTGTCTTACCAATCTATTAATTTTTCGGGAAAAAATAGTGGTTGTATCTATGATGGAACGAACACGGAAGCGTGTATTCTTGATCCATCGTTGACCTTTCCTGATTTTCCTCCAGCCCTACAATCATTTAGCCATGGTTCGCAAAAATTCACCTGCTCTAAAGGCAACTGCGTGATTACTCCAGGGCGTTATTCGGAAGTAGAGATTGACGATAATGCGACATTAACATTTCTTAATGGTGAGTATTGGATCGAAGAGCTCGAGTTAGAGAACAGCGCGAGTCTAAAGACAAAAGGGCAAGTATTTATCCATTACCAAAAGTTTGAGGTAGATGGTAATAATGTAAACATGAATGCGCATGGTGACTATGAAGATTTAGTTCTTATTGGTCATGGCAATTCTTCCCATTTGGCAACGAATAAAAACTCCTTAACCATGAGAGCGCTATGGTATGTAGACTCTTCAAGTGCGATTTCAATTCAAGGTAATGGCTTTGAGTTTGAAGGCTCTATTTCAGCACAACAAATTTT
Organism: Vibrio sp. N418; assembly: GCF_000222565.1. Lineage (NCBI taxonomy): Bacteria > Pseudomonadati > Pseudomonadota > Gammaproteobacteria > Vibrionales > Vibrionaceae > Vibrio > Vibrio sp. N418. Next base: position 65,466 of record NZ_AFWD01000040.1, read on the forward strand.
GATCACGAGTAATAACCATATTATTGATGCCAAGCCACCAAGTCAGTGTTATGTATCAGATGGTCGCTATGAGTTAATTGTTACTCCGCCAAGAGATAGTGGTTTGCTATGTGGTGATGAAAAGCCGACATTCACTATTAGCACCAAAAAAGATGGTGTTCCTATATTGGAAGGCGTCACGGTTGATCTTTATTACCAACAAGTTGGCGATGCGCCGTATTTGAAAGCGACGGTGATTGATAATATCGGTAGTGCAATCTCAGATACGCAATTTTTAACCAATGGTGTGGGTAAATTAAAGTTAGAAATATCCACCTCCAACCCAAATAAAACGAAATTGAATTCTGATTACACACTGAAAGTGAAGATGAATCAGGACCGACGTAATATCGTTTATCGAAATTTCCAATTTTACCCATTTGAGTTCTCAATTGATGACATTAGTGTCATTGCAGGCGAGTCCACTGCCATATCTGCCAGTGTGTATACCTGCGATAAGAACAATAAGCCACAAATTGCGACCCAATATCAAGGTAAGCCCAAGGTTAGCTATGAGTTGGTAACGCCAAGTGCTTCGATTGGGGGGAGCAAAGGAACATTAGCATACGAGCCTCAATTCCGTAATGGTCAATCCAACTCACCTTTGATTATCAGTGAAAGTGGACAATTTGTTGTTACCTTAAAGGACGATGAGTTTGACTGTTCTGGTTTGAATAACTGTCCAGTGGGGGGAGAAGGCGTGCTAAGTGGCGATTTTGAATTGAAATCTCGCCCTTACAAAATTGCGATTTGTGATGTTAAAGAAAGTGATGACAATAGCAATCTTAATCCAGCCACAACGACGGAAGATTTTGGCTTTATGGCCGCAGGTCGACCATTTTTAGCTACATTCATTCCTATTGTTCACCCAGATTCAAAGGGGGCTGCTCAAGATGAATGTGTTTATCCGGTGACGAGCAACTATGCACTAGATAACGGCCCAATAGAGGTTGGTTATAACCTTGCTTATCCGACTCTGGGCGAAATAGGTGTTATTACTCCGTCAGTGGTTCCTGCTTTTTCTCCGGCGAGTCCATCACCGCTAACAGTACAATATTGGTGGGATGAAGTAGGTACAATTGAATTTAAAACCTCGGCAATTTATATGGGAGAGAGCCTCGTTGACGATCGGCAAAATATCGGTCGTTTCTACCCGAGTCATTTTGCTATTAGCGAGTCGACTTGGACTGCTCCAGCGAATCAAAATGGTATAACCTATTTGAGCCAGCCGTTTGAATCGGCTGCGATTAAGGTCGCAGCATTTGCTTATGGACAGACCGACCCAGTCAAAAACTATCATTTGTTTAATAGCGACCTTCAAGCGACATTCAGTGAAAAACAAGACAGTCGTGTAGGCAATGAGTTGGATCTTGATATACCAGCAGGAAGTTGGCAGAAGCATACGGGAGCATCTTACTGGGTGCTTGATGATGATACGGCAAGCGTGAATCGGATTAGTACGGTTAGTGGTTCAACCATTACTAGTAAAGAAAATGGCCCATTTAATATTGATATTGCTACTGACCCCTTATCAACCAGCACTGATTTTGGCTTAAATATTGTAGAAGCACATGATCCAGCCTCTTTTGATGCCGATAATGCGGTTGCCGAACAGGCGTTCTCTTACCAGCCATCGTTGCGTTTTGGTCGTATGACTCTTGGTAGCTCCGGCGGTCAGTCAGGCAAAGAGCTTTCCGTTCCACTGCGAGTGGAATACTGGAACGGTTCACAATTTACACTCAGTACTGATGACAGCCGCTCTGAGTTAAATTCTTCTGCAAGCTATGTGTGCAAGCAAACAATGTGGAGTGAAGGTTTAGCATCAGACTCTCAGTTGAGTGGCGCAGCGAGTTCGACAAGTGTCACTGATGGTGAATTCGATAAATTAACAGCCAAAGCCGACAGCGATGATGACTCTATTCGTGAGCAAATACGTTTTTGGCTTCGATTGGATGATACAGTGGCGACGGGGCATACTTCTCCTCAAGTATCTCGTTCTGGTGTGACTTGTGGCATGAACAGTACAGCACAACCTTGGCTTCAATATAACTGGAGTGGGTTAGGGGATGAAGATCCTTCCACGGTGGCGACTTTCGGGATCTTCCGTGGTAACGATAAGATCATTTTCCGTGGTGAATCTGACCTGATAGGCCTCTAGCGATTGTCAAAAATCTGCGTTAAGTAAGGAAACTGTTAGAAATTGCGGGTTTCACTCCATCTTTATTAGACAATGCCTTGCTGTGATGGCAAGGCATTGGTACATTTAAACCAATTTTTTATCTTCTAATTCTTTCAGGACGAGCGAAGAATATGTTCAAAAAACTTCGTGGCATTTTTTCGAATGACCTTTCAATCGATTTAGGCACAGCTAACACCCTTATTTATGTTAAAGGACAAGGTATTGTTCTTGACGAACCTTCAGTCGTTGCTATTCGACAAGACCGTAACCGCGTAGGCAAAAGTGTTGCTGCCGTCGGTCATGCTGCAAAACAGATGCTAGGCCGTACGCCTGGTAATATTTCAGCGATTCGTCCAATGAAAGACGGTGTTATTGCCGACTTCTACGTGACTGAAAAAATGCTGCAGCACTTTATCAAACAAGTGCATGACAACAGCGTCTTAAAACCAAGCCCTCGCGTGCTGGTTTGTGTGCCATGTGGCTCAACGCAAGTTGAGCGTCGTGCGATTCGTGAATCTGCGCTAGGTGCAGGTGCTCGCGAAGTTTACCTCATTGATGAGCCAATGGCGGCAGCGATTGGTGCTGGCCTACGTGTTTCTGAGCCAACAGGTTCGATGGTGGTCGATATCGGTGGTGGTACGACTGAAGTTGCGGTTATCTCACTAAACGGTGTGGTTTACTCATCTTCTGTACGCATCGGTGGTGACCGTTTTGATGAAGCGATCATCAACTACGTGCGTCGTAACTACGGTAGCTTGATTGGTGAAGCGACTGCTGAAAAAATCAAACATGAAATCGGTTCAGCTTACCCTGGTGATGAAGTCGAAGAGATCGAAGTTCGCGGCCGTAACCTTGCAGAAGGTGTACCACGTAGCTTTAGTCTAAACTCAAACGAGATCTTAGAAGCGCTGCAAGAGCCGCTAACTGGTATCGTTTCTGCGGTGATGGTTGCTCTAGAGCAATGTCCACCAGAGCTTGCTTCTGATATCTCAGAGAACGGTATGGTATTGACAGGCGGCGGTGCGCTACTGAAAGATATCGATCGCCTTTTGACTGAAGAGACGGGTATTCCAGTGGTTATCGCAGAAGACCCACTAACGTGTGTGGCTCGTGGTGGCGGTAAAGCATTAGAAATGATCGACATGCATGGTGGCGATCTCTTTAGCGAAGAATAATCGCTGATGCCCAAGCGTGGCTTGGGCAAAATAAGAAAGATTAAAGGAACTCAGAATCAATGAAGCCTATTTTTGGCCGAGGACCTTCACTTCAATTACGCTTATTTTTCGCCGTGATTTTATCAGCCAGCCTTATGCTGGCTGATAGTCGTTTAGGCGCTTTCGCTCAAGTACGCTATCTATTGAATAGTATAGTGGCTCCGATCCAGTATATGGCGGATGTACCACGTACTATGTTTGATGGCCTCTATGAGCGCTTTAATGCTCGTCAAGACGTGATGGAAAGTAACCGTACTTTAAAACGTGAAGTGCTGCGTCTTAAAAACGATGTATTGCTGCTAGATCAATACCGAGAAGAAAACCAACGTCTACGCAAGCTGCTTGGTTCATCATTCGTCCGTGATGAACGTAAGATGGTTGCAGAAGTAATGGCGGTCGATACCTCACCTTATCGTCATCAAGTGGTGATTGATAAAGGCCTAATTGATGGTGTTTATGTTGGTCAGCCGGTGGCTAATGAAAAAGGCATCGTTGGTCAAGTGACCTTTGTTTCTGCGCACAACAGCCGTGTGTTGCTGCTCACCGATTCTAATAGTGCTATTCCGGTACAAGTGATCCGCAACGATATTCGCGTGATCGCCTCTGGTAACAGCAAGGTGGATACCATCCATCTTGATCACATTCCAATTAGTACCGATATTCAGCAAGGTGATCTGTTAGTGACGTCAGGACTTGGCGGCGTTTACCCTGAAGGATACCCAGTGGCGTATATCGCCAATGTTGAACGTGATAGCCATCGAGAGTTTGCCCTGATTGAAGCCGATCCGGTGGTTGATTTTGACCGTCTGCGCTATTTGCTTCTGATTTGGCCAAGTGATTCTCGCCAAGAAAAAGTACAACAAGCGGATCCAAATAACATGGCTGAGGTAAGCGCGAATGGCGAGTAGTTTATTTAGAGGCAAGATGGTGATCATTGCCTCCTTCATTATCGCGCTGACCTTACAAACCATTCCTTGGCCGGGTGTATTGGATGTATTGCGTCCCTCTTGGTTATTACTGGTGACTTGTTATTGGGTGCTGGCGCTACCGCATCGTGTTAACGTGGGGACGGCATTAATTCTAGGTTTGCTTTGGGATCTATTGCTGGGTTCTACCCTTGGTATTCGTGGCATGATGATGGCGATCCTGATCTACATTGTCGCACTGAATTTCCTCGTGATACGTAATATGGCGCTGTGGCAGCAAGCGATGGTGATTGGTTTATTGTCAATCGCGTTAGAAGTGATGATCTTTTTTGGTGAATACCTGATCCAAGATATCGCTTTTAATCCAATGTCACTGTGGGCGGGTTTGATTAACTGTATTTTGTGGCCGTGGATGTTCCTATTAATGCGTCGTGTTAGACGCCGCTGGCATGTGAGGTAAGCATGAGTCATTTAGTTTTAGCGTCAGGTTCTCCGCGTCGTAAAGAGCTACTCACCCAGTTGGGATATCCATTCTCAGTGATTTGCACCGATGTAGAAGAGGTGCGCCAAGCAAATGAAACTGCGCAGCAGTATGTATCTCGCTTATCATTAGATAAAGCCATGGCAGGAGTGGCAAGCGCTCCTGCAGAATCTGTTGTGATAGGGTCAGATACTATCGTGGTATGCGATCAGAGTGTGCTGGAGAAGCCGTCTGATCTTGCGCATGCCAAACAAATGTTATTACAGCTATCAGGACGAGCACATCAAGTGATGACGGCCGTCACGGTAGCAACCAAACAGCAGCAAGAGACGGTCGTCGTGACCACTGATGTATGGTTTAAGCCTTTGTCCGAACTAGAAATTGAACAATATTGGCAAAGTGGCGAACCATGCGATAAAGCGGGCAGTTATGCGATCCAAGGATTGGGAGGACGATTTGTTACTCGAATCGAAGGCAGTTATCACGCCGTAGTTGGCCTGCCATTGTTTGAAACGGACCAGCTCTTGCACAAATTTTTATAATTTACATTGAGGTGCGCTCATGAGTGCAGAGTTGTTGATCAACGTGACTCCAAGCGAGACTCGCGTAGCGATGATCGAAGGTGGAGTACTACAAGAAGTTCATGTCGAACGAGAAGCCAAACGCGGTATTGTCGGCAATATTTATAAAGGCAAAGTCAGTCGAGTTTTGCCTGGTATGCAAGCTGCTTTCGTCGATATCGGTTTAGATAAAGCGGCATTTTTGCACGCCTCAGATATCGTCCCTCATACCGAATGTGTGGCGGAAAACGAAAAGAAACAATTCCAAGTTCGCGATATTTCAGAGTTGGTTCGTCAAGGCCAAGATATCGTGGTGCAAGTGGTTAAAGATCCGCTCGGAACCAAAGGCGCTCGCCTGACCACTGACATTACCCTGCCTTCACGCTACTTAGTCTTCATGCCAGGCGCAAGCCATGTGGGCGTATCCCAGCGCATTGAAAGTGAGAAAGAGCGTGACCGCCTGAAAAAAGTTGTCGCACACTACTGCGATGAAGATGGCGGTTTTATTATCCGTACCGCAGCAGAAGGTGCCGATGAACAAGAGCTAGGACAAGATGCCGCTTTTCTAAAGCGTTTGTGGTCTAAGGTCAAAGAGCGTCGTAGTAAATACAAAACTCGTGCAACCTTGTATGGTGAACTTGGCCTATCACAGCGCATTTTACGTGATTTTGTTGGCACGGAACTGACTAAAATTCTTGTCGATTCACGTCTGGAATTTGAAAACCTAAAAGAATTCACCTCAGAGTATGTGCCAGAGCTAACGGAAAAGTTAGAGCTGTATGAAGGCGATAAGCCGATCTTTGATATGTACGATACCGAGAATGAAATTCAGCGCTCACTTGATCGTAAGGTAGAGTTGAAATCGGGTGGTTACTTGATCATTGATCAAACGGAAGCGATGACAACGGTTGATATTAATACCGGTGCTTTTGTTGGCCGTCGTAATCTTGAAGAGACCATTTTTAATACCAACGTAGAGGCGACTCAGGCGATTGCTCGTCAACTGCGTTTACGTAATTTGGGTGGCATCATCATTATCGATTTTATTGATATGTTGTCGGAAGACCATCGCAAACGAGTGGTGGTTTCTTTGGAGAACGCATTAAATAAAGATCGCGTTAAAACCAACATCAATGGTTTTACCAACTTAGGCTTGGTTGAGATGACGCGTAAAAGAACGCGTGAAAGCATTGAACATGTATTGTGTTCAACCTGTCCAACCTGTGAAGGTCGCGGTAGCGTTAAAACAGTCGAGTCAGTCTGTTACGAAATTCTGCGTGAAATTACGCGTGTAAACCGTGCCTACGATGCTGATAAGTTTGTTGTTTACGCTTCACCAAAGGTAGCCGAAACGCTGCAGGGTGAAGAATCACACGCGTTGGCTGAGTTAGAAGTCTTTATTGGTAAACAAGTGAAAATTCAAGCAGAACCGCTCTATATCCAAGAGCAATTTGACGTTGTGATGATGTAGCGGGACGATTGTGAGCAAAACCGTAAACCGTATAGCACGAGCGTTACTTTGGATGTGTGTGACCGTATTGGCAACGTTAGCCATTGCGGTCACCGCATTGCGAATTACTTTACCGCAGTTAAACCATTTTCAAACACAGATCCAGACTTGGGTAAACCAAGGCAGCGGGCTGGACTTCGAAATTGGTGAAATCAGCGGTTTTTGGCGCAATACCCACCCTTCTATTGCACTGTCGAATGTTCGGGCTAAAACGCCCGAAGGCAGTGGTATCGATTTTTCAGCGCAAACGGTTGAAGTTGAATTCGACCTATTCCAGTCTCTGTTCCAGTTAGAGCCAGTGATTGCTGACCTTAATATCCACGATCTCAACTTAGATGTTCGCGCTATTCAGTGGGAAAACACGGAGCAAAGCCGACAACTTTCACCAAAAGGCGAACAGAAAAGTGTCATTGAACAACTCGATAAGTTATTGCTGAGACAGTTAGATAAATTTGCACTGAAAGACTCGACCGTACAGTTTATGTCGGTGAATGGTGAAGAGCGCCAACTGGATATTGAAAACCTTAAATGGAAAAATGAAGGCCGTTACCACGCAGTTGAAGGTGAGGTGACGATTGCAGAGACGCAGCTCAACTCGCTGGATGTGATAGGCAACTTCGTTGATCACGGTTCATTGGTTGATGTCACTGGTGAATTTTATCTTTCAGCCGAAAATGTTCTGATCACGCCATGGTTAACGGGGTATCTACAGCATGAAACAGGGATTGAAAAAGGTCAGGTTAGTTTAAATAGTTGGCTAACGCTTAATCGCAGTAAGCCGACGAGCGCTTATGTGGAAGTGTTGCCATCAGAATTAGTCTGGCAAGAAGGTGGACGTCATGAATTGATGTTCGAATCTGGTGTTTTTGTTCTGGAACCAAGTGATGAGGGTTGGCAAGTAAATGCTCACTCACTAAAACTGCGAACCGATGATAACTCTTGGCCTGAATTGGATGTTGCCTTTAATTGGCAAGAGGATAAGTGGCGTTTAAATATTTCCCAACTGGATATTGCTGCGATCGCCCCGTTAGTGAAGTTGGCGCCGGATTCAGATTCTCTCACGCAAACTCTAGAGCAATTAAAACTGGGTGGAGAGCTTGAAGATATCCGTGTTGCGATGGGGAAAGAGTTAGAGTCACTAACGTATTCAGCCAAACTCGCGCAAGGTAAGGTCCAGCAATGGCAATTGGTTCCTGGCATTAATCATCTCGAAGCAGATGTGAGTGGTGACTATCATCAGGCACGCGCAAAGCTAAGTGTTATTGATGACCAACTCCCTTATGGCGATGTATTCCAAGCACCATTAAGAATCAAGCAAGCCGAAATTGATATGGTTTGGCAAAACCTTGGCCCACAAGGTTGGCGTTTATGGGCGGATAAAATTACGGCTGCCACACCTGATTTACAAGTACTCGGCGCATTTAGACTCGATTTTCCTACAGGGAAAAGTCCATTTCTATCATTGTATGCAGAGGCAGATGTATTTAATGCCGGTGAAACATGGCGATATCTGCCTGCACCTGCGTTAGGTGCTGAGCTAACCGATTACCTCTCAACCGCGATTCAAGGTGGTAAAGCTAAGACCGCTAAGGTGCTTTGGTATGGCGAACTAGCAGAGTTTCCTTACCAAAAAAACGACGGTATGTTCCAAGTCTGGGTGGAAGTTGAGCAAGGTAAATTCAGTTTTGATACTGGTTGGCCTGCGGTGACCGATTTGCAACTCGATTTGTTGTTTCAAAATGAAGCGATGCATCTTGATTCCCATAGTGCCAAGTTGATGGGCGTAAGCGCGACTCGTATTACGGGGCGTATTCCTGATCTTGCTGAAAATGGTCATATTGAAATTGAAGCATCGGCTAATGGTCAAGGTAATGCGGTACGCGATTACATGATGGCCTCTCCGCTGGTGGACTCTGTTGGCGCTGCACTGACGACTATTCAGGTTGATGGGTTAGTGAGCTCTGAATTCAAATTGATCGTCCCTTTTTCTGATTATGATACTCGCGCTTGGGGTTATGCTGATCTTAAAAATAATCACGTCACGATTGATACGCCGCCAATGCAATTAGAAACGGTATCGGGACGAATTGAATTCGATAATGATGTGGTAAAAGCGGCGGGCTTATCGGCTCAGTTACTAGCTCAACCAGTTTCGATTGACTTTAATGGTGAAAATGAAGGCAGCGGCTACCGTGTCGGTATTGATGTCTTGGGCGATTGGGATGTGAAACCATTAGCGCCATACGTTGGTGCGCAATGGCTAGCGCCTGTCACAGGTCATTTGCCTTGGCAAACCAATGTCGATATACAGCTCAACGATGTTGGCTTCACTTATCAAGTCGATGCCAGCGCCGATTTACAGATGTTAGCGAGTACTTACCCTTATCCACTTAATCGACAAGTCGGTCAGCAAGGAAAGGCTCACTTGCAAGCGTCAGGTAACCAAGAATCGATTACTGCGCGCTTGCAGTTACCTGATTTTAAATATCAAACCGAAATTGATATTCGTCCACAAACTCCCGTATTGACCGCGAGCAATATGGTGTTGGGAAAAGGCAGTTTTAAAATCAGCCCGATAGTAGGCCACGATCTGCAAGTACGAGCGACGCAATTTGATCTTGATGCGTGGCTGGCGGCATTGAGTCAACCAGCACCGAGAAATCAGTCTGTATTGGCACAATTAAACACACCCACCATACCGAGCCCTGAGCGAATTGATCTTAATGTTGATGAACTCAAGTTGGCGGAAATTGATTGGAATGATGTGGCGTTTAACGCAAAGCGTAAAAACCTTGGTTGGCACATGAACCTTTCTAGTCAAGAGGCGAAAGGAGAAGCAAGCTATATTGAACCGTATGATCTCTCAGTAAAACTTGAGCGTTTGCACGTGTTTATTCCTATGCTTGAAGAAGAGAGTTTTAAAGGTAAGCGCTTATTTGAAGCGGAAGACCAAAGCTCCCCGTTGATTTCGGCGTTTGATCGTAGCTTCCATCAGAAAGTACCTAACATAACGCTCGCGATCGATGATTTGTGGGTACAAGGGTACAAGTTGGGTACCGCTCATCTTGATCTGCAACGTCAAGGTAATCGCTTGGAGTGGAAAAAACTGTCGCTAGAAAGTGGCAGCAGTAAAGTTGATATGCATGGTTCGTGGTTATTGGACGGCGAACAAAGTCATACTCAATTTGATCTATCAGTGGCTGGCGATAATAACAGTGAAGTGATGGAGCGTTTTGGTATATCGTCTGGGATTCAAAAAGCCCCTTATGATATTACCGCCAAGTTAGAGTGGAATGGTGCACCATGGTCAATGAAGGTCAGCTCCCTATCTGGCGAGGTAAACTCAAAGCTGGGTAAGGGCATGATTTCCGATGTCAGTGGTGCGGCGAAATTATTGGGCTTGTTTAGCTTAGATTCAATTATTCGTAAAATGCAGCTCGATTTTAGTGATGTATTTGATGATGGGATGGCGTTTAACTCGATTACTGGCAGTGGTGAGATTAAGAACGGTATTTTCCTCACTAATAACATCAAGATGGATGCGATTGCGGGTGAGATGACCATCAAAGGCCTCGCTAATTTAAATAATCGCACTGTTGATGCGGAAGTGAATTTTGTGCCTGACATTACCTCGGGCATTCCGGTACTGACCGCTTTTGCTGTCACACCACAAACGGCGCTCTATGTGTTAGCGATCACGACGGTCATTGCCCCTGTGGTTGAGGTGTTTACTCAGGTGGACTATGAAGTTAAAGGGCCATTGGATGCACCTGTCGTAAAAGAGCTTTCACGTAGTAAAGGCGAGTTTGAGTTACCGAAAAAACTGCGCGATGCGGTGAAGTAAAAGTGACGCTGATATAGCAAGGAGAACTCATGGATCGAGTTGGACTTATACAAATGACCTCAGGGCCAGATCCGCAAGCGAATCTGGCCTACATTGAACAACAAGTGGCTGCCTTAGCTGAGCAAGGTGCTACTTGGGTTATTACGCCTGAAAACGCAGTGGTGTTTGGTTCTCGTAGCGACTATCACTATTTTGCGGAGCCGTTAAATCAAGGGCCAATTCAGGCTCAAATTGCTCAAATGGCTCGTCGTTATCGGCTTTGGATTGTGATGGGCAGTTTGCCGATTCAACGCGAACATGGCGTGTCGACCACTTTACTGGTGTTTAATAGTGATGGTGAGCTGGTGAGCCATTACGATAAGCTGCATATGTTTGATGTTGATGTTGCAGACAGTCATCAGCGCTATCGGGAATCAGAAACTTTCGCAGCGGGCAGTGAAATCGTCACTATCGAAACACCTTTTGCCCACCTTGGTCTGACGATTTGCTATGATGTGCGCTTCCCGCCGTTATTTAGCGAATTGGCTAAGCGTGGTGCTAACGTCATTGTGGTACCAGCGGCTTTTACGGCTGTAACCGGACGACCCCATTGGCAACCATTACTCACCGCACGCGCAATTGAAACCCAGTCATGGGTCGTAGCGGTTAACCAGACTGGAGTCCATCAAGGCGGACGACAAACATGGGGACATTCAATGGTGATCTCTCCATGGGGCGAAATTTTTGCCAGCTTAGATGAAATGCCAGGTAACTTATTGGTTGAGCTGGATTTACAAGCAGTACATGAGATTAGAGCGGCGATGCCGGTGTTGACGCATAGTCGCTTTACTAATCAAATTAAAAACTAAGAGTGAAATATGACAATTAATCACGTAGAAGATGCGCTACTCAAGCCAGGCGGTCTGACCGAACAAGACATCGCTAATACATTAGAGAGCATTGCCACTCGTCAAATTGACTACGCTGATATCTATTTTCAGTCCAGTTGGCATGAGTCTTTGGTGCTGGAAGATAGCATCATTAAAGATGGTTCGTTCAATATTGATTGTGGTTTGGGCGTACGCGCCGTAACGGGTGAGAAAACCGGTTTCGCTTACTCTGACCAAATCCAACTGGATGGTTTAAAGCAGAGTGCAATCGCTGCTCGCGGTATTGCTCAACAAGGTCAAAACGGCAAGGTTCAAGCTTTTAAGCGTTTTGACAATCAGGCGTATTACGCAGCTGTAAACCCATTGAACTGCTGGGAAAAAGAGAAGAAAACTGCATTGCTGAAAGAGCTCGACGCTTATATCCGCACTAAAGAGCCCTTGATTGAAGAAGTGTCAATTAGCCTAAGCGGTTTGCATGAGCAAATGCTGGTGGCGGCAACCGATGGTACTTACGCTGGCGATGTGCGTCCATTAGTGCGCTTGTCGATCACGGTATTAGCGCAAAAAGGCGATCGCCGTGAACGTGGTAGTTCAGGTGGTGGTGGCCGATTCAACTATGACTACTTCCTCACGAGCATCGAAGGTCAAAATGTTGCCTACCAATACGCTGATGAAGCGATTCGTATGGCATTGGTTAACCTCGAAGCGGATGCAGCACCAGCTGGTACAATGCCAGTAGTATTGGGTTCTGGTTGGCCAGGTGTCCTACTGCACGAAGCGGTGGGTCATGGTTTAGAAGGTGACTTTAACCGTAAAGAATCGTCCGTTTTTAGTGGTCGTATTGGCGAGAAAGTGACATCAAACCTGTGCACTATTGTCGATGATGGTACGTTAAAAGATCTGCGTGGCTCATTGAATGTCGATGATGAAGGTGTCGCGGGCCAGTACAACACCTTAATTGAAAATGGTGTGCTGAAAGGTTACATGCAAGATAAGTTGAATGCTCGTTTGATGGGTGTTGCCCCAACGGGCAATGGTCGTCGCGAATCTTACGCGCATTTACCAATGCCACGTATGACCAATACTTACATGCTACCGGGTCAACATACGCCTGAAGAGATCATATCAACCGTGAAGAAAGGTCTATACGCGCCAAACTTTGGTGGTGGTCAGGTTGATATCACATCTGGTAAGTTTGTTTTCTCGACCTCGGAAGCTTACCTGATTGAAAATGGTAAGATCACTCGACCAGTGAAAGGTGCAACCTTAATTGGCTCTGGTCTTGAAGCGATGCAGCAAGTCTCGATGGTGGGTAATGATCTTAGTATCGATCGCGGTGTTGGTATCTGTGGCAAAGCTGGTCAAAGTGTCCCTGTTGGTGTGGGTCAACCAACCTTGAAGCTAGATTCAATCACCGTTGGCGGTACAGAATAAAACGAACAGCAGAACGCTTCGTTTCGAGAATTGAAAAACGATCGCTTGGGTTCTGACACTGATTAATTGAAAGGGCTAACGTCATTGCGTTAGCCCTTTTTTCACTCTATTCTTTTTCTCGCTTCTCGCTTCTCGCTTCTCGCTTCTCGCTTCTCGCTTCTCGCTTCTCGCTTCTCGCTTCTCGCTTCTCGCTTCTCGCTTCTCGCTTCTCGCTTCCGCTCTTTATTGTCAAATCCCTTCACGTTCGATTGGGCAGCTCATACAACGTGCGCCACCGCGACCACGGCCGAGCTCATTGCCCGGTATCGGTAATACAGTAATACCCGCTTTATCATATTTTTCATTGGTATAAACGTTACGTTCATATCCAATTACCACACCGGGTTTCACGGTCAGTACATTATTGGCATCATTCCACTGTTCTCGTTCAGCTTCATAGCTATCCCCACCCGTAGTAATAATGTTCAGTGCATTTAGCCCCAGCGCATCTTCAATCGCACTCATGAGGTTGGGGGCCGATTCGACATGCACTTGTCCGTCACCTTCAGGGGTCAACACCCAAGTATTGAGATCTTTACGCATCACTTCGGGGTACATGGAAAACGTGTCGATATCCATATGAGTCATTACTGTATCCAAGTGCATGCACGAGCGACTTTTTGGCAGTTCAACCACAATGACTTGTTTTGCTTGGTTATGTTTAAATAATTGCGCCGCTAGGTTTTCAACCCCTTGTGCTGTCGTCCGTTCTGACATACCAATTAATACCGCGCCTTTACCAATCACTAGCACGTCACCGCCTTCAATGTTGGCATTATCGTAATGAAGATCTTCATCACCAAAATATTTAATAAAATCCTGCCCGGCGAAAACAGGATGCCAGTGATAAATGGCCCGTAAGTGATTGGTTTCGCGTTGGCGAGCTGGCATCATCATTGGATTGAGTGATACGCCACCATAAATCCAACATGAGGTGTCGCGAGTGAAGAGATGGTTAGGTAACGGTTCAATCGCAAAATCGAGCGAGCGGTGCAACTTGGGTAAAATGGAGGCTGATTTAAACGGCAGCTCTGAATAGGCGAGACCACCTAATAAGACTGAAGCGAGATGCTCGTTATCCATTTCACTTAGATAGCAACGAAAGTCGCGGGCAAACATTGGCCCATAACGAAAATCGGAGATCTGCGTGGTCAACAGCCAATCTCGGGCTTCTGGTACGGTAAGAGTCTCGACTAACAGATCATGCAGTAGCAACACTTCGACATTTTGTCTGCGCAATGTATTGGCAAACTCGTCATGTTCCTTCCCAGCTTCTTCTACTGCTAAGACATCATCAAACAACAATTCATGGCAGTTCGATGGCGTGAGGTGAGAGAGTGCACGCTCGGGGCGATTGAGCAACACTCGTTTTAATTGACCAACTTCTGAGCCTACATACAACTTACTCATTATGTATCCTTACATCTAATTCCTCTTCTATTTATGACAATGTTACGAGAAAGATGCAAGTCTGTAGTTAATATCTAATACTTTATATCGCCATTTATATTGGTCATATGACTAGGGTTTTACAGTTTGTTAGTGGATTGGTCTTAAAAATTGCTTTAACTCCATGTAATTAGTGATGCGTTAATATTCATCGGGTTCATTTAGCTTGTCTGGGGGAGTCGTTACTTACACGGGGGAAGAAGGGGAATATGACGTAAAGGCAGACTGCGAACTATGCAATCAATACTCATAATAAGGCGAAATGTATGTTTCAGGCTGGATTGAGTGAACGATATGATCTGCTGATTTCATCATTATTGACCAATAGCAGGCGAAGAGGGGGGATTTAGATCCTTTTGGTGGGGATCTTCGCGATAAAGCCGTTCAAATTCGGATAAAGATCATTGCTAGTCCTGTTTCTAGGTGGAATTTTTTTTTGATCCATGCGATATTTCGTCGCAAGAAATCATCATCCCTGTTATCACACTCTGGAGCGCTATTATGTCTCATGAAGATGAATATCTATCGGTAGAAGAATTAATCGAGATTCAAAAGGAAGAGACTCGCGATATTATCCAAGCATTGCTTGAAGATGGCAGTGATCCAGATGCGCTATATGAGATCGAGCACCATCTATTTGCTGAAGATTTTGACACGTTAGAAAAAGCGGTTGTTGAAGCATTTAAGATGGGCTTTGAAGTTTTAGAAGCTGAAGAAACAGAAGACGAAGATGGCAAAAAGCTACTTTGTTGCGATGCGACAATGCAATCAGCATTGAACCCAGAAGCGATTGATGAGCAAGTGTCTAAACTGGTTCACCTGGCTGAAAAATATGACATCATCTATGATGGTTGGGGTACGTACTATGAGGGCGAAGACGCTCTATACCCTGATGAAGACGAAGATGATGAAGAGTAATCGCGTTATCTAATGTGAGTGCTTGTAAGCACTAAAAAATACCAGCCACTGTGCTGGTATTTTTGTTTCTATCTCTGATGCTATTCACTATACTCGTGCTAAATTGATCTAGCGCAAGTTTATATTACATGGAATTATCTCTCGCGGGTCTATGGCAACTCTCGCCATTAACGGACTTATCGATACCTCAAGACGACATCACTTTTCCAAATCCCCTTAGTCATGTTCTCCCCAAGACACTCACCGAGCTGACGATCGCCGAGCAAGAGTGGCATTTGATGCATGACATTGACGTCGATGAAGCAATGCTCGCTTTTCCTGCGATTGATCTGATCATGGGTGGAGTGGATTATTATGCCGAGGTGCGACTCAATGGGGTTGCGGTCTTTGATTGTGATGGCACGCAAGCGCGCTATAAAAAAGATATACGTCCTTATTTACAGCTTGGTCGTAACCGCTTTGAAATTCTTTTTCTTGAGCAAGATGAAGATTGGTTGCTAGACGAAGAGCTGCAAGCTGTGTGTACTTTGAATCAAGAGCAGTATCAACCACACGATACCCGCATGGGTATTTGGCAAGCGCCTTATTTGCAGTTTATACGCCATGTTCGTTTAGAGCATGTCAGTACTGAACAGATTTGGCACCACGGTGGTGGCTGTGAGTTTTTGGTTAACCTTTACTATAAGACTTACGCATCAGGCTTGGTTTCAGCTGCAGTGAAATTTAATGGCATGACCTACCAGTTGCCGATTGATGTACGAAATAACCATACATCCGCTCTATTTCAAATCGAGGCGCCGATCTACCATAATCCGACTCAGGCGGGTGGTGATTACTTATATCTGTTAGAAGTCAGCCTTGATGATCAAACCCAACGTTTTAATGTTGGGTTATGTGAAGACCTTTGTGTGCAGCACTACCCATTGTAGTGGTCAGTTAGTGAGCACAAGCCCAAGGTTGGGTAGATTGATGTTGTGCTTGTTTACGTAACCAGACTTTTTCATGGAAGTAGTAAGCACAAGTGTTAATCGTAGGTTCGATTGCTGCCATGATACCGCCAACAAAAGCATCACCTGTTAATAAGTAAACCACACTAAACGCGACACTAAAGTGGATCACCGCAAAGCTAGTGGTTTTTACTTTGGCTGATTGGGCTAAACGTTGTAGAGATCGAGATTTCGCCCATACCAGTTCATGAAAATAAAACGCGACCGTATTCACGCTTGGCTCAATCATCGCAATCATGCTACCGATAAGAATATCACCGGTTAGTAAGTAGGCGACAGTAAAGGCGATAGTAAAGTGAATTGAAGCAAAGGTCAGAGTCTTTTTCATGATGAGCAGCTTATGTACGAAATGATAGGTTCATTATTAGCCAGTTGCTTGATAAAGAAAAATGGCTTGTATATATAATATCGATAGTTAAAAACTATTAAGGCGCTCATATTGAGCGCCTTTTTGTTGAGTTTAAATCCGTAATGCTACGAATTAGCGTTGTGGTTTAACCACCAAAACTTGTATCGGTGAGGCTTGTACCACTTTGCTGGCGACAGAGCCGAGTACGGCTTTATCGAGTTTAGAACGCTTATGGCTTGGCATAACAATCAGGTCTGCCCCTAACGTGTCTGCGTATTGCAAAATCGTTTTGTACGCTTTGCCTTCAGCGATATGCACTTGATAAGGTACTTGCTCATTAATATGTTGTTTAGCAAAAGCGTTGAGCTGAACACTGACATCTTGCTTCATTTTTAGCGCAGCATCTTTAGGAAAATAGCTGGCGACCATCGACATATGAATGCCCGGTAGCACATTTAGTAAATGCAGTTGCGCATTAGATTGCTTGGCATGCCAAACCGCAATTTCAATCGCACGATCTGAGAAGCCTTTTTCATTTAAGTCAACCGGAACAAGGATCTGTTTATACATACATTTTTCTCAGTGAGGCCCTAATACTAGAGCCTTTAGTGGATTAGGCTGTTAATGATTGTTGGCGAATACGGCGTCGTTGATTGGCGCCCATTAAGAAAACAATCATCAAGCAAGGAATGAAGACCCACTCTTTCATCGGTCGTTCTGCATCTTGAATAACCCAGTCAATTTGCCAGTCGAAATCAATACCTGAGGCTTCTGCCGGGCTACCAAATTCAACCATATCAACCATCATCTTTCCGTCACTTTCATTGAGCATTAAGCCCATTGAACTTAGGCGCTCTTCCGCCGTAACAGCGTCATCATCGAAGGGAAGGCGCACGGTTTTCTCAATATAGTCACCGATCAGGTTCTCTCCTGAAACTCGCAATTCTATCGGTTGGCCAACATTAAGGGATTGGGTGATTTCAGCTATTTCGACACCGGGTGAGATATCTTTGGCTGGGTAAACCATATCCCACCAAAAACCAGGACGGAAAAACGAGAAGGTTAGAACCAATAGCAGTAGATTTTCCCACCATTTATTGCGGGTTAGCCACCAACCTTGTGTCGCGGCAGAAAACAGCAACATCGCTATGATCGATGAGATCACGGTGAGTGCCAGATGCCACCAAGAGTCAATGCCCATCAACAATAACTGGGTATTGAAAATAAACATAAAGGGCAGAATGGCAGTACGAATATCGTAAGTAAAACCTTGAATACCAGTGCGGATTGGATCGGATTTAGCGATGGCGGCGGCGGCAAAAGCTGCCAAACCAACGGGGGGAGTATCATCCGCGAGTATGCCAAAATAGAACACAAACAAGTGAACGGCGATCAATGGAATGATCAAGCCATGCTGCGCACCTAAGGTAACGATAACCGGCGCCATCAAAGTTGAGACCACTATGTAGTTGGCGGTGGTGGGCAAGCCCATGCCGAGGATCAAACTGATCACAGCGGTAAAGAGCAACATCAGTAGAATATTACCGCCAGAGATAAACTCAACGAACTCGGTCATCACTAGGCCAATACCTGTCAAAGTCACTACACCAACCACAATACCAGCGGCGGCGGTCGCAACACCGATACCAATCATGTTACGTGCACCCGATACTAAGCTTTCGGCTAGGTCGATAAAGCCTTGCTTTGTCTGCTCCTGGATATCGCCGGTTTTTGCCATTATTGCCTTGAGTGGGCGTTGAGTGATCAAGATAAAGATCATAAACACCGTGGCCCAAAAGGCTGAGAGACCGGGAGAAAAACGTTCCACTGTTAAGCACCAAACCAAAACCACAATAGGCAGTAGGTAATGTAGACCTGACTTTATCGTTGGGCCGGGATCGGGTACTTCTGTCAACTCCGCATCGATCTCGATATCCCCTTCTTTGGCGTACTTAGCGGACACGCGCAATAGGGCGATATAAGCGATCAGTAAGGCTCCTGCCATGATTGGCGTTGCAGCACCGCCAAAGACATCTTTTGTCCAACCGACCCCATAGTAAACCGCAGCACTGACCACACATAAACCCAAAATAGTGCCGGTGAACGACAATAGACTTTGGATTAAGGTTGGATTATGTCGACGCGGTAAGCCCTCCATGCCCGCCTTACACGCTTCGAGGTGGACAATGTAAATCAATGCAATATAAGAAATGAGTGCTGGTAGTAGGGCGGCTTTGATCACCTCTACGTAAGAGATACCCACGTATTCAACCATTAAAAATGCAGCTGCCCCCATGATTGGTGGTGTGAGCTGACCATTAGTTGAAGCGGCAACTTCGACAGCACCGGCTTTGGTTCCGGGAAAGCCAACTCGCTTCATCAGCGGGATGGTAAAGGTACCGGTTGTCACCACGTTGGCAATGGAAGAGCCAGAGACTAGGCCAGACAAGCCTGATGCGACGACTGCTGCTTTTGCTGGGCCGCCTTTCATGTGGCCAAGTAGCGAAAAGGCTACCTTGATAAAGTATGCCCCAGCCCCCGCGCGTTCAAGCATGGCTCCGAATAATACAAATAGGAATACGAATGAGGTGGAAACGCCAAGCGCAACACCAAAGACCCCTTCGGTGGTGAGCCACAAATGTGACATTGTTTTATTTAAACTCGCGCCTTTATGGGCGATAACATCTGGCATGTGAGGGCCAGCGAAGGTATAGAGTAAGAAGACGGCAGCTACAACCATTAGCGGTGGCCCCAATGCACGACGTGTTGCTTCAAGCAGTAATAACATCCCGACCACCGAAATTATGATATCGGGTGAGGTTGGTGCGCCTGAACGATCGGCCAGTTGAGCATAAAATATATAGATATAGGCTGCAGAGAAGCTGCCAGCTAGCGCGAGAATCCAGTCGAAGACAGGAATACGATCGCGGGGCGATCCTTTTAGCGCAGGGTAGGCAGTAAAGGCCAAAAAGATAGCAAAAGTGAGATGTATTGCTCGTGCTTCAGTATCGTTTAATACTGCAAAATTAAAAATAAACGGTAGTGGGGATGCGTACCAAAGTTGAAATAGAGACCAACATAGCGGTACAAACCATAAGATACGTCCAGGAATGCCTGATGGTGAGCGTGCTCCGGTATCGGATTGTGCGACCATTTCCTGCACATCTTGCGACGGTGTTGTAGTCTGCGTCATGTACCTTATCCTTATTATAACTGGTCCAATTCATAACTAATGTTGGACCTGAATCCGCACCTATCAGTGTAGTTAGCTGACTAGAAAATGCGTATCGATTGATTTACTAGGTAAAAAAGAGGTAAGGCTTAGGTTAAGCCTAAAGACGTCTGCTGTGAGACGTTGGAGGTCAACAAGGAGGCGGTGCCTCCTTGTTGTTAGTTACTAAAAGAGCGGCTTATTTAAGAAGGCCGACTTCTTTGTAGTATTTCACTGCACCCGGGTGAAGAGGGATAGAAAGACCTGCTTTCACCATGTCTTCTTTTTTCAGGTTTGCAAAGGCTGGGTGTAGGCGTTTAAAGGTATCAAAGTTTTCAAATACGGCTTTCGCTACGTTGTAAGCTACTTCATCTGAAACATCAGCCGTCGTTACCATTGTTGCCGCAACACCGAAGCTATTGACATCTTGGTCTGTACCACGGTACATGCCTGCAGGTACTGAGCTAAATGCGTAGTAAGGGTTAGCATTTACGATCGCTTCAATTTGTTCACCCGTTGCAGGGATCAGCTTCGCATCACATGATGTTGTCGCTTCTTTGATTGAACCGTTTGGGTGACCAACAACGTAGACAAACGCATCGATTTTATTGTCACACAATGCTTGAGAACGCTCAGAACCTTTCAGTTCTGAAGCTAATTTAAAGCTGTCATTCGTCCAACCCATCGCGTCCATTACAACGCCCATGGTCGCACGGTCACCAGAACCAGGGTTGCCAATGTTGACGCGTTTACCTGCTAGGTCAGAAACATTTTCGATACCCGCATCAGAGCGAGCGATGATATTGAAAGGTTCGGTATGAAGCGAGAACATAGCACGTAAGTTTTTGTACGGGCCTTGCTCGGAAAATTTACTTGTGCCGTTGTAGCCGTGGTATTGCCAGTCTGACTGAACGATACCAAAATCAAGTTCTCCGGCACGAATGGTATTAACGTTGTAAATAGAACCACCCGTTGATTCAACCGAGCAACGGATGTTGTGATCTTTACGACCTTTATTGACCAGTTTACAAATGGCACCACCGGTTGGGTAGTAAACACCAGTTACAGAACCGGTACCAATAGTAATAAATTCTTGTGCGTTAACTGCACCAGCACCCATAACAGCTGCCGCAATTGCGCCAGCTTGAATAAGTTTGTTCAATGCCATGAATTTTCCTTCCTTTATTCATTATTAACCCCACTGCAAGTGTAGTTGCTATGGGAATTTCCTATATTAGAAACGGCATCTTTTCCATGCGATTTAATAGAAAAGTGGCTAAATAGTACCAAAAAAACAACAGATAATTATATGATTGTTAAACATTTTAGCAACATTTGCTGCTGCATTAGTGGTTTTGTTCGTTATAATTTGTAATTAAAAGTGTTTTATATCATGGTGTTATGTGTGTTTTTGGTGGTGGGA
Organism: Vibrio sp. N418; assembly: GCF_000222565.1. Classification (NCBI taxonomy): domain Bacteria; kingdom Pseudomonadati; phylum Pseudomonadota; class Gammaproteobacteria; order Vibrionales; family Vibrionaceae; genus Vibrio; species Vibrio sp. N418. Next base: position 86,918 of record NZ_AFWD01000040.1, read on the forward strand.
GGAGTTTTATTTAAGATGTGACATAAATCACACTACGAAATGCAGAGTGATTTATGATATTTGAACCGTTGATAAGGGTTAACCGGCGTACTCAAATAACTGACATACAGAGTTAAACAACTGTTCAGTGGTAATGTTTGCCGTTGGTGTAATGAAAATAGTGTCATCACCTGCGACAACGCCAAGAATACCTTCTGCTTTACCTAAGGAATCAAGCAAACGTGCGATAAGTTGTGCTGCACCTGGTCCAGTATGTATCACAACCAGGGCTGCATTGTGGTCGATATCAAGTACGAGTTCTCTTAAAGAGCTTGAAACCGTTGGAACTCCAAATTCAGCGGGTAAACAGTAGACCATTTCCATTTTTGCATTGCGTGTTCGAACTGCCCCAAATTTGGTCAACATACGAGACACTTTGGATTGGTTGATGTTCTCGAACCCTTCCGTTTTCAATGCTTCAACGATGTCCCCTTGTGAGCCAAAGCGCTCTTCTTTTAATAGTGCCTTAAATGCACGAACTAAGTTGTCTTGTTTTTCTGAATGACGCATGGTTCTCTTTCTTTTCGTCACGTAATCAAGTGAATATTCTCGCATATATATGCATTTTCTGCCAGCTAACCACTGAAAAAAAGTCAATTAAGTCACACAAAAACAATCACTAATTGCTGATAGAAATGATTGTTAAACCATTGTCATGTAAGGGGTTTGTCATGTTATTATGCGGGCGACATGTAGCACGTAAAGTGCGAGGTGCGCAACCTCGCAAAGCTGACGTTAAAGAATTGTAATCAGAGGTTAATTACTATAGCTTTGGCTATAGAACAGACTAAAAATTACCCTACCAATATATAAAGAGATGATTTCTCAAGGAGAACTACGATGAAAGTAGCCGTTATTGGTGCCGCTGGCGGCATCGGACAAGCTTTAGCCCTACTACTTAAGAATCGCCTACCAGCAGGTTCTGATCTGGCCCTTTATGATATTGCACCTGTTACTCCAGGTGTGGCCGCAGATCTTAGTCACATCCCAACACCAGTATCGATCAAAGGTTATTCTGGTGAAGATCCTACACCTGCGCTTGAAGGTGCAGATGTAGTATTGATCTCGGCGGGTGTTGCGCGTAAGCCTGGTATGGATCGTGCGGATCTATTTAATGTGAACGCTGGTATTGTTAAAGCGTTGGCAGAAAAAATTGCGGTAACTTGTCCGAAAGCGTGTATCGGTATCATCACGAACCCTGTTAACACGACAGTACCTATCGCTGCTGAAGTGTTGAAAAATGCAGGCGTATACGATAAGCGTAAGCTGTTTGGTGTGACAACACTGGATGTTATTCGTTCAGAAACCTTTGTTGCTGAACTAAAAGATAAAGATCCAGGCGACGTTCGTGTTCCTGTTATCGGTGGCCATTCTGGCGTGACAATCCTACCGTTACTTTCTCAAGTAGAAGGTGTTGAGTTTACCGCTGAAGAAGTTGAAGCGTTGACGAAACGTATTCAAAATGCCGGCACCGAAGTTGTTGAAGCGAAAGCGGGTGGCGGTTCTGCAACACTTTCAATGGGTCAAGCGGCGTGTCGTTTTGGTCTATCGCTAGTGAAAGCACTACAAGGTGAGCAAGGCGTGGTTGAGTGTGCTTATGTAGAAGGTGGCAGTGAGCATGCAACCTTCTTTGCTCAACCAATTAAGCTTGGTAAAGATGGCGTAGAAGAAGTTCTAAGCTACGGTGCGCTAAGTGATTACGAGAAAGCAGCGCTGGACGGCATGCTAGAAACATTGAATGGTGATATTGAAGTTGGTGTTGATTTCGTAAAATAATGTAATCAAAGCTCAACGTAAAAGCCGATCTTATGATCGGCTTTTTTGATCCTTGTAGCTGCTTGTTCGTAAGCAAACATAAACAAGGAGTCGGAAATGGAAATTGATCATCTATATAAAGGTATGTTGATAGATTGCCATCATGGTATCAGTGAAGTTTTGATCGTTGATAGCGTGACACGTTCAGTTCTTGTTAAGAACACGAAAACGCACCATCAAGAGGCGCTCGGCTTGGATGAAGTGTTTGATGAACCGCAATTGCATCCGGGCTGTGACAAATACTATTAATGACGGATTAATAAAAAAGGTAAGCCGAGGCTTACCTTTTTCGTTTTGCTAGGGCGCATTGTTCGCGCTGAGCTTATTTGGTGCGGTTTACAGACAAGTGAGCAAGTGTAATCAAAGCTTGTTTGTATTCTGATTCTGGCAGCACAGCCAATTCAGCAATCGCTTTGTCTGCTTCTTCATTCGCTTTTTGGCGGGTGTAATCCAAAGATCCTGTTTGATCCATGACGGCAAGAATATCATTCAAACGATCCATGCCGTTCGATTTTTCGATCGCTTCACGGATCATTGCCGCTTGTTCTTTATCACCGTTATGCATGGCATGGAGTAATGGTAGAGTTGGTTTGCCTTCTGCAAGGTCATCTCCGACATTTTTACCCATATCTTCACCATCAGAGGTGTAGTCCATCACGTCGTCAATTAATTGGAATGCGGTACCAAGATACTTACCGTAGTTTTGCAGCGCTAATTCTACTTCCGCAGGTGAGTCGGTTAAGATCGCACCAATTTGAGTTGCCGCTTCAAATAAACGAGCTGTCTTGGAGTAGATGACCTGCATGTAGTTTTCTTCGGTCGTATCGGGGTTGTTGCAGTTCATTAACTGTAGAACTTCGCCTTCTGCAATAACGTTGACCGCATCACTCATCAATTTGAGGATTTTTAATGAGCCTAACTCCGTCATCATTTGGAAAGAGCGAGTGTAGATAAAGTCGCCAACTAGGACACTTGCTGCGTTACCAAAAGCGGCATTTGCAGTGGCTTTACCACGACGCATATCTGATTCGTCAACGACATCATCGTGCAACAAAGTTGCAGTATGGATGAACTCGATAAAGGCGGCGGAAGTGGTATGCGCCTCTCCTTGATAGCCTAGAGCTCGAGCAGTTAAGACCGCAAGAAGTGGGCGAATACGTTTACCGCCACCACTGACAATGTAGAAACCTAGTTGGTTAATCAGGGATACATCAGAGTTTAGTTGTGCTTGAATTGTTTCATTCACTTTTGCCATGTCACTGGCAGTAAGCGTTTGGATAGCTTTAAAATCCATTGTTATTCCGGCTGAGGTTAGGACCTGTCTGGTGTTTACACATTCTTTAATAGATGAATAATACACTAAAAAACGTTGAAAAATACATGCTTTAAGGGCATGATCTCGGCACTTTTATTTGGCGATTACCTTTTCGCCATTTTTTTAAAAATATGGCTTGTCATAGGCAAGGCTCTTCTGTAGAATCTGCGCCCTATTGATGATTAGTTTAGCGCACACCCAAATTGCTAAAATGCATGTAAAGGCTGTGCGGAAAAAGCGGAGTAAAATATGTACGCTGTTTTCCAATCTGGTGGTAAACAACACCGTGTAAGCGAAGGTCAAACTCTTCGTTTAGAGAAATTAGACGTTGAAACTGGTGCGACAATTGAATTTGATAAAGTTCTACTTGTTGCTAACGGTGAAAACATTCAAGTTGGTGCACCTCTTCTTGAGGGTGGCAAAGTTGTAGCTGAAGTTGTACAACACGGTCGTGGCGATAAAATCAAAATCGTTAAGTTCCGTCGTCGTAAGCACTCACGTAAGCAGCAAGGTCACCGTCAGTGGTTCACTGAAGTGAAAATCACTGCAATCAACGCTTAATCGTATTAGGAGAGCTTAACAATGGCACACAAAAAAGCTGGTGGTTCTACTCGTAACGGCCGCGATTCAGAAAGCAAACGCCTAGGTGTTAAACGTTTCGGTGGCGAGTCTGTTCTTGCAGGTAACATCATCGTTCGTCAACGTGGTACTAAATTCCACGCTGGTAACAACGTAGGCCTTGGTAAAGACCACACTCTTTTCGCTCTTACTGAAGGTAAAGTGAAATTTGAAGTTAAAGGTCCTAAGAACCGTAAATTCGTAAGCATCGAAGCAGCTGAGTAATTCACGCTTCTAGCTTAGAATTAGGTTTCTAGCTGAATTTAAAAGCCCTGCCAAATCGGCGGGGTTTTTTATTTATACGAGAACCAAATAACCAGAAGCTTTTGGGCAACGTTATCCTAAGTGACTAACGTTTAAAGGAAAACCTCTCGTTATTTGGTCCAAAGTAGGGCGGTCCAAGATCTCAGGTGATCGATCTGTATATGGGATCTGCTAGAATTTATATCGTGGTTATGGAACCGTTTTGGTTCTAAACATGATATTGCAACGCACAAAATGCGGAGTAACAGATGAAATTCGTTGATGAAGCGGTAGTTAAAGTTCAAGCTGGCGACGGCGGTAGCGGTGTTGTTAGTTTTTGGCGTGAAAAATTCATCACCAAAGGTGGTCCTGATGGTGGTGACGGTGGCGATGGCGGTGATATTTATATCGTTGCTGATGAGAACCTTAACACTCTAATTGATTACCGTTTCCAGCGCTTCTATGAAGCGGAACGTGGTGAGAATGGTCGTGGTGGTAACTGTACTGGTAAACGTGGTAAAGACAAAATACTGCGAGTTCCAGTTGGTACACGTGCTGTCGACATTCATACCAATGAAATTGTGGCTGAAGTTGCGGAACATGGTAAGAAAGTGATGGTTGCTAAAGGCGGCTGGCACGGTCTTGGTAACACGCGCTTTAAGTCTTCAGTAAACCGTGCACCTCGTCAAAAGACGTTAGGTACCAAAGGTGAAATTCGTGAATTGCGCCTAGAGCTACTATTACTAGCTGACGTTGGTATGCTTGGTTTACCAAATGCGGGTAAATCTACCTTCATTCGTGCAGTGTCTGCTGCAAAACCAAAAGTAGCCGATTACCCATTTACGACTCTGATCCCTAGCCTAGGCGTGGTAAGTGTTGTTGCAGAGAAGAGCTTCGTTGTCGCTGACATCCCTGGTCTTATCGAGGGTGCGGCTGATGGTGCTGGTCTAGGTATTCGTTTCCTTAAACACCTTGAGCGTTGTCGTGTTTTGCTGCACATGATCGATATTATGCCGGTTGATCAATCGGATCCAATCCAAAATGCATTGACGATCATTGATGAGCTAGAACAGTACAGTGAGAAACTGGCAGACAAACCTCGTTGGTTAGTGTTTAACAAAGTGGATCTGATGCCTGAAGAAGAGGCAGATGAGATCATCGAAGGTATTTTGGATGCACTTGGCTGGGAAGAAGAATACTTCAAAATTTCAGCGGTAAATCGTCAAGGTACTAAAGAGCTTTGTTACAAGCTTGCTGACTTTATGGAAACGCTACCACGCGAGTTGGAGCAACTTAGTGAAGAAGACAAAGTCGACTTCATGTGGGATGATTACCATAAAGACGCAATGTCAGGCAAAAACGTTATCACTGAAGATGGTGATGATGACGATGATGACTGGGATGACGAAGAAGATGACGGCCACGTTGTCTACGTTCGCGATTAATCCGATCGAATTAAAAAAACCGCATTTATTTGCGGTTTTTTTTCGCCTCAAATATTTTTACGTCTTAAATCAAAGTTATTTGCATTAAATTTGTTCACAATATTGTCGCCCTTTTCTATATCGGGATAGGACAGAGGGACAGGACGCAAGGCGTTATTCAATTAGTATGGAAGCTGAGTTGTATGGAAACCAAATTGTATGGAAACTAAGCAAAGAGCGGTCTCGCGCTTAATTGCTCAAGCAGGACAAATGTTGTTAGCTCATGGCGCCGAAAGCGCATTGGTTGGCAGTATCATGGAAAGGATTGGTTTGGCCTGTGACATGGACGAAGTGGAAGTGTCGTTATCGGCAAGTTCATTGGTGGTCACTACGGTGTACCATGGCCACTGTATTACCACTGCTCGACGCTGCCCAGATCGTGGCATCAATATGCGTGCTATTACTCAAGTTCAGCGTATTTGTATCATGCTTGAACGTGGCATTATTGATGACTATCTTGCCCAGCATAAGCTCAATCAAATCAGTCCCAAGCGTTATAACCGTTGGTTAGTCGTCGTGATGATCGGTTTATCTTGTGCGGCGTTTAGCCGTTTAGCGGGAGGAGACTGGATGGTTTTTGCTATGACATTTCTCGCCTCTTCCGTTGGCATGATCGTACGACAAGAAATAGGCCATCGACATTTCAATCCTCTGGTTAATTTCACGGTGACCGCGTTTGTAACGACCGCTATTTCAGTTCAAGCGGTGGTGCACGAATTGGGCAATGCACCGACGATTGTTATGGCTTCTTCGGTCCTAATGTTGGTTCCCGGTGTGCCGTTGATCAACTCGGTGGCCGATATGCTTAAAGGTTATGTCAATATGGGCATCGCCCGCTTTGTGATGGCAAGTTTACTGACATTGGCAACCTGTCTTGGCATCGTTGCGGCGATGAGCTTATTTGAAGTGTGGGGGTGGTTAGTATGATTAACTGGGAATTGTTGTTCGGTCTATTGAATGACATGTTTTTTGCCTCCATTCCTGCCGTAGGTTTCGCGCTAGTCTTTAACGTGCCGCAAAAAGCGCTGATTTATTGTGCCTTAGGGGGCGCAATTGGCCATGGCTCTCGTTACCTGATGATGCACTTTGGGGTTCCCATTGAGTGGGCTTCCTTTTTTGCTGCCACTTTGGTTGGCATGATTGGTGTGTATTGGTCACGTAAGTTATTTGCTCATCCGAAAGTCTTTACTGTTGCTTCCTTAATTCCGATGGTTCCCGGAGTGTTTGCCTTTAAAGCGATGATTGCATTAGTGGAGTTGAACCATCGTGGTTTTGAACCACAGTTGCTGGAAATGCTCACGACCAACTTTCTCAAAGCGATGTTCATTATCGCTGGTTTAGCGGTTGGCTTAGCCATGCCAGGCTTGTTATTCTATCGCCGTCGTCCGATTGTATGATCGGCCTTATCATTGACCTTGTTATGGACCTAAGGATGAAGAATGATCATTAGTATGATTGCTGCAATGGCAAACGATCGTGTGATTGGTAAAGACAATCAGATGCCATGGCATCTCCCTGCTGATTTTGCATGGTTTAAGCGCTGCACAATGGGAAAGCCTGTGGTGATGGGGCGCAAAACCTATCAATCTATTGGTCGTCCATTACCAGGACGTCAAAACATTGTGATCAGTCGAGATAATCAACTTCAGATTGACGGAGTCACTACAGTGACAAGCATCGAGCAGGCACTTGCTGCGGCTGGTGAGGTTGAAGAGGTCATGATTATTGGTGGCGGCGCAATTTATGCGGCTTGTTTACCCATTGCTAATCGTCTCTATGTGACTTATATCGATGCGAACGTTGATGGGGATACTCAATTCCCAATTTGGGATGATAGCTTTGTAGAGAGCCACTCTGAGAGCTACAAAGCAGATGAGAAGAACCTTTACGATATGCGCTTTGTTATCTTGGATAAGTAAGAACACTTCGTTGTGAGAAGCGAGAGCTGAAATATTATTGCGGTTTCTCTGTTGTAGATCCGCTTCACGTTCTCGTTTCTCGTTTCTTATAGCTTAGTGCTCTCGATTCTCATCTCTCGAAGCAAAGTAGAATGTACTGCCTTAATTTATGTTAGCGCAGGCTGGACAAAGTATTGCTTGTCTTCCCAACGTAACATCGTTAATTCTCCGCCCCATACACAGCCTGTGTCCAAGCCGACTTCCCTCTGACCAAAGTGACCTTCAAGCGCTGCCCAGTGGCCAAATAGTACGGTTTTACCAATGTCTTTACGACTCGGTAGATCAAACCATGGCATTAGCTCGTTTGAATCCACTTCGTTAGGCGGTAGTTTGCATTGCATATCTAAACGGCCATCGCTAAAGCAGAAACGCATACGAGTAAAGGCGTTAATAATATAACGATAACGCTCGATACCTTGTAAGTTGTCATGCCAAAAGTCGGGAAGGTTGGCATACATGTTTTCGATTAGCCAAGGCCATTGCTCGCTCTGAAGAATTTGTTCAACTTCACGGCTAGCATTGCGGGCAGTGGTTAAATCCCACTGTGGTGAAATACCTGCGTGACTCATGACAAACTCATCATGTTCAGCCAAAAGCGGTTGGTAACGGAGCCAAGTGAGTAACTCTTCTTTATCTTCTGCCGCAAAGATTGCTGCCGTTTTATCTTTCTCTTTTACGCGATGGATTCCTAATGACACCGCAAGTAAATGTAGGTCATGGTTACCAAGAACAACCACAGCACTGCGACCAAGCTGTTTAATAAAGCGCAATGTTTCTAGTGATTTTGGTCCGCGAGCAACAAGATCGCCAGCGATCCAAAGTTGATCATTGTTTGGATTAAATTCTACCTTTGCGAGTAGTTGCTGTAGCTCATCGAAACAGCCTTGAATATCGCCGACGATATAAGTTGCCACTAAGTGTTCCTAATTTAATACGTTGGGGATCGCGAGGCGAAAAGGCTCAATCTCAGCAATGAACTGCTGGCCTTTTTCATCTAGCATTATGTACTGACCTTGCATCACGCCAACCGGAGTTTCAATCGCCGTGCCGCTGCTATAACTATACTCATCAAGACCATCAATAAAAGGCTGTTGGCCAACGACGCCATCGCCCGCCACGTTGACTTGTTTGCCATTGGCATCAGTAATTAACCAGCGTCGGCTGATCAGCTGTACGGTTTGTCGGCTGAGGTTTTTAATTGTCACCAAGTAGGCAAAAATATAGTGATTTTCGGCAGGGTTAGATTGTTCGGCAATATATTTACTGTGAACTTGGATTTTGATACAAGGTTGAGTGACATCCATGTGATAACTCCTCGTAGCATTGTGTGGTGTTAAAAGAAAAGGGCGCCTGAGCGCCCTTAAAAATTATACATGGTTTGCGTCAAGCCAGTTGGCCATCGCAACAAACTGCTCTAGCGTTAGGTTTTCTGGACGCAATGCTGGATTGATGCCCAGCTCTTCTAGAGTTTCAACCTCTATCAGGCCTTTATAGCAGTTGCGAATCGTCTTACGGCGTTGGTTAAAGCCTTCGCGACATACGCGCTCAAGCCATTTTAGGCTTGTTGTTGGGTGAGGCAGTACTTCATATGGCATTAAGCGTACCACGGCAGAGTCCACTTTTGGTGGCGGAACAAATGCGGTTGGTGGTACTTCAAGCACAGGCACGACTTTACAGAAGTATTGTGCCATTACGGTTAAACGGCCGTATGCTTTGCTGCCTGGGCCTGCTGCTAAACGGTTTACCACCTCTTTTTGCAACATGAAGTGCATGTCTTGAATGTCCGCGTGGAATTCAAACAGGTGGAACATCAATGGTGTTGAGATGTTGTACGGCAGGTTACCAAAAATACGTAGCTTATTGTTTGGCTTCACCAGCTGTGCGAAGTCGAAGCGCATTGCATCGCCTTCGTGAATCGTTAGCTTGTCTGCCAGTTCTGGGTGGTTACGCAGACGCTCAGCAAGATCGCGGTCAAGTTCGATAACAGTAAATTTATCGACTTCGCGACCGACAGGTTCTGTGATAGCACCAAGGCCAGGACCGATCTCTACTAGGTTTTGACCTGGTAGTGGATTGATGGCAGAAACGATACCATCAATGATATAAGGATCGTTTAGGAAGTTTTGACCAAAACGTTTACGCGCTTTGTGCCCTAAATGGACATCATTTCTCATTGTTTCTTCTCTACTAAATCTATTGCATGCGTCAGCGCTGTTCGGAAGCTCCCTGTGTCCGCAAGACCGGTTCCTGCTAGGTCAAGAGCTGTTCCGTGATCAACCGATGTTCTTATAAAGGGTAGACCAAGTGTAATATTAACTGAACGTCCAAATCCTTTGTATTTCAGGACTGGCAATACTTGGTCATGGTACATACCCAATACCGCATCGGCATCTTGTAAGTATTTCTCATTGAAGATGGTATCGGCGGGAAGTGGACCTATCAGGTTTATTCCTTTCTGAGCTTTAATCCGCTCTAGGGTAGGAGTGATAGTTTCAATTTCTTCTCGACCTAAGCAGCCATCTTCTCCTGCGTGAGGATTAAGCCCGCAAACATAGATGTTTGGCTGACGAATAGCAAATTTTTCTACCAAATCACGATGTAAAATATCAATGATTTTTTCCAATCGCTCCTCAGTAACGGCTTTCGAAACGTAGGCGAGTGGGATGTGTGTCGTCACTAAAGCAACGCGTAGTCCTTCTGTTGCCAGCATCATTACCACTAAAGGGGTGTTCGATTTTTCGGCAAAAAATTCAGTATGACCACTAAACGCGACGCCTGCTCTATTGATCACGCCTTTATGCACTGGGCCAGTTACTACCGCATCAAACTCATGGTTCATACAGCCTACGGCTGCACGTTCTAATGTGTTGAGCACATAGTGGCCATTCGCTTCATCAAGTTTACCTGCAACAACAGCTTGCTCGGTGGCAACATGATCAACAATCAAACAACCTGCTTGCTGTGGTGATGCAGGAAGGGTCGCATCGTAATCTTGTAGTGTCACATCAATGCCGAGCAGCTGAGCGCGCTCGGCGAGCATTGTTTTGTCGGCACAAACCACAATTTGATGATCCCAGCTCTCTTTTGAAAGTGCTAAGACTAAATCTGGGCCAATGCCTGCAGGTTCACCTGCGGTGACAACAATGCGCTTAATTGACATTACGTTGATCCTTGACCATTTCAACGTAAGCGCCGGCACGCAATTCTTGTACCCATGCACTGGCTTCTTCGTTGAACTTACGATTGAACAAAATACGGTAAGCCTTGTTCTTCATTGCTGAATCGGTGCGGTCTACTTCGCGGCGATCCAGTACTTCAACAATATGCCAGCCGTGTACCGTTTTAAATGGTGCGCTAATTTGGCCAACCGCTAAAGTGTCCACTTGGTGCTTAAATTCTGGCACGTAGAGATCAGAGGTTTGGTAGCCAAGTTCACCATTTTGAGCCGCTGAGCCAGGATCTTGACTGTATTGTTGAGCAAGTTCTGCAAACGTTGCTTCGCCAGCGTTAATTTGGCGAATAAATTCATTTAACTGCTTTTGAACACCGTCATCACTTAAGATTACTGTCGGCTTAATCAAAATATGACGCGCATTGATTTCTGTTACCGCGACAGTTTCAAGACCTTTAACATCCTCTAATTTTAGAATATGGAAGCCAGCACCACTGCGGAATGGGCCGATAATGGTCCCTTTATTCTGCAGTTTGATTTGATCAGCAAAGATGGTTGGCATCTCTTCTTTACGCATCCAGCCCCAATCGCCACCTTGTAGTGCTTTCGGCCCTTTTGAATAGGCGTAAGCGAGCTTGGCAAAATCTTCACCATTATTGAGTTTTTTAACTAGCTCTTTTGCTTGTGCTTCGACTTGTGCTTTGTCATCACCATCGTTGACACGCAACTGGATGTGGCCAATTTTGTACTGCACGGTCGCACTGGTCTCTTGCGCTAGCACTTCCGCGAGGTTTTCAACTTCCGCCGGCAAAATATTGATGCGGCGGCGAACTAATGCATTACGTGCTTCGCTGGCTGCGATCTCATTGCGAACTTGTTCACGAAACTCAGGGTAGCTAATGCCTTGAGCGGTAATAGCAGCGCTCAGTTGCTCGATTGTCTGATTGTTTCTTTTTGCGATATCTGCAATGGCATCGTTTAAGCGATTGTCATCAATACGTACACCAATACGCTCAGCTTCTTGCTGTTGAAGGTTTTCTAGGATCAATTTTTCTTTTACTTGCTCAACCAATACATCTTCGTTTGGCAGCGCTTGGCCATTCTCTAATGCGTTAAACTTGAGTGTTTTAACCGCAGTGTCAATATCGCTATCAAGAATCACGCCCTCGTTAACGATAATCGCGACTTTATCCATTTCAACCATCTCGGCAGAAGCCGTTCCGATATGGCATGCCGCTACCAGGGTAAGCAGCGTGTATTTCCAAGTTTTCATCAATAACCCTTTAAATAGACGTTTGGCCAGCCATCTCGGCTGGCTAAAAAATTAGTTGTTTAAGTAGAATGGGCGACCGTAGCCAAGCGAGTTCCCCGCACTATCGAGCCCTGATAGACCAGAACCGGCGCCGATATTGGTACCAAAACCAATAATGCCGAAGTTGATGCTGAAGTTGCTTTCGTAATCTGGCTCTGCATTAGGGTAACTGGCGAAATCAGGATTCCAACCACGTAATTGGTTACTATAAGTAAAACCAATATACCAACAGTCATCGAGGTAGTTTAAGCGCGCTAACCATTCTAGAGATTGCTCGGTGGTTAAGTCATAAAAATATTGCGCACTGGCATTCCAGTTACGTGATAGCGTATAACCAGCCAAGAAACCAGCTTGTGAAATGCCTTCTTGAGTGATGCCATTTATGCCATTAGTACTATCAATACTATTCAGATCGACGGTTTGTTCTATATATTCTTTTGTTACGTAGCGGTAGTTACCTTGAATATAACCGCCGTTAAAGCGGTATTCTAAGGTGCTATTACCTAGTTGCATTTCGCTGGAATCAATATCGTATTGAATTCCGCCATGGTAGAACAAATAATCGTTGAAGTTGAAGTCCATTTCTACTGCCCATGCTGAGTAGTTAGTAGACTCGTCTTCGTTTTCACCTAAAGACGTTGAATTTTTGGTTGATTTATCAAAATAGAAAATTTGCCCAAAAGAGATATTCAAACGTTCTTTATATTGATCATCAAAGAAACGCGTTGAGGCGCCATAACTGAATTGGTTAGCTGGTGCGATTCGGTCTACGCCACTGTATTTACGGCTACGGAAAAGACCATAGTAGTCGGTTTGTAGCAATGTGGTGTCGTATAAATAAATATCACTCTGATCTTCTTTAGGTACGTAGAGGTATTGTACCTGTGGTTCAAGTGTTTGGGTGTAACCTCCTAAGACGTAGGTATCACGTTCAAGTACGATACCTGCATGGGAGCGAAACTCAGGAATAACACGCGTCACATTTTCTTTTAAGTTATAACCATTAAATTGCTCATCATTTAGGTTGATACCACTTAAGTCTTGCTGGTAATAAGTGCCTAACAAGCGAGCTTCAGTCGTCCATGTGCCCCAAGTGGTGCCAATCGGAATCGTCAGCCCTGGTTCCACATGCACGCGAGTTGCTGAGGGTTTATTGGTCGCATCGGTATCGAAATGTGAAATACTACTCACCATATCGAAGTCTAGATATGGGGTTAACTCAGGGGCGTAATAGTTAAATTTTAATTGTGGTAACAGACGATAAGGTAAGTTGCCTTCTTCGGTTAACACTTGGAAATCACGCGCTAAGATTGATGCATCCCAGTTTTGACTGCGGTACGTGACTTGACCTTCTTGTATCAGCTGCCCGTCTTCGCGATTACCGATGCCTGAATCGACGTCAGTGAAATAGTCGATATCGCTTACCTTTGAGTAATCAATATCAAACTTCCACGCTTGGTCATAAATACCGCTGTGGGTATATTGGAAGCCCCATCGATCGCCTTTTTCAGGGTGTTTTTTATCATCGGGCAGATATTCAGATTCAATTTGACCTTGACCAAGATCAGTCAAGTAACGGAAATTACTATTCAGCTGAGTACCACGTTTTTGCATGTACTTGATGGTTGTTTCGAGATCGTAGTTAGGCGCTAAGTTCCAATAAATTGGCACTTCCATCTCGAAGCCATCACTCGAACCGTAAGATACGGTTGGGTATAAAAAGCCTGTTTTACGCGTATCGCCAATCGGCACGGTTAAGAACGGCAGGTAGAAAACTGGTACGCTTTGAATTTCAAAACGTGGGTTGTAAAACGTTGCTTCTTCATCGTTTTGGTCGATGTCAATGCTGGATGCCACCATGCGCCAAGAGTTATCGCCTTCTGGACATGAGGTGATTGAACCATCTTCAATTTCGTATACTGCTTTACCCGTTTTTGCTACGTATACCGCTTCACCACGGCCTGGTTCGCACAGGAATTGGTATTTGGTATTATTGAGTTCAACATGCTCTGTATTGAGATGATTAACGGCTTTGTCAGAAATGGTTTTGACTTCACCATCACTGAACATCACGTTACCTTCAGCAACGACGACGTTCTCTTTCTGATGCAGAGTGACATTATCAGCCTGCATACGCTTTTTGCCTTGAACGACAATCACGTTACCGCTATAAGTAGCTTTATCGCCATTAATGCCTTCTAAGCTATCCGCTTCGACGTTGATTGGTTGTTGAGTTGGATTTTCGGCATCAGGTTGATCGATCAAACATTGATCTATAGCAGGTAGTTCCTGCACACTATCGTCAACTAGTGCTTCACTAGCTTGAATCTGTGGTGTAAACACTGCAGCGCTAATTGAAGCGGCAAGTAACGATCGGGGAAAACGTGGCATCGAGTTTTACTATCCTGTTTAACTAGACAAATTCGGCTAATATATCCCGATATCTTCACGCTGAGCCGAGTATCTCAGGGTTACTTGGGGACTAACGACCGAATTAAGAAATAAAACGGTCTTTATCATAAAGGAATTTAACTCATCCGGCACTATCAGACCGCGTAACGATGAAAAAATTCAGAGATTGAGAGCACATAATGCATATTTTTGGCAAAATTCTTGGCACTTTTTTTGGCTTTATGTTCGGCGGGCCACTAGGTGCGCTATTTGGCCTATTTTTGGGGCATCAGTTTGATAAAGCTCGCCGCTTAAGTCAGGCGGGGTTTAACTCTTCACCTTTTGGCGGAGGCCCAAGCCAAGCACAAAAACAAGAAGAGTTTTTTAAAGCGGCTTTTGCCGTGATGGGACACGTAGCGAAAGCGAAAGGGCAAGTGACTCGTGAAGAGATCCAATTAGCCAGTACCATGATGGAGCGAATGAACTTGCATGGTGCACAACGCACCGCCGCACAGGAAGCGTTTCGCGATGGTAAAGCTTCAGATTTTCCTCTAAACGAAGTTCTGAACCGAGTTAAGATCTCATCAGGTGGACGGTTTGATCTGCTGCAGTTCTTTTTAGAGCTGCAAATCTCAGCCGCTTTTGCTGATGGTGATTTGCATCCGAGTGAGCGTGACGTTTTACACCGCATAGCCGAAAAGCTGGGCTTCTCTGCTCAGCAACTTGAGCAGCGTTTACGCATGCAAGAAGCGGCCTTCCGTTTTCAACGTGGTGGCTTTAATGGGCATTCGGCTGGTGGACAGAAATCGGGTTCATGGCAGCAAGCTTCTTCAGCAAGTCAGGTGAGTGATGCCTATGATGTGCTGGGTGTGGGTGCAGATGCGGATGCGAAGTCGGTGAAACGTGCTTACCGTAAATTGATGAATGAGCATCACCCAGATAAGTTGATGGCCAAAGGTCTGCCACCGGAAATGATGAATGTTGCGAAAGAGAAATCGCAAGAGATTCAAAATGCCTATGATTTGATCAAAAAGGCCAAAGGCTTTAAATAGCTTTTGAATTAGCACAAGATAATTCAAACACCAAAAACAAAGGCGAGCATAAGCTCGCCTTTTTTAATTGTTCTGATTTGCTAGGACTATTTGCGTACCGCAATCGCTTCGATTTCAATACCCACATCTTTTGGTAGGCGAGCAACTTCAACGCATGAACGAGCAGGGTAATTTGCAACGTTATGCTCATCAAAGAATTTACCGTACACTTCGTTAACAGTGCCGAAGTCGTTGAGATCTTTTACAAATACCGTCATTTTTACGATGTCAGTGACACTAAGGCCTGAAGCTTCAACCACCGCTTTTACGTTCTCTAGAGATTGGCGTGCTTGTACTGCGATATCAGCAGATACTTCACCAGTCACAGGATTTACTGGGATCTGGCCTGAAGTTAGAACCATATTGCCTAGGTCTACACCTTGTACGTATGGGCCAATTGCTGCTGGAGCAGATTCTGTGTGAAGTACTTTAGTCATGAGGTTTTCCAATCAATTCACTGAAACAAAGAACGTCAGTGTGCCTGTATTCAGAAACTAGGTAAAGATCAAAATACCCCGCCAAGGCGAGGTATTGGTGTCGTTCAGCGTTAGACCATGCTGTTTAGAGCTTTGGTTTTAGCCTAACGTTCTGTGACGATTTCTCTTGAGAACACTTTCTCACAATATTTGCATTTCAAGCGAACATCATTGTTTTTAGCAAACACTTTAAAGCTGCTATCAACGGGCTCACCATGGGTAATACAGTTACTGTTTGGACACTCAAAAACGCCAGTCACTTGCTCAGGCAGTTCTAATGCGAGCTTTTTCACTACTTGGTAGTTTTCGATTTGATTGACGGTTGCATGCGGAGCGTAAAGCGCTAGCTTGCTCGCTTGTTCTTCGCTGACAAAGACATTTTCAATCTTGATCAGATCTTTATGACCGAGTGCTGAAGAGGGTAAGTTTAGGCCAACAGTAACGCGTTGATTACTTTTGTGCATGCTAAACAGTTTGAGTACTTTAATGCCGATTTGAGCCGGAATATGGTCAATCACCGTGCCGTTTTTAATTGCTTCTACCTGCAATTGAGTTTCTTTAGTCATGATGCTTGCTCCTCGATTACAGGGTTTGGTTAAGGACTAGTGCTAGCAATGCTTGACGTGCATAGACGCCATTTTCTGCTTGCTGAAAATAGTAGGCATGTGGGGTTTTATCTACATCGGTGGTGATTTCATCCACACGTGGTAATGGATGTAGCACTTTTAGATTTTCACGAGCGCCTTCTAACAAAGCGGCTGTTAGGATGTATGCTGATTTGATGTGTACATATTCAGAGGCGTCAAAGCGCTCTTTTTGTACTCGTGTCATGTAAAGAATATCCAGTTCAGGGATCACGCTTTCCATATCGGTGTGCAGGCTATATTGAATGCCTGCTTCATCGAGTTCTTCACAAATATAATCGGGCATTGCCAGTGCATCAGGCGCGACAAAGAAAAAGCGGATGTTGTTGAATTTCGCGAGTGCTTGAGTCAGTGAGTGCACTGTACGACCATATTTAAGGTCGCCGACAAAGGCGACATTGAGGTTGTCTAAGCGGCCTTGTGTTTCTGCAATGGTGTAGAGATCAAGCAAGGTTTGAGTTGGGTGTTGATTGGCCCCATCTCCAGCATTGATAATTGGCACGCCATTGGAGAACTCAGCCGCTAGGCGAGCAGCACCTTCACGAGGATGACGCATAACAAAAGCGTCGACATAGGTAGAGATGACTTGAATCGAGTCTGCAAGTGTTTCCCCTTTATTGGCTAAAGAAGTATTACCGGCATTATCAAAACCAATCACATCACCACCAACACGTTGAATGGCGGTTTCAAAAGAGAGGCGAGTTCGGGTTGAAGGCTCAAAAAAACAACTCGCGACGACCTTATTTTTGATCAGATCTGGGTTAGGTTCTGCTTTCAGTTGCCCTGCGGTTTGGACTATTAATTCGAGCTCTGCACGGGATAGCTCTGGAATCGAAATGATATGCTTGTTGTAAAGCGTGTTGGTCATAATCGTCATCCCTATCTGATGAAAGAATAAAATTTTAGGCAATAAAAAAGCCTCCCAATAGGGGAGGCTTTAAAAAGAGGAGGAAGCTGTAAAATAAACAGCCAGTAAGCAATGTTGCTTACGCGATGTTGCGCGCGATTGGCAGCGCATCACAGTGCAAATGTTACGTGGCATGATTACAACCTCCAGACAAATTGCCGAGCATTATACGCGGTAGAAATGGAAGCGCAAGCGATTACCTAGCGGTTTTTTTGTGCAAAACAGTAAGTAACTTAATGACCTAGGGTTGCTACCATCACAGCTTTGATTGTGTGGAGTCGGTTTTCCGCTTCATCAAAAACAATAGAATGAGACGATTCAAACACCTCTTCTGTTACTTCTAAGCCTTTCATGCCATATTTCTCAGCCACTTGCTTACCAATTGTGGTTTCATCGTTATGGAAGGCCGGCAAACAGTGCATAAATTTGGTTTGTGGGTTACCGGTTTTTTTCATTACTTCCATATTAATTTGGTAAGGGGTCATTAGTGCTACGCGCTCATCCCATGCTTCTGCAGGTTCCCCCATTGATACCCAAACATCGGTGTAAAGGAAATCACAGCCTTTCACGCCTTCATCGACATTTTCAGTTAAAGTGATTTTTGCGCCGGTTTGCTGAGCGATCTCTTGGCAAGTGGCGACAAGGTGCGCCTCTGGCCAAAATTGCTTTGGTGCTACTAGGCGGATATCCATACCCATTTTAGCGGCGCCAACCATTAAGGAATTGCCCATGTTATTGCGCGCATCGCCCAAATAAGCAAAAGTCATTTGACTGAGTTGCTTACCTTGACCATGCTCTAGCATGGTTAGGAAATCGGCGAGAATTTGGGTTGGATGGAATTCATCAGTCAGGCCATTCCATACGGGCACTCCCGCGAACTCAGCCAATTCTTCAACAATCGCCTGACCAAAGCCACGATATTCAATGCCATCGTACATACGGCCAAGTACACGAGCGGTATCTTTCATCGATTCTTTATGGCCAATTTGCGAACCTGAAGGGCCAATATAAGAAACTTGCGCTCCTTGATCGAAGGCGGCTACTTCAAAAGCACAGCGGGTTCGTGTGGAGGCTTTCTCAAAGATCAGGGCGATGTTTTTCCCCTGTAGCCTTTTTTGTTCAGTGCCACAGTATTTGGCTTTTTTTAGATCTGCCGAGAGGTCGAGTAGGAACTGAATCTCTTTAGGGGAGAAGTCGAGTAATTTAACAAAATTACGATTACGAAGATTGAACGCCATGCTCTAGTCCTTGAGGGTGAAGATTACTGAATGACAGTAAAACATAAAAACTCACAAAAAGTGAATAATTATTTTGAATTAAAGGCGAGTTAGTCAAATTAACTCGCCTGTTATGGCGTTATGATTTGACTACAAATTCTCTTCAGCGTACTCCGCTAAACGGCTGCGTACGACGCCATTAAGATGGATATTAGCGCTCCCTTCGAAGTTTTTAAATCGTTCGACCATATAAGTGAGCCCAGACGTGACCGGGGTCAGATAGTGAGAGTCGATTTGCGCAAGGTTGCCAGAACACACAATTTTTGTGCCTTCACCGCAACGAGTGATGATGGTTTTAATTTGTGAAGCGGTGAGGTTTTGGCACTCATCGAGCAGTACAAAAGCATTTTGAATCGACCGACCGCGCATGAAGTTGATTGATTTGAATTGAATGTTGGCTTTATCACAAATGTATTTGAGCGATCCCTCTGTGCAGTGATCGTTTTTGTGCAGAGCTTCGAGTGTGTCTGTTACTGCCGCTAACCAGGGCAACATTTTCTCCTCTTCACTACCGGGTAAATAGCCAATCGATTCTCCAATGTCAGGGGTATTTCGAGTGACGATGATCTTATCGAATTTTTTGTGTTCGATGGTTTGCTCTAGGGCCGAAGCAAGCGCGAGGAGTGTTTTACCACTGCCGGCTGCGCCAGTTAGAATGACTAAATCAATTTCCGGATCGAGCAGTGCATCGAGTGCCATTGCTTGATAGATATTTTTCGGCGTAATGTCCCAAGCTCGGCGATGCATTAATCGTTCACGACTGAGATCTTTAAGGGTTAGGTTATCGGGTTCAATTTGTGCCACCCGACCAACAAAATCACTCTCTTCATCGATGATATATTGGTTGAGATAAGTCGGGTCAAAAGGTTCTTTCGCTAAGGTGTGATAGGTTTTGCCGGCGAGATTCTGACTATCCACTTGATCAACTTGTGCCCAAAAATCGCCTTCGATGGTTTGAAAGCCCTTGGTAAGGTATTGCACATCATCAATCAATTGATCGGTGCGATAATCTTCAACAAATCGAACTCCCGCTCCTTTAGCGCGCAGGCGCATATTGATGTCTTTGGTCACTAGAATGACTTCACGTGGAGCGCGTTTATTTTGCAAGTACAACACTGCGTTAAGAATGCGGTTATCTCCGGCTTTGTCCGCAAAAGCCTTGATGGTTTCTTGCAATTCAAAGTCAGCTAAAATCGCAATATGTCCAGCATTCTCCTTGTCGCGATTAATTGGAATGCCGGCAGAAATTTCATCGGGCGTCGCCTCTTTAAATAGCGCCTCTAAAGCGCGAATGGCCACTCTAGCATCGCGTGCGACATCGCGTTTACTGTCTTTAATTCGGTCGAGTTCTTCTAATACGGTCATCGGAATGACGACGTCGTGCTCTTGAAAGGAATAGATGGCGAAAGGTTCGTGAAGAAGGATATTGGTATCGAGTACAAAAAATTTTCTGTCCGTATCACCCATAAGCGTCTCCTGCCGCATGCGGCACAATGCTCACTGCTGTGAGGCTGACTGATGCCAATCATAATAAGTACGTTGAACCGTTTTTCCCGGTCACTGACTTGCCACGATTGGTATTAACTGTTTGCTTTAGGCGGTTGATTGAGCTGTGCATCTAAAGCAAACCCATGTTGATCGTCCTAAGCACACAGGGCTGCCACGCCTTGTGCTATTAAAAGTATAGGCAATCATCCTTTTCTTTTGTGCCACGGGTTTCTTACACTTTGATGTCAAGCGAAAGTACAGCAAAAAATCACGACGAAATGTGGGGTAGGCACGTGACCAATGTCACAGCTTCGAGTAATATTAGCGACCTTTTTCTACGCTATTGCTGAATGGTATTTTCTATCATCAGCCGCCTTTGAATTGGCGTAAGAAGAGCTAAAATATACTCAAGTCACTTCGAACTCATCCTTTGAGGAGCGGTTATAGGCTCAGCTTCAGCGCGATATTTTTCGTACGCTGAAATCGGTGATAAGACTCTCAACTCTACATCTTGAAGTCACTTGAATATAAATAATAAATTTATGAAATGAGGTAGTCGATACATGACATTTGCTTTGGGCCAACGTTGGATCAGCGATACGGAAAGTGATCTTGGTTTAGGAACCGTAGTGGCATTGGATGCTCGTACAGTGACAGTAATGTTTGCTGCTTCAGAAGAAAACCGTGTCTACGCCCGTAGCGAAGCGCCTGTCACTCGCGTGACATTTAACGTTGGTGATGTGATTGAAAGCCAAGAAGGTTGGTCACTACAAGTTGAGCAAGTTATCGAGAATCAAGGTATTTATACCTATATCGGCACTCGTGAAGATAGCGGCGAGCAAGAAATCACACTACGTGAAATCATGCTTAGCAATCAAATTCGTTTTAACAAACCGCAAGATAAACTGTTTGCCGGTCAGATCGATCGTATGGACAACTTTGTTTTGCGTTACCGCGCGCTAAAAAATCAATACGAGCAACATAAAAGCCCAATGCGTGGCTTATGTGGTATGCGTGCAGGTCTAATTCCCCATCAGCTATACATTGCTCATGAAGTTGGTCGTCGTCATGCGCCACGCGTTTTGCTGGCTGATGAAGTTGGCCTAGGTAAAACCATCGAAGCGGGCATGATCATTCACCAGCAAGTGCTGGCAGGTCGTGCTGAGCGTATTCTGATTGTGGTACCAGAAACGCTACAACATCAGTGGTTAGTGGAAATGATGCGCCGTTTTAATCTGCATTTTTCTATTTTTGATGAAGAGCGCTGTATTGAAGCTTTTGCTGATGCAGAAAACCCATTTGATACCCAGCAATATGTTTTGTGTTCACTTGATTTCCTACGTAAGAGCCGTAAGCGCTTTGAACAAGCGGTTGAAGGTGAGTGGGATCTGTTAGTAGTCGATGAAGCGCATCACCTAGAGTGGAGCCAAGACAAACCAAGCCGTGAATACCAAGTAGTTGAAGGGCTGGCAGAGCGTACGCCGGGCGTCCTATTACTAACCGCCACGCCTGAGCAGTTAGGTCGTGAGAGCCACTTTGCTCGTCTACGTTTATTAGATTCTGACCGCTTCTACGATTACCAAGCGTTTGTTGAAGAAGAAGAGCAATACGCACCAGTGGCAGATTCTGTTAGCGCGTTATTCTCAGGCCAAGCATTGCCTGATGACGCTAAAAATCAAATTACTGAACTGTTATCAGAGCAAGATGTAGAGCCGTTGTTCCGCATTATTGAAAGCAACAGTGATGAAGCAGAGAAAGCAAGCGCGCGCCAAGAGTTGATTGACAACTTGATGGATCGCCATGGTACGGGGCGCGTTTTATTCCGTAACACTCGTGCGGCAATCAAAGGTTTCCCTAAGCGTAATGTTAACCTTCTGCCAATGGCGATCCCGCAGCAATACACCACCTCAATGCGTGTAGCAGGTTTGATTGGCGGCAAGATGAGCCCAGAAGCTCGTGCGTTGAAAAACTTGTACCCAGAAGAGATTTTCCAAGAGTTTGAAGGGGAAGATTCAAGCTGGTGGCAATTCGATTCTCGTGTGAATTGGCTGCTGGAAAAAATTAAAGATAAGCGAGCAGAGAAGATTCTGGTTATTGCTTCTCGTGCCAGCACTGCTCTGCAATTAGAGCAAGCCTTGCGCGAGCGTGAAGGCATTCGTGCTACCGTATTCCACGAAGGCATGTCGATTCTTGAGCGTGATAAAGCCGCGGCTTACTTTGCACAGGAAGAGGGCGGTGCACAGGTATTGATCTGTAGTGAAATTGGCTCTGAAGGTCGTAACTTCCAATTTGCCAACCAGTTGGTGATGTTCGATCTACCGTTCAACCCTGATTTGTTGGAACAGCGTATTGGTCGCTTGGACCGTATTGGTCAAAATCGTGATATCGATATTCATGTGCCATACCTTGAAGGTACATCGCAAGCGATCCTTGCTCGCTGGTTTGATGAAGGCCTAAATGCTTTTGCTGAAACCTGCCCAACAGGACGTGCCGTGTATGACCGTTTCTCAGATGATTTGATTAACATTCTGGCTTCAGGCACTAGCGAAGGGCTTGAAGAAGTGATCGATGCATCAGCTAAGATGAACAAAGAGCTGAAAGCGCAACTTGAACAAGGTCGTGACCGTCTACTTGAAATGCATTCTAATGGCGGTGAGCGCGCGCAAGAAATCGTTGAGAAAATCTCGGCAACCGATGGTGATACCAATCTCGTTACGTTCGCTTTAAGCCTGTTTGATACCATCGGGCTGAACCAAGATGACAAAGGTGAGAATGCACTGGTTGTGACACCATCGGAGCACATGATGGTACCAAGCTACCCAGGCTTGCCTTACGAAGGTGCGACGATTACTTTTGATCGCGATACGGCACTTTCTCGTGAAGATATGCACTTTATCAGTTGGGAGCACCCAATGATCCAAGGTGGTATTGACCTATTGATGAGCGAAGGCGTGGGCACTGCGGCGGTTTCATTACTGAAGAATAAAGCACTACCCGTTGGTACTATGTTGCTTGAGTTGGTTTACAGCGTTGATGCACAGGCACCGAAACGTAGCGGTATCAGTCGCTTCTTACCTAAAACACCGATTCGCGTGATGCTGGATGGTAAAGGTAACGATCTGTCTGAGCAGGTAGAGTTTGAAAGCTTTAACCGTCAATTGAGCCCAATTGGTCGTCATATCGCGGCGAAATTGGTGACATCAGTGCAAGGTCAAGTACATCAACTGATCAGCGCCGGAGACGCGTTAGTGGTGAGCAAAGTTGATGCTATTCGTCAGCAAGCAGAAAAAGAGATGCAGGTGAGCTTGAATGCGGAACTTGAACGTCTGCAAGCATTGAAAGCGGTTAACCCGAACATTCGTGATGAAGAGATTGATGCGATTGATGCGCAAATCAAAGAACTGACTGGCTACATTAGCAAGGCTCAGTATCAACTAGATTCGCTGCGTATGATTGTGGTGTCTCACCAGTAATCGAGATTTAAATAAATTCAAAGGCCTTCATTGCAAAGGCCTTTTTTGTTTCTGAATTTAATGCGTTTATTCAATATCTTAAATTAGCCATTTCCACCAAACAAACAGTGCTAGGAAACCAAATAAGTAAATCAGGCCGCTAATTGAGAGCCATTTTTGACTTTTACTCAGCGCAAGCTCTGCGGGTAATTGAGTACCTGTCACCAAAATATAATTTAATAGAGCGAAAAATGGCGTAGTAATGAATGCCATCACCATAGCAAAGTCGAGCATTGGCAATAGTGCTCCAGCCCAGAATAGAATGATGGCGATCGCCAAAGCCGAAATGACTAACATCCAATTTTGCGTCGTTCTTGGGTTCATTTCAGGTTGTTTACGCAATAGACGTTGCGATTCTGAAATCACCCGAGCGTAGCCATCAATGACGGTAATGGTACTGCCAAAAATACAGAAAAATGCGATGACGGCAATTAGATAGCGTGACCATTCCCCAATTGTTGACGCGTACAAATTGATTAATTGGTGAGAAAAGCCCGCCCCAGATTTGGATAGGCTAATTCCGCTACCATGCAATACCAACGCACCCAGAGCGAGGAATACAATGGCGAGCAATGCGGTGCCGATATAGCCAACATTGAAATCAAATAAGGCGGATTTTGCGGTGACATTATGATAACGGCGCTGACTCTTGAGCCACATAGACGTTAAGCTTGAGATCTCGATAGGCGCTGGCATCCAACCCATGGTGACCACAATGAAACCAATCGCCGCTAATGTCCAAGGTGATGGTGAGACAAAGTCGCTACTGGGTACCACAGGGTTGCTTGCCGCCATGATAACCGCGACCACCGTGGCGACTGTGAGTACCGCCATAATAGCTTTTGAAAGCCCATCGAGTGCTTTGTAGTGACCAGCAAATAAAATCGCTAAACAGGTAATGAGTACAATAAAACACAGTGCAATCGTAGATAGCTCAAACGGGATAAAGTAGCCAAGTAAGCTGGCGCTAAATAAAAGTAGTGCGGCTGTATTTATGATGGCTGAAAAAACACAAAGCAGGAAAAATAGCCAGAGATACGCCTTGCCCATTTTGGCATAGCCTTCCACTAAGCTTTCCCCTGTTCCCATTGTGTATTGAATACCTGCACGGAAAAATGGGTACTTAAATAAGTTGACCAATAAAATGAGCAAAGCGAGTTGGTAGCCGTAAATCGCCCCCGCTTGCGTTGAGGCGACGAGATGTGAACCGCCAACAGCCGCAGCGGCCATCATAATGCCAGGGCCCATTGAGCGAACCAGTTGTGTCAATGAGTTTTGGCGCGCAGGTGCGGTACTTGCCTCTGAGATGTTTTCCATTATTTATCCTTGTGTTTACATCCTTGTTAATCGTTCAAATAAACCGCAATCAAGACGATCTCGTCAATTTTGTTTTACAATCAAATCGATAAGAAATTTATCGTAAAGAGCAAAGTCTGTTTTCAATCCTTGTTACTAATTAATCCTGTTGAGTAATTCACTTATATTGGTGTTATAGCCTGAAATTTGACAAACAAAAGTGGTCAAACAAGTGGTTAATTTTGTCTTCTTTTTTGATAGAGATGAAAATAGACAGAATTGAGTTCTACTCTGTCATTATTGATGGTTGTGGTTATAATCAGCGCGAAATTTTAGCTTAGAGAAAAATTATGGCGATGCTGGAGTACAACCCACCACGAGATCCGTGGGTTGAAATTGTGTTTGAAGATGAACATATCTTAGCGGTGAACAAGCCGTCGGGATTGTTATCCGTGCCTGGCCGTTTGCCTGAGCACCACGACAGCACATGGAGCCGAGTACAAGAAACGCATCCAGAAGCACAAATCGTCCATCGTTTAGATATGGATACGTCAGGGCTAATGGTGCTAGCGAAGAACAAACGTGCTGAAAGCGCACTGAAAAAACAATTTCAATATCGCTTAACTCATAAGGTTTACTATGCGCGCGTATGGGGGCATGTAGAGCAAGAAGAGGGCGAAATTGATCTGCCGTTGATTTGTGATTGGCCAAATCGCCCAAGACAGATGGTGTGTCATGAAACGGGTAAACCGTCAAAAACCTTGTTCCAAGTGGCTAAACGTGAAGAGAAAACGACCATTGTTCGTTTATTGCCGATAACGGGACGCTCGCATCAACTGCGTGTGCACATGCAAGCGTTAGGTCATCCGATTGTTGGTGATGAATTTTATTCCGAAGGTGAGGCGTTTACTTGCTCTGATCGCTTGGCACTGCATGCGGCTGAATTAAGTTTTTATCATCCTAAGAGTGATTGGCTGCGCACTGTTTTTGTTCCTTGTGACTTTTATCCTGAAGCGGAAGAGATGATCTTTACCTATTTCGATCCTGTGCGAAAATTGCCAGATTATAAAAAACTGCCTAAGCCATAGCGTTGTAACTCGACGTTAAACCTCCCTTTACGGTTAGGTAGTGTAAGGAGAATCTATGTCGCTACCTACCGTTGTCTTTCTTGATCGTTCGACCATTCCCGCTCACATTGAGCTTGCCAAATTGCCGTTTGACCATCAATGGATCGAATACGATACCACTGAGCCGCAGCAAGTCGTTGAACGTCTCAGCCAAGCACAGATTGTGATTAGTAACAAAGTGGTATTGGACGAGGCGATTTTGTCTCAGCTTCCCAAGTTGGAACTGATAGCGGTGTGTGCCACTGGCTACAACAATGTTGATACACGTTATTGCCAGCAGCAGGGAATTGCTGTCGCCAATGTACGTGGTTATGCCACTCAATCGGTCCCTGAACATGTGATCGCGCTGATGTTTGCTCTTAGGCGCAATTTACGTGGTTATCACAATGACATTGTTGCGGGTGAATGGCAGCGTGAAAAGCAGTTCTGTTTCTTTACTCATCCGATTGGCGATATTGCTGGGACAACGTTGGGTATCATTGGCAGCGGCGAGCTCGGTCAGGCTACAGCCACACTGGCTAGAGCTTTAGGTATGCAGGTTGTGTTTGCTGAGCGTAAAGGCGCAACAGAGTGTCGAGAGGGTTATGTGCCATTTGAACAGCTATTAATGATGGCTGACGTGATCAGTTTGCATTGCCCATTGAATAATGAAACACGTAATTTGATTGGCGCTGCTGAGTTGTACCAAATGAAGCCTAGCACCATTTTAATTAATACTGGCCGTGGCGGATTAGTGGATGAGCAGGCTCTGGTGGAGGCATTGAAAACTCAGCGCATAGGCGCGGCAGGGGTTGATGTATTTAGCCAAGAACCGGCCGATGAAACGAACCCTTTGATCGCTAATGCCGGGTTAGCTAACTTGCTGTTAACTCCACATGTGGCATGGGGCAGTGATTCTGCAATCCAACGGTTGGTAGAAATTTTGCTGGATAATATTCGTGCTTATGTCGACGGAGAGTCGCAAAATCGCGTGGTTTGATTTTTACCGATTGAATGTATTGAATGATAGAAACAAAAAGACCGGTCAGAGACCGGTCTTTTTTAACTTACAACGCAGTAGAGAAACGAATTATAGCGCAGCGATAGTCGCTTTTTGCTCTTCCAGTTTCACTAGCATTTCTTTGTAACCGTCTAGCTTCTCACGCTCTTTAGCGATAACCGCTTCAGGTGCTTTAGCAACGAAACCTTCGTTACCTAACTTGCCTTCGATGCGCTTGATTTCGCCGTGAGTCTTAGCGACTTCTTTATCAAGACGAGCAAGCTCTGCATCTTTATCGATTAGACCGGCCATTGGGATCATTAGCTCTGATTTGCCAACCAACTTGGTTGCACAAGCAGGAGTTTCTTCGCCCGTTGCCAGTACTTTAATCTCATCAAGTTTTGCTAGAGAGGTTAGTACGATCTTGTTCGCTTCTAGGCGCGCGGCATCTTTTTCATCTGCCACTTTGATCATCACTTCTAGGCCTTGGCTTGGGGCGATGTCGTATTCTGCACGTAGGTTACGGATAGCGGTGATGAAAGTTTTCACCCACTCGATATCAGCAACGATTTCAGCGTCGAAGTTGTCTGCATTAAACTGAGGCAGTACTTGAGTCATAATTGTCTCACCTTCAACACCGTCAATCAGAGGCTTAACGCTTTGCCAGATTGATTCAGTGATGTAAGGAATCACTGGGTGAGCAAGACGAAGTGTCTTCTCTAGAACCGTGATTAGCGTGTAACGCGTTGCTTGTTGCTGCGCTTCAGTGCCTTTCCATAGAACCGGTTTAGTCAGCTCTAGGTACCAGTCACAGAATTGGTTCCAGATGAATTCGTACAGCGTGTTTGCTGCCATGTCTAGACGGTAGTTGTCTAGGTGAGCGTTAAACTCTTTCGCTGCGATTTCAAACTGAGATTCAATCCATTTGTCTGCCAGTGAGAATTCCATGTTAGCGCGATCAGCAGGTGCTAGAGACATGCCACAATCGTGCTCTTCAGTATTCATCAGTACGTAACGGCTAGCGTTCCATAGTTTGTTACAGAAGTTACGGTAACCTTCTAGACGCTTCATATCCCAGTTGATATCACGACCGGTTGATGCCATTGCTGCAAGCGTGAAACGCAGTGCATCTGTACCGTATGGTTCGATGCCGTTTTCAAATGTCTTACGCGTTGCTTTTTCGATCTTCTTCGCTAGCTGAGGCTGCATCATGTTGCCACAACGTTTTTCTACTAGCTCTTCAAGGCCGATACCATCGATCATATCGATAGGGTCAAGCACGTTACCTTTCGATTTCGACATCTTGTCGCCGTTTTCGTCACGGATTAGACCGGTTACGTAAACGGTTTTGAATGGTACTTGTGCTTTACCATTTTCATCTTTGTTGAAGTGCATGGTCATCATGATCATACGTGCAACCCAGAAGAAGATGATGTCAAAACCAGTAACCAGCACATCTGAAGGGTGGAAAGTTTTCAGATCTTCAGTTTGCTCTGGCCAGCCTTGTGTGCCGAACGTCCATAGAGCAGAAGAGAACCATGTATCCAGTACATCGTCGTCTTGGCGTAGAACGATAACAGGCGCAAGATTGTTGTTCGCACGTACTTCTTCTTCAGTGCGGCCTACATAAACTTTACCTTCGTTATCGTACCATGCTGGAATTCGGTGACCCCACCAAAGTTGACGCGAGATACACCAGTCTTGAATGTCACGCATCCAAGAGAAGTACATGTTTTCGTACTGCTTAGGAACGAACTGGATATCGCCATTTTCAACTGCTTTCACAGCCGGCTCTGCCAGCGGTGCTGCGCGAACGTACCATTGGTCAGTCAGCATTGGTTCAATAACCACGCCGCCACGGTCACCGTAAGGAACGGTTAGATCGTGATCTTTGATTTCTTCTAGTAGACCAAGCTCTTCAAATTCTGCAACGATCGCTTTACGTGCTGCAAAGCGCTCCATACCTTGGTATTTCGCTGGTAGTTCATTTGAGTACGCATCGCTTGCTTCACCGTTAGTGGTGAACACTTCTGCTGCATCACGAATATCAGCATTGAAGGTTAGGATGTTGATCATTGGCAAGCTATGACGTTTACCTACTTCGTAGTCGTTAAAGTCGTGTGCAGGGGTAATCTTCACACAACCTGTGCCTTTTTCCATATCCGCGTGTTCATCGCCAACGATAGGGATTAGGCGGTTAACGATAGGCAGTAGAATCTCTTTACCGATCAGATCTTGGTAACGAGGATCTTCTGGGTTTACCGCAACACCAGTATCACCCAGCATGGTTTCAGGGCGTGTCGTTGCAACAACGATGTAGTCTTTACCATCAGCGGTTTTAACGCCGTTTGCGAGTGGGTAACGGAAGTGCCACATGAAGCCTTTTTTGTCTTTGTTTTCTACTTCAAGATCAGAAATTGCTGTGTGCAATTTTGGATCCCAGTTCACTAGACGTTTGCCACGATAAATTAGATCGTCTTCATAAAGACGAACGAACACTTCTTGCACGGCATTTGATAGGCCGTCATCCATGGTGAAACGTTCACGATCCCAGTCTACCGATGCGCCAAGGCGACGAAGCTGCTTAGTGATGGTGCCACCAGATTCGTTTTTCCATTCCCAGATTTTGTCGATGAAAGCATCACGACCGTAATCGTGTTTAGTTTTGCCTTCTTCTGCTGCGATCTTACGCTCAACAACCATCTGAGTTGCGATACCAGCGTGGTCAGTACCCACTTGCCAAAGGGTGTTTTTACCCTTCATACGCTCAGCACGGATTAAGGTATCCATGATGGTGTCTTGGAACGCGTGGCCCATGTGTAGGCTACCAGTGACGTTCGGTGGCGGGATCATGATGCTGTAAGCTTCTTTTGAAGTGTCACCGTGTGGCTTAAAGTAGCCTTTCTCTTCCCAAGCTTGGTATAAAGCTTGTTCGATTGAAGTTGGGTTGTATGTCTTTTCCATAGCGCTCTTTCACCTCGTCATATTTGGGCTGATAACGGCTTAACTGTACGCGCAAATATCAATCACATACTGATGTATGTTTATCAACTTACGCATGAGTTGTCTTGCTCTAAGCCCAACTATTTAGAGGACTGGTTCTGGTTAATCATGGTCAATTCTTATAAGTGAACTCTCTGGTAGGAGAGCTTAACTATAAGGATTGACCGCTAGTTGTGTTCGATCTCGATCGTTTGCAGTTGATAACCTGCTTGTCGGTAGATTTTATATCTTTCTCTTGCGAGCTGCTTAGCTTTTTCTTCGCAAGGCACGAAGTCTACCACCTCAGCAAACTTGTTCGCAAAGGTTGTCTCATTTTCCGCCAAATTTATTACCAGTTGGCGGTTCCAGCTTGGCTTCAGTGCCTGATGGCCAATTTCAATATTGGTCCCATACTTTGGCCCTTCGCCGACTAAATTGTGGCCGATATAGTGCTCAGGTTCGACTTGCCAGAATAATTCTGCCAGCTTTTCTGCTTGCTGTTTATCTTGGCTGTTGAGGTATACCTTAGCGCCTTGCTTGGCAAAATGCTGAGCAAGAAACACCACATAGCCGAGAAAGCCAGATTCATTTGCTTGCGGGCTATCTGCTTTGATGATGTAAAAAGTTGCATTGGCCATAGTGATGAATTCCGTCTATTGCTGTCCAACTAAGTTTAGGTGGTAGGCAATCTGCTCGGTGCTAGCTAGGTTACCGTTTTAACTCGTAAGAGCACATTTGAGTAATGTTTCTACTCGATATCGAACAATAAAAAAGGGCCTTGCGGCCCTTTTCACTATTTTGAGGTTTGTTCCTCAGCGTCTTGGCCACTACGGTTGAGTAGGAATTGGACAAGCATTGAGACCGGACGACCGGTAGAACCTTTTGCTGCACCCGATTTCCACGCAGTACCTGCGATATCAATGTGGGCCCAGTTGTACTTCTTAGTAAATTTAGACAAGAAGCAACCTGCAGTGATCGTACCGCCAGGACGGCCGCCGATATTTGCCATATCAGCAAATGGGCTCTTCAACTGTTCATGGTACTCGTCTGCCATTGGTAGACGCCATGCACGGTCACTGGCTTGTTCTGAAGCGTTCACTAATTCATGAGACAGTGGATTGTGGTTTGATAGTACACCACTAATGTGGTGACCTAGTGCAATCACACATGCGCCAGTCAGAGTCGCGACGTCGACCACGCAATCTGGTTCAAAACGCTCAACATACGTCAGTGCATCACACAGTACCAAACGACCTTCTGCATCGGTATTTAATACTTCAACCGTTTGGCCTGACATGGTGGTAAGAATGTCGCCAGGACGGTAAGCATTGCTGCCAGGCATGTTTTCACAGCCTGCTAAAATGCCGACTACATTGATAGGCAGATTCAGTTTTGCTAGCGCTTTCATGGTACCGAATACCGATGCCGCACCACACATATCGTATTTCATCTCATCCATGCCATCGCCTGGTTTTAGAGAAATACCGCCTGAATCGAAGGTTAAACCTTTACCTACAAGCACAATCGGTTTAGCTTCTGTGTTCGGATTGCCTTTGTACTCGATGATCGACATCATTGATTCGTTTTTCGAGCCGCGGCCAACCGCAAGGTATGACGTCATACCCAGTTTTTCCATCTCTTGCTCACCAATGATTTTGGTGGTGATTGACTCATAGTCATCAGCAAGGCGACGTGCTTGAGAAGCAAGGTACGCTGGGTTAGCGATGTTTGGTGGCATGTTGCCAAGATCTTTCGACGCTTTTACACCAGAAGCAATAGCAAGGCCATGGGAAATCGCACGTTCACCAAGGTTTAGTTCACGACGTGTTGGTACGTTGAAAACTAATTTACGTAGCGGACGGCGCGTTTCTGGTTTAATTGTTTTAAACTGATCGAAGGTGTAAAGGCCGTCTTTAGTCGCTTCGACTGCTTGACGAACTTTCCAATAAGTATCGCGACCTTTAACATGCAACTCAGTTAAGAAGCACACTGCTTCCATTGAGCCAGTTTCATTTAGCGTGTTGATGGTCTTTTGGATAATTTCTTTGTATTGACGCTCGCCTAGCTCGCGTTCTTTACCGCAGCCTACGAGTAGTACGCGCTCTGAAAGTACACCAGGTACTTGATGCAAAAGCAGCATCTGACCAGGTTTTCCTTCAAGGTCACCACGACGAAGTAGTGAACTAATATAGCCGTCGCTAATTTTATCTAGCTGTTCGGCCACTGGAGAGAGGCGACGTGGTTCAAAGACGCCAACGACAATACAAGCGCTGCGCTGTTTCTCAGGGCTACCACTTTTAACACTGAACTCCATGAGTACTCCTACATCCTGAAGACAAATAGAACTAAATGTTAGATAATGCCCGCTTACTTGTTGATTCCTTAATCGGAACTACCTTTAAATAAGTGAGCTAACAGTTAGCTGAAAATTTCAAAAAATAACGGGTTCAACGAGAAATTATAGTGATTCAATTAAAAAAACAAGTTTTGTATAGGTAATTTCAGCGTGATTATTGTTAGATATTTGATCCGCGAGACACTCAAAAGCCAATTTGCGATCTTTTTTATCCTTTTCTTGGTCTTTTTGAGCCAAAAATTGATTAGTGTACTAGCGGAAGCCTCAGACGGTGAAATACCGGCTGGTTTGGTGATGAGCTACGTTGGCCTTAGCATGCCTTCTATGGGCTTGTTAATGCTGCCACTCAGTCTTTTCTTGGGCATCTTGCTCACCTTTGGTCGTTTGTACGCGGAAAGTGAAATTACCGTAATGAATGCGACGGGGATCGGAAATAAATTCCTGATCCGTGCAGCATTGTATTTGGCGGTGATCACTGGTTTGGCAGCGGCGATTAATTCGTTTGTCTTATCGCCATATAGCCAAGAGAAACTCATTCAACTGCAAGAACAAGTTCAGGCAGAAAACAGTGTCGACTTGTTGAAGAAAGGTCATTTCCAAGGCACGCCGGATGGTTCATCGGTGGTGTTTATTGATGATATTCGAGACGATAAGCTCAGCAATGTTTTTATTGCTCAAATGCGCCCACGTGATTCTATTTTACCGAGTGTGTCGTTTTCTAAATCGGGCGAAGTAAAAGAGTTGAGTGATGGTCGCCAAGTCATTCGTATGTATGACGGTACTCGTTATGAAGGCGTGCCGACGCGTATTGATTACATGGTGACGAACTTTGAACAGTACCAAGGCGTCATTGGTCAAAGTGAAGTGAAGCGCAAAGGTCGTGATTGGGAAGCGATCCCAACGCTAGATTTAGTGGGAAATCCAAATCCGAAGGCGCAAGCTGAATTGCAATGGCGTATTTCGCTGGTGGTGTGTATTCCACTGCTGACAATGCTGGTGGTGCCGCTTTCAGCGGTAAATCCACGTCAAGGCCGATTTGCGAAAATGGGCCCAGCTATTTTGACTTATCTAGCGTACTTCTTGGCGATTAGTGCGACGAAGTCAGCGTTAGAAGATGGCTCGATTCCGGCGTTTGTTGGTATGTGGCCAATCAATTTCGCGCTACTGGTGACGGCAATTGGTGTTAATTTAATGGACAGTATTCCAGTGCGTCGCTTTAAAGACAAATTGAGACAAAAGAAGAAGGCAGCATAAGTCGTGTTTAAGATTTTAGACCTTTATATAGGTCGTACTATTATTGTTACCTCGACTATGGTGTTGGCGACCTTTGTTGGTCTGTCTGCCATCATCAAGTATGTTGAGCAGCTGCGTAAAGTTGGCCAAGGTAGTTATGACTTGATTCAAGCTTTGTTCTTTGTTGGCTTGAGTATTCCACGTGATATCGAAATGTTCTTCCCAATGGCGGCACTGCTCGGTGCGCTGATTGGTCTCGGTATGTTAGCGTCAAGCTCTGAACTGGTCGTGATGCAAGCGGCGGGCTTTTCTAAGCTGGACATTGGTCTATCGGTGTTAAAAACGGCGGTGCCGTTGATGATTATCGTTACTGTGTTGGGTCAATGGGGCGCTCCTCAGGCGCAGAAAATGGCGCGAGACTTACGCGCTTTCTCAACCAGTAACGGTGCGATTATGTCGGTTCGAACCGGGGTTTGGGCGCGAGATGCCAATGATTTTATCTTTATTGGTAAAATTGAAGATGAAAGACTCTATGGTCTACAGATGTGGCGTTTTGATGACAACAAACAGTTACAGAATGTCTTTTACGCCAAAGAGGCTGACTATGTCGGTGACAAAAATTGGCTGATGAAAGATGTGCAAGTGACCAACATGTCAGATCCAGTACGCTTATCGAAAGAGACGTTGCCAGAACTAAGTTGGACAACCTCACTGGAGCCAGAGCGCTTGGCTGTGGTGACGGTGAAGCCAGAAGAGCTTTCTTTGCTTGGTTTATATGATTATGTCGATTACTTAAAAGCATCAGAGCAAGATGCTTCACGTTATGAATTGGCATTTTGGCGCAAGGTGACACAACCGTTTTCGATTGCGGTAATGATGTTGATGGCGCTGTCGTTCATCTTTGGTCCACTACGCAGTGTGACGATGGGGGCGCGTATCTTATCGGGCGTAGTTGCAGGCTTTTCGTTCTACATTTCGAGTGAGTTTTTTGGACCACTTAGCTTGGTATACAACATTCCACCCGCCTTTGGTGCGATTATGCCAAGTATCGTCTTCTTAATCATTGCGATCATGCTGCTTAGACGTAAGCTCTAGCACATACCGAGTAGCGAGCAAAATAACAAAGCCCTCATCAAGAGGGCTTTTTCATATCCGTGACGCGGTCAATGCGCTTAATTAATCGAAATCACCATGTACTTTACGATTAATGTCGTCAGCGACAGAAGTGACGCCTTCTTCAAAGGTGGCACAGCCAGAGAGGGCGAATAGGGTACAAATGACCAATAGATACTTTTTCATTTTAGAATCCTTGAAATGAATACGCTGGCATTAAATGGTTTCGAGTAAATTTAAGCCATGTTATCGCCCAGCACAACCGTGCCTCTGAGCTAAATAAACAGTCAGCAAGCAATAAAAAAGCAGCGATAAACGACGCTGCCTTTAAAAAATCATGAGAATCGCGGCGCGCTATTTGAAGCGCATAGAAAGATCCATCGCTTTTAAGTGCTTAGTCAGTGCACCGACAGAGATGTAATCCACGCCCGTTTCTGCGTATTCGCGAATAGTCTCTAAGGTGACGTTACCCGAGTTTTCGAGTGCTGCACGACCTGCGTTAATCGCTACCGCTTCACGCATCATATCGGTGGTGAAGTTATCCAACATGATAATATCGGCACCAGCTTCAATCGCTTCTTTTAGTTCCGCTAGGCTTTCTGTTTCAACTTCAACCGGTTTACCTGGGTTTAGTTCTTTAGCGGTGCTAACTGCTTGAGAGATACCACCACAAGCAATGATGTGGTTTTCTTTGATCAGATACGCATCAAACACACCAATACGGTGATTGTAACCGCCGCCACATGCGACAGCGTATTTCAGAGCACTACGAAGACCAGGAATGGTTTTACGCGTATCAAGCAAACGGCAGTCTGTGCCAGCAATTTTCTCGGCATAGCGCGCAACGGTAGTCGCACAGCCAGACAGCGTTTGGATAAAGTTCATCGCATTGCGTTCGCCGGTTAATAGTGCGCGCGCAGGTCCTGATAGAGTACAAAGCACTTGGTTTGGCTCGACAGTATCACCATCTTGTACATGCCAGTGGATCGTTACTTCGCCACCAAGCTGCTTGAATACTTCATCAGCCCATGCTTGACCACAGAAAACACCATGCTCACGAGTGATGATAGTTGCTTCATTCTGCGCATCGGCAGGGATCAGACTTGCGGTGATGTCGTTAGCCGCATCGAGTGTGCCGCCGAGATCTTCTTTCAAAGTTTCGCTGACCGCACGAGTGATCTCTAATGGAAGTTGCTGCTTCAAATATTCAAGACGTTCTTGGCTATTGTGTGTGTTTTTCATCGCAAATCTAATACGCAGTTGAACAGAGAAGGGAATGATACGCTGACTGCGAGTGAAATTCAGCCATTAATCTCGCATTTCAGTTAAAATTGACCCCAGTTATGGAAAATGAGAAATAGCCAAATGATTGATCCGCAAGGTTGGTATCAAGCCGCACGTCATGTGCCATCCCCGTTTTTTGACCATCGCAGCGATAGTGAGGATATCTCATTGTTGGTGATCCATAACATTAGCCTACCGCCGGGCAAGTTTGGGGGGCCTTACATTGAACAGTTTTTTCTCGGTAATCTAGATGCTGATGAGCATCCCTTTTTTAAAGTGATACACAAAATGGGCGTGTCGGCGCACTGTTTGATTCGTCGGGACGGTGAGGTGGTGCAGTTTGTTTCGTTTCGCGATAGAGCGTGGCATGCCGGGGCATCAAGTTTTGCTGGGCGTGAGCGTTGTAACGACTATTCGATTGGCATAGAGATGGAAGGCAGTGACTACGTTGCGTACACCGATGAGCAATATCAAGCACTCAGCACGCTGAGCTTGCAGTTAATGCAACATTATCCACTCATCACGCTGCCACGTATTACTGGCCATCAATATATTGCCCCGCTGCGCAAAACCGATCCAGGGCTGGTGTTTGACTGGGTGAGATACCGAGAGGCGCTACGTTAAGAAGCGAGAAGATTGCATTCGAGAGGTGACCATGTTCACCTCTCAATTCTCAATTCTCAATTCTCAATTCTCACTCTCGATCCTCAACTCTCGCCTCTCTGTAGCTCTTAGAGCGAGGCTTGATATTCGGTCAGAACTTGCTCGACCCAAGTAGCGATGCGTTCATCGCTCAATTCGTATTGTGAATCTTCATCCAGCGCTAAACCGACAAACATGCTGCCATCTTCGGTTAACGCTTTCGAGGCTTCAAATTGGTACTGCTCGTCGTTTGGCCAGTAACCGACAATGGTTGCACCGGCTTGTTTGACTTGATCGTGCAGTAGGCCCATCGCATCCAAATACCATTCACCGTAACCTTCTTGGTCACCAAGGCCAAACAGAGCTACGGTTTTACCTTGCAGTGGTTGGCTGTTAATACTGTCCCAGATCTCGAGCCAATCTTCTTGAATCTCACCAAAATCCCAAGTAGAAATACCTAAGATTAATAAGTCGTAATCTGCCATTGTCGAAAGAGGGGACTCTTTGACGTTGTGAATATCCACTAAGTCATCGCCCATGATGGCGCGCATCTTCTCTGCTGCCATTTCGGTGTAGCAAGTGGTTGAGCCGTAAAATAGACCGATTTTCATCATCGTTTATCTTTCTAAATGGAGTGTTAGCGAATTCTAACCACAAAATGGTCTGCTTTGCAGCGAATATCGGTCATCAATTGAATTTTTATGGCTTTGTTTGCTGTATGCATTTACAGTAAAGATAAATGTGTCGTTAAAAATTAGAGAGTGGTTTTGTCAGAAATAATGTCACCGGATCAAGGGGTTGTTGAGCAGTTTCTTGATGCGATGTGGATGGAGCGAGGGTTGTCGGAAAACACCTTATCGTCCTACCGCACCGATTTATTCAAGCTACTGACGTGGATGAAACAACACAACTACCGTCTTGATTTTATTAGCTTGTCTGGCTTGCAGGAATACCAATCGTGGTTAGCCGATCAAGATTACAAGCAAACGTCGCGCGCGCGGATGCTGTCGGCGATTCGTCGTTTGTTTCAATATTTACACCGTGAGAAAATTCGCGCCGATGACCCGAGCGCCTTGTTGGTGAGCCCTAAGTTACCCAAGCGACTACCGAAAGACCTCAGTGAGGCCCAAGTGGATGCGTTACTTAATGCGCCCGATCCAAACGATGCGATTGAATTGCGTGATAAAGCAATGTTGGAATTGTTGTATGCCACCGGCTTGCGTGTCACCGAATTAGTCAGTTTGACGATGGAAAATATCAGCTTACGACAAGGTGTCGTGCGAGTAACTGGTAAGGGTGGCAAAGAGCGTTTAGTGCCAATGGGTGAAAATGCCATCGATTGGATTGAAACTTTTCTTCAACAAGGGCGGTCTGAGTTACTTGGGGAGAAAACCTCTGATGTCGTTTTTCCAAGTAAACGAGCACGACAAATGACCCGACAAACCTTTTGGCATCGTATTAAGTATTATGCGGTGTTGGCAGGGATTGATACTGAGTTACTTTCGCCACATGTGTTGCGTCATGCATTTGCAACCCACTTGCTAAACTATGGCGCAGATCTACGTGTGGTGCAGATGTTGCTTGGGCATAGTGACTTGTCGACCACACAAATCTATACTCACGTCGCAACAGAGCGATTAAAACAGCTTCATAGTGAACATCATCCAAGGGCTTAGCTCTTGCGTTAGAGATTTTATTTAAGGTGAATAGAATGAGCGTATTACGCCGAATGACATTACTTGCGTTGCCCTTTTTTGCAGCGGCTTCTTTTGCTAACGTAAGTAGCGAGACACAAATTAATAAAGCAGAGTTAGCTGAGCGCTTTGCAAAACTGGGTTTGCAGGTGACTGATGTTGTGCCTGCTGATATTAAAGGCTTGGTTGAAGTACAAACTAACGGTGGTGTTTTATTTGCCTCACCAGATGGCGAGTATTTTATTGCCGGTTCGCTATACCAGTTGGATGACAAAGGTGGCTACCAAGACGTCATTGCTCAGCGCCAAGCGCCGATCAACGCGGCTAAGATTGATGCAATGAAAGACTCAGTGATTGAGTTTAAAGCCGACAATGAAAAATATGTTGTTACGGTCTTTACCGATATTACTTGTGGCTACTGCGTGAAGTTGCACCGCGAATTACAAGATTACAATGATCTTGGTATTACCGTGCGCTACATGGCCTTCCCTCGCCAAGGGCCCGTTGGTGATGTCGCAGATCAAATGGCTTCAATTTGGTGTGCTGACGATCCACAGGCAGCAATGCATGATGGTAAAGTAAACCGTAAATTCCCAGCTAAAGGCGACAATTTCGCTCAATGCCAAGATACGATTCAAAAACACTATATGTTAGGTCGTGAATTAGGCATCAGCGGTACGCCTGCCATTTTCCTTCCGAACGGTGAAATGGTTGGCGGTTATGTTCCAGCAGAGAAATTGCTGCAACGTCTAGAACAAAAATAACCACAAGGAAGTAGGCTCAATTGAGCCTACTTTTATTTTATGATGATAGAAATTCAACGTCGTCCTGAAGTCGATATTTCCCAGTTACCTGACTCCATTGCACCGTTATTGCGTCGCCTGTACCTCAGCCGTGGCATCCACTCGATGCAGCAGTTAGACAATGGTGTACGCGGCTTACATTCGTATCAAAAACTGCATGGCATTCAGCTGGCGGTGGAATTGTTGTTTACCGCGATTAAAACCAATCAACGCATTATCGTCGTCGGGGATTTTGACGCCGATGGCGCGACCAGCTCTGCGCTTTCTGTCCTTGCATTACGTATGCTTGGTAGCAGCAACGTCGATTACCTCGTGCCAAATCGATTTGAAGATGGTTACGGCTTAAGCCCTGAAGTGGTTGATCAGGCAATCGCGATTGGCGCGCAGGTGATTATGACGGTCGATAACGGCGTGTCATCCATTGAAGGGGTTCGCTACGCCAAAGAGCAAGGTTTACAAGTTTTAGTAACCGATCACCACTTACCGGGCTCAGATCTGCCGATTGCCGATGCGATGGTCAATCCTAATCTGCAAGAGTGCGCTTTTCCGTCGAAATCATTAGCTGGTGTTGGTGTTGCTTTTTATTTGATGATGGCACTGTGTGTACACATGCGTAACCTTGGTTGGTTTAGCCAGCAGGGCATGGCAGAACCTAAGTTAATGGAACTGATTGATTTGGTGGCATTAGGTACGGTGGCTGACGTGGTTTCTTTGGATGAGAATAACCGTATTTTGGTCCATCAAGGTTTGCAACGTATT
The DNA here is from genome assembly GCF_000222565.1 of Vibrio sp. N418. NCBI lineage: Bacteria > Pseudomonadati > Pseudomonadota > Gammaproteobacteria > Vibrionales > Vibrionaceae > Vibrio > Vibrio sp. N418. The sequence continues at coordinate 126,928 of NZ_AFWD01000040.1, forward strand.
CGGGCTGGTCATGCTCGCCCAGGCATCCAAGCCTTGATTGAAGTGGCTAAAAAAGATGCCAGTCGTTTAGTTGCTTCTGATTTTGGTTTTGCCTTAGGCCCACGCATTAACGCTGCCGGTCGTTTGGATGACATGTCTTTCGGCGTTGAGTTGCTGCTAAGCAATAATATCCATGCCGCACGCCGCATGGCGAGTGAGTTAGATGGCCTCAACCAAACTCGTAAAGAGATTGAAGAGGGCATGAAGCAAGAGGCAATGGCTTTTTGTGAGCGTCTGCAGTTTGGAGAGAATGCCGAACTTCCGTTTGGTTTAGTATTATTCCAACGCGATTGGCATCAAGGTGTGATTGGTATTTTAGCTTCTCGTATCAAAGAGAAGTTTCATCGCCCAGTGATTGCCTTTGCTGATGGTGGGGACGGTATCATAAAAGGCTCTTGTCGCTCGATACCAGGCTTACACATGCGTGACACACTGGATCGCATTGATACGCAAAACCCCGGTTTGATCCTGAAATTCGGTGGTCATGCGATGGCGGCAGGGTTATCGATTGAAGAGAAAAACTTCGAACGCTTTGCTCGTTTATACGACCAAGCAGTGAAAGAAGAACTCGATGAAGCGGCGTTGAAAGGTATCGTACTATCTGACGGAGAATTAGCCCCAGAAGAGTTCTCTATGCACGTGGCACAAATGTTACGCGCAGGTGGCCCTTGGGGACAATCATTCCCAGAACCCGTTTTTGATGGCGAGTTTAAAGTTCTACATCAGAAATTAGTGGGCGAGAAGCATCTTAAATTGATGTTAGAGCCGCTGTTTAAAGGCCATCCCACTAATATTATGATTGATGGTATCGCGTTTAATGTAGATTTACGTCGCTGGCCAGATGCTTCAGTTAAAACGGTACGTCTGGCATACAAGCTTGATATCAATGAGTTTCGTGGTAATCAGTCATTGCAATTATTGATCGATCATCTCGAAGCAAAATAGTGTTCTGTCGTTGTACAATAGGTGGCGCCTCTATCTAAGGCGCCACTAAACCGCTTATTTTCAATGCCCCTTAGCTCTTCTCTACTCTTTCATTGTTCATGATCTTATTTAGGCCTTTTTTCCGCTCATCAATATTGAAGCCGCGGTGACAAATAGGTTTAGCATCTTCGATGCTGGTTTCGGATAAAAACACATTCTATTCACGTCGAAGACGGCGAAAAAATACTAATTAAGAATGATTTCTCACATTCATTCATACTTCTTTAAAACTGACCAATTATGGTGTGATCGCTAGCACGATTTTCGCCCAGTTGTTCATCTTTTGTAATTGGCATGACCAATTACATCAGTGTTTCATGTGAATGATGTTAATGGATGGTTGCTGCAGGCGTGGTTTTATGATTTGGGTCAATTTTTGGCTGGAATTTGCGTTTTTAATATGTTAATTTCTTCCCACACTAAATTGGTATGACCAATTAACTGCAAAGAGTAAAGAACGATAATTTATGGCTTATCAAAGGATTCGTCAGCCAAAGCTCTCTGATGTAATAGAACAAGAGCTTGAAAGGTTGATAGTAGAAGGAACACTGTCTCCGGGGCAACAATTGCCACCAGAGCGCGAACTGGCTAAACAGTTCGATGTTTCTCGTCCTTCGATCCGTGAAGCTATCCAACGTTTGGAAGCCAAACGTCTTCTCACTCGTCGTCAAGGCGGCGGTACATTTGTCAGTGAGAATCTTTGGAAGGGCTTTTCTGATCCTCTGCTAAATTTATTATCGAGCCATTCAGAAACTCAATTAGATTTACTCGAATCGCGTCATGCGATGGAAGGTATCTCGGCTTATTTTGCAGCGTTGCGTGGTACTGATGAAGATTTTGCTCGTATTCAAGCCTCATTAGAAGGCATTGGTGCACAACAAGATAAGCAAGACGTCGTCGCTGAAGCTGCTGCGGTAATGCAATTTCTGATTGCGTTGACTGAAGCGGCCCACAATGTAGTTTTGCTGCACATTGTGCGTAGCTTAGCGCCATTGCTTGAGCAAAATATTTTACAGAATTTGAAATTGCTGCACCGCCGACAAGAAGTGGTGGAGAAAGTAAGTAAGCACCGAGCCAATATTGTGGATGCGATTGTTTCTGGTCAGCCGGAAAAGGCGCGTGAAATGTCTCATTCTCATTTGGCTTATATCGAAGAAATATTGTTGGATTTGACTCGTGAAGAGTCTCGACGTGAGCGCTCTTTACGTCGAATTCAGCAGGGTAACGAATAAGTAGATCCAACCAACAGAAGGATAGATCGGCATGTCTGATATGAAGCATGACGTAGATGCACTGGAAACTCAAGATTGGCTGCAAGCGCTTGAATCAGTTGTACGTGAAGAAGGTGTAGAACGCGCTCAATATTTACTAGAGCAAGTTTTGGATAAAGCTCGTCTTGATGGCGTTGATATGGCTACAGGTATCAACACAAACTACATCAATACGATCCCAGCTGCGCAAGAACCTGCTTACCCAGGTGATACAACGCTAGAGCGTCGTATTCGTTCAATCATTCGCTGGAATGCGATCATGATTGTACTTCGCGCATCTAAGAAAGACCTAGACCTAGGTGGTCACATGGCTTCTTACCAGTCTGCAGCAGCATTCTACGAAGTATGTTTCAACCACTTCTTCCGCGCTCCAAATGAGACGGACGGTGGTGACTTGGTGTACTACCAAGGTCATATCTCTCCAGGTATCTACTCTCGCGCATTCGTTGAAGGCCGTCTAACTGAAGAACAGCTAGATAACTTCCGTCAAGAAGTTGATGGTAAAGGTATTCCTTCATACCCACACCCTAAACTAATGCCTGAATTCTGGCAGTTCCCAACAGTATCGATGGGTCTAGGTCCAATTTCAGCTATCTATCAAGCTCGCTTCTTGAAGTACCTTGATGGCCGTGGTCTTAAGCAAACTTCAGCTCAACGCGTTTATGCCTTCCTAGGTGACGGTGAGATGGATGAGCCAGAATCACGCGGTGCGATCTCGTTCGCTGCACGTGAAAAACTAGACAACCTATGTTTCCTAATCAACTGTAACCTACAGCGCCTAGATGGCCCGGTTATGGGTAACGGCAGCATCATCCAAGAACTAGAAGGCCTATTTAAAGGCGCTGGTTGGAACGTTGTTAAAGTTATTTGGGGTAGCAACTGGGATTCACTACTTGCGAAAGACACCACTGGTAAGCTCCTTCAACTAATGAACGAAACGATCGATGGTGACTACCAGACATTCAAATCTAAAGATGGCGCATACGTACGTGAGCACTTCTTTGGTAAGTACCCAGAAACAGCTGCACTTGTTGCAGACATGACTGATGACGAAATCTTCGCACTTAAGCGTGGTGGTCATGATTCATCTAAACTGTTTGCTGCGTTCAACAATGCAAAAGAAACCAACGGTAAACCAACTGTAATCCTAGCGAAAACAGTAAAAGGTTACGGTATGGGTGATGCAGCAGAAGGTAAGAACATTGCGCACGGTGTGAAGAAAATGGACATGACTCATGTTCAACACCTACGTGATCGCCTAGGTCTAGAAGACATTCTTTCAGATGAGAAGATCAAAGAACTTCCATACTTGAAGCTGGAAGAAGGCACGCCTGAATACGAATACTTACACGCTCGTCGTAAAGCTCTACACGGCTATACACCTGCGCGTCTGCCTAAATTTACTCAAGAATTCAAAGTTCCTGAGCTAGAAGAATTCGCGCCGCTTCTTGGTGAGCAAAAGCGTGAAATCTCGACCACAATGGCTTATGTACGTACGCTAAATATTCTTCTTAAAGATAAGAACATTGGTAAGAACATCGTTCCTATCATCTGTGATGAAGCGCGTACATTCGGTATGGAAGGTCTATTCCGTCAGGTTGGTATCTACAACCCACACGGTCAAGAATACACACCAGAAGACCGCGGTGTAGTCTCTTACTACAAAGAAGCGACTTCAGGTCAGGTTCTACAAGAAGGTATCAACGAGCTAGGTTCAATGGCGTCTTGGGTTGCAGCTGCAACGTCATACAGCACCAACGATCTACCAATGATCCCATTCTACATCTACTACTCAATGTTCGGTTTCCAACGTATTGGTGACATGGCATGGCTAGCAGGTGACCAACAAGCTCGTGGCTTCCTACTAGGTGCTACAGCAGGTCGTACAACGCTAAACGGTGAAGGTCTACAGCACGAAGACGGTCACTCGCACATCATGGCGAACACTGTACCTAACTGTATCTCTTACGATCCAACGTTTGCTTACGAGCTAGCGGTAATCATGCAAGACGGTATCCGTCGCATGTACGGTGAGAACCAAGAGAACGTTTACTACTACCTAACAGTAATGAACGAAAACTACGCAATGCCAGCAATGCCAGAAGGCGCTGAAGAAGGCATTCGTAAGGGTATCTACAAGCTTGAGTCTTACGCAGGTAGTAAAGGCAAAGTTCAGTTAATGAGCTCTGGTACTATCATGAACGAAGCGCGTAAAGCAGCACAGATCCTAAGTGAAGATTACGGCGTAGCGTCTGACGTATTCTCTGTAACGTCATTCAACGAACTAACTCGTGATGGCCAAGCGGTAGAGCGTGACAACATGCTACACCCTGAAGCGGAAGCGAAAGTACCTTACATCACAACGGTTCTTGGTAACGAACCTGCAATCGCAGTGACGGATTATATGAAGAACTACGCTGAGCAAGTACGTGCATTCGTTCCAGCTGAGTCTTACAAAGTGTTGGGTACTGATGGCTTCGGTCGTTCAGACAGCCGTGAAAACCTACGTCGTCACTTCGAAGTGAACGCAGGTTACGTGGTAGTTGCAGCTCTTACTGAGCTTGTGAAACGTGGCGATATGGATAAATCTGTGGTTGTTGAAGCAATCAAGAAATTCAATATCGACACTGAAAAAACTAACCCACAATACGCATAAGCAACGCTTAATTAAAAGGTAGATAAGCAATGGCAATCGAAATTAATGTACCAGACATCGGTGCGGATGAGGTTGAAGTTACTGAGATTCTTGTAAGCGTTGGCGACAAGGTTGAAGAAGAACAGTCTCTAATCACAGTTGAAGGCGATAAAGCTTCTATGGAAGTTCCTGCATCTCAAGCGGGTATCGTTAAAGAAATCAAGATCGCAGTAGGCGACTCGGTTTCTACTGGTTCTCTAATCATGACGTTCGAAGCCGAGGGTGCAGCGCAAGCTGCATCTGCTCCAGCGGTTGAAGCTGCTCCAGTAGCGGCTCCTGCGGCAGCAGCGGCAAGTGAATTGAAAGAAGTTCACGTACCAGATATTGGTGGCGATGAAGTAGAAGTAACTGAAATCATGGTAGCGGTTGGCGACTCAATTGAAGAAGAGCAATCTCTTCTAACTGTTGAAGGCGACAAGGCTTCTATGGAAGTACCAGCACCATTTGCCGGTACACTAAAAGAAATCAAAATCGCGGTAGGTGATTCAGTATCAACTGGCTCACTTGTGATGATCTTTGAAGTTGGCGCAGCAGCGGGTTCAGCACCTGTAGCTCCAGCGGCGGCAGCACCAGTTGCAGCGGCTCCAGCAGCGTCAGCAGCAAAAGATGTACACGTTCCAGACATCGGCGGCGATGAAGTTGAAGTCACTGAAATCATGGTAGCGGTTGGCGATACAGTAGAAGAAGAGCAATCTCTAATCACTGTTGAAGGCGACAAGGCATCGATGGAAGTACCAGCACCGTTCGCGGGTACCATCAAAGAGATCAAAATTGCAGCTGGCGATAAAGTAACGACTGGTTCTTTAATCATGGTGTTTGAAGTAGCAGGCGCAGCTCCAGTAGCGGCTCCAGTTGCTCAAGCAGCTCCAGCGCAAGCGCAAGCGGCAGCACCGGTTGCAGCGGCGCCTAAAGCAGAAGCTCCAGCAGCAACTGGCGACTTCCAAGAGAACGGTGACTACGCGCACGCATCTCCAGTGGTTCGTCGTCTTGCTCGTGAATTTGGCGTAAACCTTTCTAAAGTTAAAGGGTCTGGTCGTAAGAGCCGTATCCTGAAAGAAGACGTACAGTCTTACGTTAAAGAGGCACTGAAACGTCTAGAGTCTGGTGCTGCGGCAGCAGGCAAAGGCGGTGACGGCAGCGCACTTGGTCTACTACCATGGCCAAAAGTTGATTTCAGCAAGTTTGGTGAGACAGAAGTTAAGCCTCTTTCTAAGATCAAGAAGATTTCAGGCGCTAACCTGCACCGTAACTGGGTAATGATCCCGCACGTTACACAGTGGGATAACGCTGACATCACTGAGCTAGAAGCATTCCGTAAAGAGCAGAACGCAATCGAAGCGAAGAACGACACTGGTATGAAGATCACACCACTTGTGTTCATCATGAAAGCCGTTGCGAAAGCACTAGAAGCGTTCCCTGCATTTAACTCTTCACTTTCTGACGATGGCGAAAGCATCATCCTGAAGAAATACGTGAACGTAGGTATTGCAGTTGATACGCCAAACGGTCTTGTTGTTCCTGTTTTCAAAGACGTGAACAAAAAAGGCATCTACGAGCTTTCTGAAGAGCTAATGGTTGTCTCTAAGAAAGCACGTTCTGGCAAGCTGACTGCTGCGGATATGCAAGGTGGCTGTTTCACTATCTCGAGCCTAGGTGGCATCGGTGGTACTGCATTTACGCCAATCGTAAATGCACCAGAAGTGGGCATCCTTGGTGTGTCTAAGTCTGAAATCAAACCTGTTTGGAACGGTAAAGAGTTTGAACCGCGTCTACAACTTCCACTGTCACTATCATACGATCACCGTGTGATTGATGGTGCTGAAGGTGCGCGTTTCATTACTTACCTAAACAGCGCGCTATCAGACATCCGTCGTCTCGTTCTGTAATTAGATAAGACGAATCAGAGGCGGCATTTTTGCCGCCTCTTCTATCAAAGATATTTAAATAATTGGATCCTTCTGTGTTGTTGCTATTGCTACACGCATAGAGAGTCGAATTGTTGTCTAGCTCACAGGCTAAATTGAATTACTTTTCACATCGTTAACATCTCTGTAAACTATTGACGGTCTGAAAAAGCTGTTTAAAACAATAAAGAACGTTTGAAACAATAATCTCAATACCCATTCAGCCTGTTAGGGATAATGACTACAAGAGGTCAAAATGAGCAAAGAAATTAAAGCCCAAGTTGTTGTACTTGGTTCTGGTCCTGCTGGTTACTCTGCTGCCTTCCGTTGTGCAGACCTAGGTCTTGAAACTGTGCTAGTTGAGCGTTACAGCACTCTTGGTGGTGTCTGCCTTAACGTAGGTTGTATCCCATCAAAAGCACTACTGCACGTATCGAAAGTTATCGAAGAAGCAAAAGCACTTTCTGAGCACGGCATCGTATTTGGCGAACCACAAACTGACATCAACAAGATCCGTTTGTGGAAAGAAAAAGTAGTAACCCAACTGACTGGCGGTCTTAGCGGTATGGCTAAGATGCGTGACGTAACGGTTGTAAACGGCTACGGTAAATTCACCGGTCCTAACTCAATCCTTGTCGAAGGCGAAGGCGAGTCAACAGTCGTTAACTTTGACAACGCTATCGTGGCTGCGGGTTCTCGTCCGATCAAACTGCCATTCATTCCGCATGAAGACCCACGTATTTGGGATTCAACCGATGCACTTGAGCTGAAAGAAGTGCCTGAGAAACTGCTTATCATGGGTGGTGGTATCATCGGTCTTGAGATGGGTACGGTTTACCACTCTCTGGGTTCTAAAGTTGACGTGGTTGAAATGTTTGACCAAGTTATCCCAGCAGCAGACAAAGACATCGTTAAAGTATTCACTAAACGCATTGAGAAGAAATTTAACTTGATGCTAGAAACGAAAGTAACAGCAGTTGAAGCGAAAGAAGATGGTATCTACGTTTCAATGGAAGGCAAAAAAGCGCCAGCAGAAGCTGAACGTTACGATGCCGTTCTTGTTGCTATCGGTCGTGTACCAAACGGTCTTCTTATCGATGGCGCGAAAGCGGGTATCGAAATTGATGAGCGCGGCTTTATCAACGTTGATAAGCAAATGCGTACTAACGTACCGCACATCTTTGCTATCGGTGATATCGTTGGCCAACCAATGCTTGCGCACAAAGGTGTGCATGAAGGTCACGTAGCGGCAGAAGTTATTTCTGGTAAGAAGCACTACTTCGATCCTAAAGTAATTCCTTCAATTGCGTACACTGAGCCAGAAGTTGCATGGGTTGGTAAAACTGAGAAAGAAGCAAAAGCAGAAGGTATCAAGTACGAAGTGGCGACATTCCCATGGGCAGCATCAGGTCGTGCAATCGCCTCTGACTGTGCAGATGGTATGACTAAGCTAATCTTCGACAAAGAGACTCACCGCGTCATTGGTGGTGCTATCGTTGGTACTAACGGTGGTGAGCTACTCGGTGAAATTGGCCTTGCAATCGAGATGGGTTGTGACGCTGAAGACATCGCACTGACTATCCACGCTCACCCAACTCTACATGAGTCAGTGGGTCTAGCGGCGGAAGTGTTTGAAGGTTCAATTACTGACCTGCCAAACAAAAAAGCAGTGAAAAAGAAAAAGTAATTTCTGACTAGATAAATAAAAACCGCAGCCTAGAC
>NZ_AFWD01000039.1:0-95932 GCF_000222565.1 Vibrio sp. N418
AAGTAGAACTTCAAAGACAGCTTTCCAGATTATTCTCTAGAAATAGAGAGAAAGAATTTGCTTGGCGACCATAGCGTTGCGGACCCACCTGATTCCATGCCGAACTCAGAAGTGAAACGCAATAGCGCCGATGGTAGTGTGGGGTCTCCCCATGTGAGAGTAGGACATCGCCAGGCTTTAATTTCGTTTTTACCTTTTTAAAGGTGAAGACAACTGTTAAAAGAGCCCGTTTAAGAGCGGGCTTTTTTAGTCCTGAAGGACAAAAAGATTTTGTGTGCTGATATGGCTCAGTCGGTAGAGCGCATCCTTGGTAAGGATGAGGTCCCCAGTTCGATTCTGGGTATCAGCACCATTTATTAAAGAATTTGCTTGGCGACCATAGCGTTGCGGACCCACCTGATTCCATGCCGAACTCAGAAGTGAAACGCAATAGCGCCGATGGTAGTGTGGGGTCTCCCCATGTGAGAGTAGGACATCGCCAGGTTTTATTTCCGAAAGCCCTGACCATTTGGTCGGGGCTTTTTCGTATCAGCAAAAAAATAATCGCCCTGAGCAGATTATCTGCTCGGGGCGTTTTATTATCTATGTTCGGCAAGCCAACAGTGTTTACTGTTGGTTCAGCGTCCAATCATAATCATACTGGACATTATCTAAAGTAGCGTTCAGGTTTGGGCGATAGCGCTTAATATGGTTTATTACGCCGCCATCAACGGCAAAATCACTGGCAAACCAATCATAAATTGAAGAGAGCTTTAAACCTTTCTCGTTGAGTTCTACGCCTTTAGGGCTGTTAATAAAAGCTTTTGCTGCCTGCTCTAATAATTGGTCTGTGTTTTGCGCTGTGAAGGCTTGAGTTTGTAAATTGGGACAGCCAAGGCTGGCACAGTTAACCGCGTAATGAGTTCGAGGATCATTCCAAATTGGGCGCAGTATCCGATGTTCAATATCATTCAGCGTTAGGGCTTTGCCCTCGATCGTCACAACCTCTTCATCCCAAGGGCCGAAGCTGAAAAATCCGCCCAATTTGGTAATTGATTTAACCGGATAAGCATCGAGAATAAGATCAACGGTGACGGCGTTGTAAAGGTTAACCCAATAGGCGTATTGGACCGCTTGTGAGTACTCTTTTGGATTAAGTTGGCTCAACTGTTCGATGTAGCTATCCAGTCTCTGCTTATCTATGGGCGTCACGGCTTGATAGGCGAACAGATGATTCTGCCCAGAAACCACGACATATTGTTCGAGTATATCTTGCCAAGTTTGATGATTAATTGTGGCTTGATTGGTTTCATTGCTTTGCTGCCAGTAGGCCCAAAGATCCGATTTTGGTGCTGCTACCGTAGAAAAAGTAGCAAAAGGTAGGCTCGCTAAGGTGGCGTATAAAACAAATCTTGTTTTCATGTTTAGACTCAAGCGGATAGAACTTAATGATAAGACCGTGTCAGCCAAATAAAACTTTCCTAATACACGAATGAAACCCTCATTCAGCGGGAACAAAAAAGGTTGGCGATTAAGCCAACCTTTTTATTATCTGTTAAGCGAGAAAGCGGGGTATTTTACTTTCGTATTCGGTGATTTTCGCTTCATGCTGCAAAGTTAGACCAATATTGTCTAAGCCGTTGAGTAAGCAATGACGACGGAATGAGTCGATCTCAAAAGCGTACTCTTTGCCGTTAGCTCGAACACGCATTGCTTCTAGGTCGACCTCTATCTGTGCTCCCTCATTCGCTTCAACGAATTGGAAAATCTCATCCACTTCCTGCTCTGTTAAGCGCACTGGAACCATTTGGTTGTTGATGGAGTTGCCATAAAAAATATCAGCAAAACTTGGTGCGATCATCGCTTTAATGCCGTAATCAGCCAGTGCCCAAGGTGCGTGCTCGCGGGATGAACCACAACCAAAATTTTCTCGTGCAAGTAGGATTGAAGCACCTTGATAGCGAGGGGCGTTCATCACAAACTCAGGATTCGTTTGTTGACCGGCATCATCAAGAAAACGCCAGTCATGGAATAGGTGTTTACCAAAACCTAAACGAGAGACTTTTTGTAGAAACTGTTTTGGGATAATCGCATCTGTATCGACATTGGCGGCATCAAGAGGAACAACCAAGCCTGTATGTTGTTTAAAACCCGACATCTTGTTACTCCTTAATCCAATTCACGAATATCAACAAAGCGGCCCGCTATCGCAGCAGCAGCAGCCATTGCAGGGCTGACTAGATGGGTTCGCCCATCACGACCTTGGCGACCTTCAAAGTTACGGTTTGAGGTTGATGCACAGCGCTCATGTGGACCTAAACGGTCATTGTTCATCGCTAGGCACATTGAGCAACCGGGTAAGCGCCATTCGAAACCGGCATTTTTGAAAATCGTATCTAATCCTTCAGCTTCTGCTTGCGCTTTCACTTGCTCAGAACCTGGAACGATCAGTGCTTGCACGTGGGAAGCGACTTTACGGCCTTTGGCGATTTCAGCTGCAGCGCGCATGTCTTCAATGCGAGAGTTAGTACAAGAGCCGACAAATACTTTGTCCACGGTGTAATCTGATAGCGTTTTACCTGCTTCTAGTCCCATGTATGCCAGTGCTTTTTCTGCTGAAGCCTTTTCGACGGGATCGGCAAAGCTGGCTGGTGATGGGATTGGAGCATCAACCGCTATCACTTGGCCTGGGTTAGTCCCCCAAGTCACTTGTGGTTTGATCTCTGCAGCATTAAGCGTCACAACCGCATCAAATTGCGCGTCATCATCAGATTTTAGCGTCGACCAATATTCAACGGCGGCGTTGAAGTCGTCACCTTTTGGTGAAAACTTACGATCCTTAATGTAATCGAACGTTGTGGCATCAGGCGCGATAAGGCCTGCTTTGGCACCCAGTTCAATCGCCATATTACATACCGTCATGCGGCCTTCCATTGAAAGATCGGTAATCGCCTCTCCACAGAATTCAACCACATAGCCAGTACCGCCAGCGGCAGTCGTTTTACCAATGATGGCCAGTACAATATCTTTGGCGGTAATGCCTTCAGCGACCTTGCCTTTCACTTCGATCTTCATCGTTTTGGCACGGGCTTGCTTTAGCGTTTGTGTGGCTAACACGTGCTCGACTTCCGAAGTGCCTATACCAAAGGCCAGTGAACCAAAAGCGCCATGAGTTGCGGTGTGTGAATCACCACAAACAATGGTCATGCCCGGTAAGGTAATTCCTAGCTCAGGGCCCATAACGTGTACGATACCCTGATATTTATGGTTGATGTCATATAAGGTAACGCCAAACTCTTCACAGTTTTTTGATAACGTTTCCATTTGGATACGAGCCATCTCACCCGAAGCATTGATGTCTTTCGTCGTGGTGGAAACGTTATGATCCATTGTGGCGAAGGTTTTATTCACTTGGCGAACTTTGCGACCTTTTTCTCGTAATCCATCAAAAGCTTGTGGAGAGGTCACTTCATGCACTAAGTGGCGATCGATATACAAAATCGGTGTTTCACCTTCAGCGGCGACGGCTACGTGTGCGTCGTAGACCTTTTCATACAGTGTTTTGCCCATTGCTTCCTTTCCTCGTCGTCTTTCGCTATTTCAACAGTGATGACATAGGTGTTACTCACCGGTTGCGTCGTACCAAGGTTTAAGAAATCACTCCGACTCATTGGCGCGCTGCTACTGTTGTGAGACGACTGTCTCTAATTGTTATAAATTCAATATTGTTAAGAGTTCAAAATGTACTCAGCGATCTTATCGCCCATCTCAGATGTTGAGAGTGCTGGTTTGTCACCGGCAAGATCGCCAGTCAGTTCACCGGCAGAAAGCGCTTTAGAAACGGCATTTTCAATATCTAACGCGGCTTCTTCTTCGCCCAGGCTATAGCGTAACATTAATGCCGCTGACAGGATTTGAGCGACTGGGTTGGCGATATTTTTTCCTGCGATATCTGGAGCGCTGCCGCCAGCTGGTTCATACAGACCAAACTTACTCTCGTTAAGGCTGGCAGAAGGTAGCATGCCCATTGAACCGGTGATCATGGCACACTCATCAGAAATAATGTCGCCAAAAATATTGGAGCACAACATGACATCAAACTGAGACGGATCTTTGATTAGCTGCATGGTTGCGTTGTCGATGTAGATGTGTGAAAGCTCAACATCAGGGTAATCTTTAGCAATCTCTTCCACGACTTCACGCCATAGAATTGAACTTTGCAGTACATTTGCTTTATCTACCGAGCATACTTTTTTATCGCGCAGGCGAGCGGATTCAAAGGCAATCTTTGCAATGCGCTCGATCTCAAAACGGTGGTAAATCTCAGTATCGAAGGCTTTCTCATTTGGACCTTCACCTTCACGACCTTTTGGTTGGCCGAAGTAGATGCCACCAGTAAGTTCACGCACAACGACAATATCAAAACCACGTTTAGAGATATCCGCGCGTAGCGGTGAGAACGCTTCTAAGCCGGCATGAATCTGTGCAGGTCGAAGATTACAAAATAGCTGGAAGTGTTTACGCAACGGCAGTAGAGCGCCACGCTCTGGCTGGTCATTCGGTGGCAGATGTTCCCATTTTGGGCCACCAACCGAGCCAAATAGAACCGCGTCGGATTGTTCACAAGCTGTGATGGTCGATTGAGGCAGCGGAGTACCGTGGTTATCGATCGCGATACCACCGACATCGTGTGCTTCACGTTGGAAAGTAATACCACGTTTGGTTTCTATGGCGTCCAATACTTTGTTCGCTTGAGCCATTACTTCTGGGCCAATGCCATCACCGGCTAAAACTGCGATCTTGTAGGTTTTGTCTGTCATGTTAGTCCTTTAATTTTTGTGCCCATCGAGAACACACGACTGCATTGATGGGCTTAGCGTTGTTTTGCTGTATTCATTTATCAAACGCGAAGATCGCGTTTGATGGTTATCCTATACGGTGGCGATTTTCTTCTGCTTAATCTCAGCAATTTTATCGGCGCGATGAATGCTATTGATTACGTGCAGTAGTGCTTGTCCTGACGCTTCGACAATATCAGTGGAAATTCCCGTTCCGTGATATTTACGCCCTTTATAGTTGGCAATGATATCGGCCTGACCTAAACCATCTTCACCTTCGCCTTTGGCGGTAAGATCGAATTTATCCAATACAATATCGTACCCGGTTACACGATAAATACACTGATAAAGTGCATCTACCGGCCCATTGCCGACAGCCGCTTCACACTTTTCTTCATCGCCGCACTGCAATTGAATACTGGTCGTCGCCATTACGCTGCCTGATTGCACACTAAGGTAATTCAATTTGTAGAAGTCATCTTCATCACGTAAGTTAGAGAAGTGCATCAATGCTTCTAGGTCGTAATCGAACACTTGGCCTTTGCGGTCAGCAAGTTTCAAGAAGGCGTCATACAAGGCGTTCAAGTTGTACTCTTCTTCTTTATAACCCATTGAGTCCATATGGCTCTTAACCGCGGCACGACCGCTACGACTGGTTAGATTGAGCGATTGATTTTTCAAACCAATCGATTCAGGAGTCATGATTTCGTAGGTGTTTTTATTCTTTAGCATGCCATCTTGGTGAATACCGGAAGAGTGGCTAAAGGCATTCGCTCCGACAATTGCTTTGTTGCTTTGGATTGGCATGTTACACAACTGGCTAACAAGCTTACTGGTGCGATGAATTTCTTCATGCTTTAGAGCGGTATGAACGCCAAGCAGCTCTTGGCGAGTCTTGATTATCATCGCGATCTCTTCTAGCGCACAGTTCCCCGCACGTTCGCCGATGCCGTTGATGGTTCCTTCAATCTGGCGTGCTCCCGCTTGGACTGCGGCAATTGAGTTCGCCACTGACATGCCCAAATCATCGTGGCAGTGGACGGAAATGATCGCTTTATCGATGTTAGGAACACGGTTAAACAGCGTTTCGATAATGCCACCAAATTCATTTGGTACCGTGTAGCCAACGGTATCGGGAATATTTACTGTCGTCGCGCCAGCGTTAATCGCGGCTTCGACCATGCGGCAAAGATTATCAATCGGCGTTCGGCCTGCATCTTCACAAGAAAACTCAACATCATCGGTATATTGGCGTGCGTGTTTTACTGCTCTTACACCCATTTCGACTACGTCGTCATAGCTGCGGCGCAACTTATCTTGCACGTGCACCGTTGAGGTTGAAATGAAGGTATGGATACGAAATGCTTCTGCTACTTTTAGCGCTTCGGCTGCGGCATCGATATCTTGTGGTACTGCGCGAGAAAGAGCGCAGATGCGACTGTTTTTAATGTGACGAGCAATGGTTTGCACCGATTCAAAATCGCCTGGAGAAGAAACCGGGAAGCCTGCTTCAATCACATCCACACCGAGACGTTCAAGTGCATACGCAATTTGCAGTTTTTCTTTTACTGTCAAACTGGCTGACAACGCTTGTTCGCCATCACGCAAGGTGGTGTCGAAAATAATGACTTGATCGTTCATAAGTGCTTCCTTTTTGATCCGTTTATCCGCTTAGAGAGGGGATTTAAACGATTACTTCCAGTATTTGATCATAAAAAAACCCGCATCTCGGTGCGGGTTTGTTGTAAATCTGTGTGGTTATTTCTCTTCCACAGCCTACCCGCGCGATTGATTCACGATCAGGAGGAGGTTCAGTTGGCGAGAAAATGTTCTTGTCATTGTTAACTACTTCCTAAGAGAGTTAATGAAACCACATAAATAAGTTAATAGATTAGTACCGTACTCAGCTCGGAACGTCAACCATAAAGTTGTTTTTTTATTCAATTGGAAGAAATTTTAGCCATAAGAAACGATTTTCACTCGATAAGTTTTTTGCAAATTTGAAAACGTATCACTCTATTTGAACCATGGAAGATCGTTTATTGCTCCAAAAAGCCACACGATCATGCTGTCACTAACTCAACAAAAAAACGTCAACTCAGTGTCATATCGGCCCTCTAATTTGAATATAAGCACACTACCACATTGTGCGAATTACTGGAGAGTGCCATGCGTACTATTGCCCCAATTGCTAAGTTTGACCTCGCGTTTTCGTTGTTTTGCTTACAACATAGATTCTGCTTACCGTTATCTAAAATCAGCCGAGTTGTTTCTCATTCGGGGGATGGCCATTTGTATGTGCTGCTTGGTTGCCTAGCTTGGCATTTAGATGGTGAAAATGGAAAACAGTTTCTAGCCGCTGGTTTGCTGGCATTTGTTGTGGAGTTACCGATTTACTGGATGGCTAAAAACCTCTTTAAGCGGCGTCGCCCTGCGGAGTTTAGCCCGCTCATTCCCTCCTTTATTACTCCATCTGATCGCTACAGTCTACCTTCAGGGCATACGGCGGCCGCCTTTCTGCTTGCCACTGTGCTAGCGCATTACTATTTGGATTATGCCTTGTTTGCTCTTATATGGGCGGCTGCTATTGCATTGTCGCGCATACTGCTTGGTGTGCATTTTCTTACCGATGTGTTGTTGGGCGCTTGTCTTGGTATTGCCTGCGCTACGTTTGCCTTGCAGTGGTTTGGAGGATAAGGCGATGAAAATTCTCTATGGGGTACAAGGTACCGGTAATGGCCATATCGCACGTTCGAGAGCGATGTGTCATGCCTTAAAGGCGCATCAGGTTGAGGTTGATTTTTTGTTTTCGGGTCGAGAAGTCGATAAGTACTTTTCGATGGAGTGTTTTGGTGATTATCAAACTCGTCGCGGCCTTACTTTTATTTGTGAGAAAGGGCAGATTAATTATCGTAAAACCTTGTTTAAGAATAGCCTGACTGAGTTTGCGCGTGACGTCGCGGAGTTAGATCTGTCGGGCTATGATTTGGTGCTAAACGACTTTGAACCGGTCACTGCATGGGCGGCGAAAAAGCAGAATGTCCCTTTGATTAGTATTAGTCATCAAAATGCTTTTCGTTACTCAGTGCCACTCAAGGGAGCGGATTGGTTAGATAAACAAGTGATTCGCTATTTTGCACCCAGTTCGCACTACCTTGGTTTGCATTGGCATCATTTTAATCAACCGATTTTGCCGCCAATTGTCCATATGACAAAAGAGAAGGTGGACAATCAAGACTATGTTTTGGTTTATCTTCCTTTCGAGAGTTTGGACGATATCACCGACTTATTATTGCGTTTTACCAGCCAAACTTTCGTCTGTTTCCATCCGCAGATCATCAGCGTAAGCCAGATCGACAATATTCAATTCTTCCCGTTGAGTTTGTCTGAGTTTCATTATTATTTGCAACGCTGCGCGGGCATTATCGCTAATGGTGGTTTTGAACTGCCCTCCGAGGCCCTTGCTCTTGGCAAAAAGTTATTGTTGAAACCACTTGCTGGGCAGTTTGAGCAACTCTCCAATGTCGCCACGCTGGAGAGCTTAGGTTTGGCGAGTAGCATGGAAATGTTGGATGCCGCGATTGTGCGTAATTGGCTCGATGAGGAAGCGGGTGAGAGGGTAGTCTATCCGGATGTAGCCAGCGCGATCGTGGAGTGGCTTCTACAAGGTAATTGGGATGATACCGAGCAGCTTACCAATCAGCTATGGAGCCAAGTTGACTTCCCTAATTATGCTTTTAATGAGTAGTGTAATTGAAAGTATGCGTGGTTGTTTGTTGCTCAGTGTATGAAGTGATTGTTTTTATTCACAGATAACAAAACATCTTCTGCTGCTTATTTATCCGGTCAATTAATGATGTTAATGATTCATAGCTAGAGTGAATTGTTTATCAATCAGCTAAAAAAAACCAATTTAGCTTTTTTTATGATGTCGTTATCCAACTGTTTTTTAATGACTTTAATTGTTAATGGCTAAAAAATACTGATTAATTATCAATCCAGTTGCGCTCGATTGATTGATTAGTCGATAGTCTCTTTTCGTTACTACTCATCTAAATCGCAAATAAATAAGCAGCCTATAAAAAGCCGCGATTAAATCGGTATAGCACAGCGAGATTGTGTTTTGCCCCATGATTCCATTTTTAGAGAAGAGACCGATGACTGAAGCTAAAGAACCAATGAGCGCAATTGCCAGCTACCGAATGGAAAGCACACTACGTGGTGTTGACCTGAACTTACTCACAGTGTTCGATGCGGTGATGCAAGAGCAAAATATTACTCGTGCCGCACACAATTTAAGTATGTCTCAACCTGCAGTGAGTAATGCGGTTGCGCGTCTAAAAGTGATGTTTAATGATGAGCTGTTTATGCGTCAAGGGCGGGGTATTCAACCAACTCAACGTGCTCGTCAGTTGTTTGGTCCGGTTCGTCAGGCTCTGCAATTGATCCGCAATGAGCTGCCAAGCTCAGTATTTTCTCCAGAGAGTTCAACTCGCCTGTTTAAGTTGGCGATGTGTAGCCCGTGCGATATGCGTTTTGCACCCAAAGTGATGGATACGATTCATCAGCGTGCGCCATACGTTCAGTTGCATCTTGATGCTGAGTTTGATCGTCAACTGGCTGAGCGTATGCGCTACCAAGAAATTGATTTTGTCATCGACTATGCTCGCTTTGACGAGCAGGGCTTCTCGAGTACTGAAATTTTCCAAGATGAGTTAGTGATCGTTGCATCGAAAGCGCATCCACGTATTCAAGGTTCAATCAGTGTGGATGGATTGCGTTCAGAGCGCCATGCGAAATTGTCTCGTGTACATGGTCAGCGCAGTTTTTCTGAGCAGGCGTATAGAGAGTTGGATGTTTGCGCTTACTACGAAGGTACCAGTTTGAGCAATGTGCTCTATGTTGTTGGTCAGTCAGAGCTTGTGACGATAGCACCACGCTGGATGGTTGAGAACGCGGCCAATCAACAACAGTTACAAATCATTGTCTCACCCTTTGAGAATACAGTGATTAATGGTTATCTCAGCTGGCATGAATCGAGTGAAAAAGATAAAGGACATATTTGGTTACGAGATCAGCTTATGCAAGTGTGCGGAGAAGTTGTTGCAACTGAAAATAATTCATAAGCTGATGATAAATATCATTAAAATATAACTATTATGATATTTGTATAAATATAATTGGTTGAAATAGTTCTATTTAAAGCCTCGGATGGCGAAAGTCTCCGAGGCTTTTTCTTATAAGTTTGATGCGTGTCAGTTGCCTTTTTTAGCTTGAAATGTACACTGTGCGCGCAAAAGGCTTACAGGTGTAAGCCTAAAGGTAGAAAAGATGGCCAATTTAGATTTTCATATCGTTAAAAGAATTCGTGAACAAATTGCACAAGGCGGCGAACGCACTGCGCTTAAGCACAAAGTAGATGGCTTATGGCAAGGTATTAGCTGGCAGCAATTTGGTCAGCAAGTGGATGCAATTTCACTGGCGTTATTGGCTCAAGGATTACGAGTACAAGATAAGATAGGGATCTTCTCAAACAACATGCCGCAATGGACCGTTGCGGATATCGCTACGCTACAAACGCGTGGTGTGATTGTGCCTATTTACCCAACAAGCACCGCTGCACAATCAGCGTATATTCTGCAAAATGCAGACGTAAAAGTGTTGTTTGTTGGTGAGCAGCCTCAATTTGATATGGCTGTCTCTATCTTTGAACAGTGTGAGCAACTTGAATTGATCGTAGCGATGTCGGACGACATTGATCTACAAGGTCATGCGTTTGCAATCAGCTGGCAAGATTTTATCGCTCGTGGCGATGAAGCACATCAAGCAGAGCTACAGCAACGCCTTGATGATGCAAACCTCGACGATCTATTAACACTAATCTACACCTCAGGCACGACTGGTCAGCCAAAAGGCGTAATGCTTGATTACGCCAACATTGGTGCGCAGTTGCAAGGTCACGATCAGCGTTTAAGTTTGACTGATCAAGATGTGTCACTGTGCTTCTTGCCGCTGTCTCACGTGTTTGAACGTGCGTGGACTTTCTATGTCTTGTACCGTGGAGCAACGAACTGCTACCTGCAAGATACGATGCAAGTACGTGATGCGCTAAGCGAAATTCGTCCAACTGTGATGAGTGCTGTGCCGCGCTTCTACGAAAAGATCTTCTCTGCGATTCATGAGAAAGTATCTAAGGCGCCATTTATCCGCAAAGTGTTGTTCACTTGGGCGGTTAATATGGGCGCGAAAATGGCGGTATGCCATCAAGATGGTCGTAAGCCATCGTTGATGCTGAAAAAATCGTACAAGCTTGCTGACAAGTTAGTGTTGTCGAAATTACGTGCTCTGCTGGGTGGTCGAATCAACTTTATGCCATGTGGCGGCGCGAAATTGGATGAGACCATTGGTCGCTTCTTCCATGCCATTGGCATCAACGTTAAGTTGGGTTACGGCATGACCGAAACCACGGCGACCGTTTCTTGTTGGGATGATAAGTGTTTTGATCCTGCTTCGATCGGCATGTCGATGCCGGGCGCACAAGTAAAGATCGGTGAAAACAACGAGATCTTAGTACGTGGTCCTATGGTGATGCGTGGCTACTACAAAATGCCAGAAGAGACCGCTCAAACGTTTGATGAACATGGCTTCCTAAAAACCGGTGATGCAGGTCATATTGATGAGAACGGTAACTTATTTATTACCGATCGTATCAAAGAGCTGATGAAAACATCGAATGGTAAGTACATCGCACCACAAGTGGTTGAAGGTGCTATCGGTAAAGATCATTTCATTGAACAAATTGCGGTGATTGCGGATACGCGTAAATTCGTTTCTGCGTTGATCGTACCGTGTTTTGATAGCTTGGAAGAGTATGCTAAAGAGCTCAATATCAAATACCACGATCGCGTAGAGCTGATTAAGCATCATCAAATTGTTGAGATGCTTGAATCACGTGTGAACGACTTGCAAAAAGAGCTGGCTAAGTTCGAGCAGGTGAAGAAATTCAAATTACTGCCTAAAGCATTCTCGATGGATGATGGTGAGTTAACACCAACGCAGAAACTGCGTCGTAAAGTGATTAACGATAAATACCAAGACGAAATCGAAGAAATGTACGACGATAAACCGTCTAAGAAGTAGTTTTTCTCAATCTAAATATTTAGATTGATTAAAAATCCCCCATAGTCATCACTTGGCTATGGGGGATTTTTTTTATTTTTACACTAGCTAGCAAGGCACTCTCAGAAAGTGTGCACAAAAAATATTCAGCTTTATTTATCGCGGTTTCGTGGAAAGATGCTGATTTTTAGACGGTATTTATCCACTTTTTATCGTCATTCTCGGAATTCATAGAATTGTGTGAGGAATGAGAGAAAAGTCGCAATAGATTCTTTGAAAAGAAAACGTTACATTTGTTGCTATTGCTTGCGTGTTGTTATGACATGCGCAAGGCATAGAGAAAGAGTGGAAGTATTTCAATTAGGCTAAAAATAAGCCCTAACTATGTGCAACCGGCCAAGCAATGAACCCTATTGATTGGTGCAGGTAAGGAGAAAGATATGACAGCAATGTTGTCCGGTGCAGAGATGGTTGTTCAATCTCTCATCGAAGAAGGAGTTGAACAGATTTTCGGTTATCCAGGCGGTTCAGTATTGGATATCTATGATGCGCTGCATGCGAAAACCGAACAAATCAAACACGTTCTGGTTCGCCATGAACAAGCGGCAACGCATATGGCTGATGGCTACGCACGTGCAACGGGAAATCCTGGCGTAGTGTTGGTTTGTTCAGGCCCTGGCGCAACGAATACCATTACGGGGATTGCAACCGCCTATATGGATTCGATTCCCATGATCGTCATTTCCGGTAATGTGCCGAATAACCTGATTGGTAATGATGCGTTCCAAGAGTGCGATATTGTCGGTGTGTCACGCCCAGTGGTAAAACACAGCTTCTTGGTAAAGAAAGCCGAAGATATCCCTGAAACCGTTAAGAAAGCCTTCTACATTGCGACGACAGGCCGTCCTGGTCCTGTGGTTATCGACTTACCTAAAGATATTCTTAATCCACAAATCAAATTGCCATACGAGTACCCTGCAACGATCTCGATGCGCTCGTATAAACCAACCACCACAGGCCATAAAGGTCAGATAAAAAAAGCACTTAAAGCCTTATTAGAGGCGAAAAAGCCCGTACTGTACGTCGGTGGTGGTGCTGTGATTTCCGAAGCGGATGAGCCACTATTGAAGCTGGCTGAAGCGCTGAACTTGCCAGTCGTAAGCACCTTAATGGGGCTGGGGGCATTCCCTGGTACTCATAAAAACTCGCTCGGTATGCTTGGTATGCACGGTACCTATGAGGCCAATATGGCGATGCATGGCGCGGATCTGATCTTTGGTGTTGGCGTGCGCTTTGATGATCGCACCACGAATAACCTAGAAAAGTACTGTCCAGAT
The DNA here is from genome assembly GCF_000222565.1 of Vibrio sp. N418. Taxonomy (NCBI): domain Bacteria; kingdom Pseudomonadati; phylum Pseudomonadota; class Gammaproteobacteria; order Vibrionales; family Vibrionaceae; genus Vibrio; species Vibrio sp. N418. The sequence goes on from NZ_AFWD01000039.1 coordinate 13,274, forward strand.
GCCAAAATTATGCACATTGATATCGATCCTTCGTCGATCTCAAAGAACGTCAAAGCGGATCTGCCTATCGTAGGCTCTGCCGATAAAGTCCTTGCTTCAATGATGAGTCTGCTGGTGGAGCAAGGTGGTAGTAACGATGAACAAGCATTGAACCTATGGTGGGATGAAATTCAAACATGGCGTAATAAAGAGTGTTTGAAGTATGACAAATCACCTGAGCGTATTAAGCCACAACAAGTGATTGAGACATTGCATAAACTGACTAATGGTGATGCTTATGTCGCGTCCGATGTTGGTCAGCACCAAATGTTTGCCGCCTTGTATTACCCATTTAATAAGCCACGCCGTTGGATTAACTCTGGCGGTTTAGGCACGATGGGCTTTGGACTCCCGGCGGGGATGGGCGTTAAATTTGCCAAACCGGATGAAGAAGTTGTTGTGGTGACGGGTGACGGCAGTATTCAGATGAATATCCAAGAGCTGTCGACGGCAATGCAATATGACATCCCAGTGAAGATCATTAACTTGAACAACCGTTTCTTAGGCATGGTGAAACAGTGGCAAGATATTATTTATCAAGGCCGTCACTCTAATTCTTACATGAGCTCGGTGCCTGATTTTGCGGCGATCGCAGAAGCTTATGGCCATGTTGGTATTCGCATTGAAACCCCAGATGAACTCGAAGCGGGTTTACAACGGGCACTTGAACTGAAAGATCGTTTGGTGTTTGTTGATATCAATGTTGACGAAACAGAGCACGTGTACCCAATGCAGATTAAAGGCGAGGGTATGGATAAGATGTGGTTAAGCAAGACGGAGCGTACCTAAGATGAGACATATCATTTCACTATTGATGGAAAACCAACCGGGTGCGCTATCACGAGTTGTCGGCCTGTTTTCACAGCGTGGCTACAACATTGAATCATTGACCGTTTCACCAACCGATGATGAAACCTTGTCACGTTTGAATATCACCACAATCTCAGACGATTTGGTGCTAGAGCAAATTCAAAAGCAGCTGCACAAACTGATTGATGTATTGAAAGTTCAGGAAGTCTCTGAGCTTGAGCATATTGAGCGTGAGTTGATGTTGGTTAAGGTGAAAGCCAGTGGCTTTGCTCGTGCTGAAGTTAAACGCACTGCGGATATTTTCCGTGGGCAGATCGTGGATGTCACGGCATCGCAATATACAGTGCAATTGACAGGTGATAGCGAAAAACTTGATGCCTTTATCCAAGCGTTATCAGAGGTGACAGAAGTGATTGAAGTGGCGCGTAGTGGTGTGGTTGGCATTGCGCGTGGTGAGCGAGCTCTCAAAGCCTAATCGCCCCCCACCTAGACAAGATAAATAACAAAAAACCACCGACAATTCGGTGGTTTTTTTATGTTACGCGTTTCGCTTACGAACCATGCTAACAATTAGTGCAGAATACGTGCGCGAATGGTCCCTTCGATGGTTTTCAGTTTCGCCAGTGCTTCTTCTGAACGTTCAGTTTCGACATCGATAACCACATAGCCGATCTCAGCAGCCGTTTGCAGATACTGACCTGCAATGTTGATCCCTTCTTCAGCGAAGATGGTGTTAATTTGCGTCAAAATGCCTGGACGGTTTTTATGGATATGCAGTAGACGTGAGCAATCACGGTGCTCTGGTAGCGATACTTCAGGGAAGTTAACACTTGAAAGCGTTGAACCGTTGTCTGAATATTTTGCCAATTTACCTGCAACTTCAACACCAATGTTCTCTTGCGCTTCTTGCGTTGAGCCACCAACGTGTGGGGTCAAGATAACGTTGTCGTACTTTTGCAGCGGTGATTCGAACGCTTCCGCATTGGTGGCAGGTTCCGTTGGGAATACATCCACAGCGGCACCTGAGATGTGGCCAGCTTCGAGCGAGTGGCAAAGTGCCTCGATATCCACCACAGTACCGCGAGCGGCATTAATGAAGATAGCACCCGGCTTCATGCGTGCAAATTCATCAGCACCCATCATGTTTTTGGTTTCTGGCGTTTCTGGTACGTGCAGTGAGATAACATCACATTTATTCAGTAACTCACTCATGGTGAACACTTGTGTGGCATTACCCAGTGATAGTTTGTTTTCAATATCGTAGTAGTAAACACGCATCCCTAAGTTTTCAGCAATAATACCCAACTGAGTACCGATATGGCCGTAACCAATAATACCTAAGCGTTTACCACGTGCCTCGTAAGAGTTATCGGCACTTTTCTTCCAAATACCACGATGCGCAAGTGCGTTCTTTTCTGGGATACCACGCAATAATAGTAGGATCTGACCAAGTACCAGCTCGGCAACACTGCGCGTGTTAGAGAATGGGGCATTGAACACCGGAATACCGCGCACTGCAGTGGCGTGAAGATCAACTTGGTTAGTACCAATACAAAAACAGCCAACCGCAACTAATTTTTCAGCAGCATCAATGACTTGTTTTGTTAGGTTGGTACGAGAACGAATACCAATAAAATGGGCATCTTTTACCGCTTCCATCAAATCAGCTTCTGACAAAGAGCCTTTGTGATATTCGATATTGGTGTAACCCGCTGCTTGTAAAACTTCTACTGTTGATGGGTGTAGACCTTCTAAAAGAAGTATCTTAATTTTTTCTTTATCCAGTGAAACTTTGGCCATTGTCTTCATCCTTAAAGTGGGGAAAGGGGGCAAAACTGGCGCACATTGCATTAAAGCGGGCTAAAAAAGAAGCTTTCTAACCTCTTTATTGGAGCGCAAACGTTTTCCTTGTGCGTCTTCTGCTCACTAATTTAACAAAAAAAATAAAGTTTGGGTAAGAAAATTACGGAATAAAGAATAATTTTTAAGCGATAAAAACAAAAAACGGCCCAAAAGAGAGCCGCTTGTAATGAAATGACAGAATCGCGCCGTTGTGATTGAAGCTGTGCGTAATACGGAGTCCGCTCGCAGCTTGTTCAATTCAGTGGGCGTTTCTGTTAGTTTTTATTCTTCGATTTTTGCGCCGTTTGGCGTACCCGTGATCACCACATCAGCACCACGAGCAGCAAATAGACCGACAGTCACAACACCTGCGATGGCATTGATTGAACGTTCCATCTCTTTAGGGTTGCTGATTTGCATGTTGTGTACATCAAGGATCACATTACCGTTATCAGTCACGACACCTTCACGATAAGCAGGATCGCCACCCAGCTTCACCAATTCGCGGGCTACGTATGAGCGTGCCATAGGAATCACTTCAACAGGCAGTGGGAATTGGCCAAGAATGTCGACTGCTTTGGTATCGTCAACAATACAGATGAACTTGTCTGAGATCGCCGCAACGATTTTCTCACGAGTTAGCGCTGCGCCACCGCCTTTAATCATGTCGCGGTATGAGTTGATTTCATCAGCGCCATCAACGTAAACATCAAGACGAGCAACTTCATTACAATCAAATACTTCAATACCCAACTCTTTAAGCTTCGCTGTTGAGGCTTCAGAGCTTGATACCGCGCCCTTGATATCATCTTTGATAGTCGCCAGAGCATCGATGAAGTGATTCACAGTAGAGCCAGTACCGACGCCAACAATACTGTCTTTCTCAACATACTTAAGCGCAGCCCAACCGGCTTCTTTTTTCATCTCATCTTGAGTCATGCTCATCTCCTAGGTGGAAGTTCGTTATCGTTTGCGCGGCGGATTATATAACGTCAGCCGTGACATTCCCATTGCCATATTTTGCTCGGCGTCACTATTTTAGGTAGTGGCACATCCCAAGCTTCGATTGGCAGTTTCTCAACATGCTGACAATCATGGGCAAGGCCAATCGGTTTTGGCCCACGATGATCTTTAAACCAAGGTGCAAGAGTTCGGTCATAGTAACCCCCTCCCATTCCAAGGCGATGACCGGTTGAGTCAAATCCCACCAAAGGCGTACAGATAATGTCGAGTTGAGCAACAGGGCGGATCAACAACTGGTTGAGTTTGGGTTCGGCAATCCGATATTGATTGAGCACCATTGGCGTATCGCTTTGATAGTGTAGAAAAAGCAGATGACCTTTGGAAAAAGGATGAATAACGGGCAGGTAGACGTGTTTGCCTTGTTGCCACAGCCAATCAATCAGTGGTTGAGTATCAACTTCACCATCTGCGGTAAGGTATAAGGCGATATGGCGTGCTGACGTGATTTCAGGCAGACGGGAAAATTGCTCGATCAGTTTTAAACTGGCCTGTTGTTGGAATGAGGCGCTAAGCTGCTGTCTGGTTTGACGGATTTGTTGCCGAAACTGCTGTCGTGAAAGCATGATGATTTACCCGAATAATGGGGTATCAAGGAGATACCCCAGAGTGCCGTTGGAGATTTGGACCCTTGAACCAGCTGGTTCAAGGCGGATCAGCAATGATGACCGTAGGCTTCTCGGTACGAGCCGAGCTTGCTCAATAGCCCTCAAATACTAACCCTTTGGGATTGCTTATCGGCTCAGGGACTTAATCCCACTAACGCACACTCCAGGGTAAACTGGTTTCCACACTCGTTAGATAACCTAGTCTTCACTAGTCTATCAACAAGCACAGAGAATTTTTTAAGTTAAGATGACTGCTTTCCCTGCTGTACTTTACTTAGTGCATCATCAAGTGATGCTGTGAGCTTTTCCATACGCTCAGCAAATTGAATTTGCTGCTGCTCTTGCGCTTGTGAAGAGGAATCACGAGTCTCTAATTCGTAGCAGAAGTTGAGTGCCGCAATCGTCAATAAATGCACTTCATTGGTCACTTTAGTTTTATCGGTCATGTCTTTCAAACGATCACTAAGTCGCTTGGCAGCTTGAAGCAAAGCTTCTTCCTGACCGGGTGGGCAGTTTACTCGCGTTAACTTCCCTAAAATTTCAACGTCTACCGCTTGGTTACTCATATCCACTCTACACTTAGTATTAAGGTGATAATGCAGACCATCACCGAGGTGGAAACTATAGAAAAAGCCCAGTTAAGATTCAAGTCTTTCCCGTGCAACATGGGCAAAACAAAGGGAAATAACACAGTAATTGGGCAAATTGTGTAAATCCCGCTCATTATTGCTGCCTTGTTCATTTTCGCAAAACCAGCAAAGTGGTACGATTAAGTATTATTTTTGTAAAATTAGGTCTATCCATGAGTGACATCACCCTTCCAGATTACTTAACCTTCGCCACTGAGCTGCAATCAGCAGGTCTCGCGGTTAATCCGGCTGAAATACACGGTTTGCTAACCGGTATGCTAAGCGGCGGTTTAAGCTTAACGGATAAAAGTTGGCAGCCGCTAATTTTTGATTACACCAACGAAGGGATGGGGTGGCCTGACAGAACATTGAAATTGGCACAGCAAACCCTCGATGTGACCACTCAAGAGTTAACCGGCAGCGATATGGAGTTATCTATGTTGATGCCAGACGAAGAAGCGAGCGCGAGCTTGTTTGATATCGCCGATGGTCTTGCTGAGTGGGTAAACCATTTTATATCTGGCTTAGGTCTTGTTGCGGTGGATTTGAAAAAAGCCTCAAGCAATGTCAAAGAAGCTTTGGCAGATTTGGAAGAAATTTCCAAACTGGGTATCGATGAAGATGAAGATCAACAAGAGCAAGCAATGCTGCTTGAGCAAGTATTAGAGCACGTCAAAGTCTGTGTGTTGACTATTCACGCTGAGTTTGGCCAAAAACCTGCTGAGCCAGCTGCAGCGCCAACCATTCATTAATTAGGTTAGTTTGATGAAGCAGTTTGATGTGGTGATTGCCGGTGGAGCAATGGCAGGTATGACGCTTGCCTTAGCTTTAGACACACTTTCGAGGAGCCAACTTCGCATTGCAGTAGTTGAGCCTTTCACGGTCGATCATCAAGCACACCCTGGATTTGACTCGCGCTCGATAGCCCTCTCTTTTGGTACGGTAGAAATTCTAAAAAGTTTGGGTTTATGGGAGCTGATCGCCCCTGTAGCGACAGCAATAAAACACATTCACGTTTCAGATCGCAGCCATGCCGGCATGACCAATATTGATCATAGTGATATTTCCGTGGCGGCCCTTGGCTATGTGGTAGAACTGGCAGACGTTGGACGTATCTATCAAACACAACTGGAACAGCGTCCATCTATCTCGCTACTTTGCCCTGACTCTGTGCATGAAATCGAACGTACCGCTAGTCACAACGTGGTGACGTTACAAAGCGGTGAGCAGCTAGAGTGTCGATTGCTGGTGGCGGCGGATGGCGCGATTTCGTCTTGCTGCCAAGCGCTTGGTTTTGAGCTTAAACAGCATGATTTTGACCAAGTCGCTCTGATTGCCAATATTCGCTGTCAGCAAGCGCATCAAGGGCGCGCTTTTGAACGTTTTACAGAGCAAGGACCTGTCGCATTATTGCCGATGAGCGATGATCGCATGTCCTTGGTATGGTGTCTGCGTCCTGAGGTTGCCGAGCGGGTATTACACTTGGATGATGCGGCGTTTCTTGCTGAATTGCAGCAAGCTTTTGGCTGGCGTTTAGGCCAAATGACGCAAGTCGGCCTGCGTGCTAGTTACCCGTTGTTATTGCGCTATCGAGCACAAAACATTTCGCATCGTTTTGCCATCGTGGGTAATGCTGCACAGACGCTTCATCCGATTGCGGGGCAAGGGTTTAATCTGGGTATTCGTGATGTGGCGAGTTTAGCTGAAGAGGTAGTGCAATCATTAGCCGATGTTGGTCGTTATCAGGTATTGAATGCCTTTAGTCGTCGTCGCCAAGCGGATCGCGATACGACTATTGCGATGACGAGCGCATTAGTCCATATTTTTTCTAATGATTACCTATCATTGCGTATTGGTCGTAATCTCGGTTTAGCCATGATGGATAACGTTCCGTCACTCAAAACCCCTCTGTTACAAAGAACATTAGGTTTGGTGGCACGATAGTGCCAAGAAGGATGCAAATAGATGATGCAAAGCGTTGATATTGCGATTGTTGGTGGAGGCATGGTCGGCCTCGCTTTCGCCGCGGCAATGAAAGACAGTGATTTGAGAATTGCACTGATTGAGAGTCATATTCCGGATAGCGAACTGCAAGAACTTTCTGATGTTCGCGTATCGGCATTGAGCCGCTCTAGTGAAAGTATCCTGCGTAACCTTGGCGCATGGCAAGGCATTATTGATCGTCGAGCAGCGGCATACAGTGCGATGGAAGTTTGGGAGCAAGATAGTTTTGCGCGCATAGAATTTGATGCGAAGAAAATTGCTCAGCCCGATCTCGGTCATATTGTTGAAAACCGCGTGATTCAACTTGCTTTGTTAGAGCAAGTGAAGAAGCAGGCCAACGTGACGCTATTTATGCCTGCGCAATGTCAGTCAATGGCGATGGGGGAAAGCGAAGCTTGGCTAACGCTTGCGAATGGTCAATCTCTCACGGCGAAGCTTGTCGTCGGTGCTGATGGTGCTAATTCTTGGGTTCGTCGCCAGCAAAATATCCCGCTGACACATTGGGATTACGGCCACAGTGCGATTGTGGCAAATGTGTGGACACAAGAGCCGCATGATAACGTCGCTCGTCAGATTTTTACTCCGCAAGGGCCGTTGGCATTTTTGCCGATGGGCGGTAGCCAGATGAGCTCGATTGTATGGTCAACTGATCCTAGTCGCGCAGAGCAATTGGTCGCGATGGATAAAGAAGCGTTTAATAAAGCACTAACGGCAGAGTTTGATGCTCGTCTTGGCATGTGTGAAGTGATTGGTGAGCGTTTCTCTTTCCCATTGAAAATGCGTTATGCGCGAGATTTTGTGTGTGAGCGAGTCGCCTTGATTGGTGATGCGGCGCATACTATTCATCCTTTGGCTGGTCAGGGGGTGAATTTAGGCCTGCTGGATGCGGCGTGTTTGGCGCAAGAAGTCTTGCAACTTTGGCAGCAAGGGCAAGACATCGGCAGTAAGCGTAATTTGCGTAGTTATGAGCGCTGGCGTAAAGCGGAAGCGGCGAAAATGATCGCAGCAATGCAAGGCTTCCGAGACCTATTTGCAGGTGATAATCCGGCGAAAAAATTAGTTCGTGGTATCGGCATGCAATTAGTTGGTCAACTGCCGGGTGCAAAAGACGAAATCTTAAAGCGCGCTTTGGGACTCAAGGGGGATTTACCTAATTTGGCGAAATACCCACAATCATCGATTCAATAAATATTGCGTTAAGTCATAAAGCAAAAGGGTTGGCATTGGCCAACCCTTTTTATATTCATCGCTATTCACGGCAACAGATTACGCGTAGATATGTTATGCATAGGCACAGCGTAAACGCATGATCTCTTTGTTGACTTCTTTTACTGCTTGAAAATGCTTCTGCTCGGCTCTATCTGGCAAGATCAATTTGCCGTTGTCGAACTCAAACTTTCCGACACCATAGATGTAGATTCTTCCTTTAAACAGCCGACTAACGTGTTTAGCAATCATACTGGGTGTATAGCGCTTAAACAGTCTCATAGAATTATCCTTATGTTTATCAAGCACTGGTGATTATAGAGATTCCCCACTTTAAAATGTGTGACTTTGTTGGGGGAATAATCAGTTGTTTTTCCTTAGATTGGATAATTGTGCTGTTGTGAGCAAAACAGCAAATCAAAATCCAATTTCATGTGACGTTAACCTCACTAATCTTCTGTTGTTGGAACTGAGACATCCTGTCCAACGGGTGACTATTTGACCATTGGTGTATGACAGAATTAAGAATAGCTGAAAAAATGTTAGCTTTGCTAAGGGAATGTAAATTTTAAGGTAAAAAAAAGCCCGCTTGGGGCGGGCAAATAGTCACAGATGCATTACACAAAAAGTGGGTATCCAAAATAGCTATGGATTCACTTTTTACTGGTAGAGAAGGCTGAGTGAATCGTATTAGGGAATACCTAGCACGATTGTGTACAGCTTCGATCTACCAGTGTTTTCAGAATAGAGAAAAAAACGGCACTCGACTAGTTATGCTTTTTATGCGAATAATAATTAACATCTACAACATGAATGTTTGCGACCAGTATCGAATTTAAATGTTGAAAAATTAGTCGTTACATGACGAGTGTATGGCGGTTATCGGCAGATGGGGGCAAGTTGAGGCTGGCAAAGCTTAATAAGATCGTGCAATTGTAATGCGATTCCTGCCATATTCGATCCACTGCTAATAGTCACTTCTTGTTCTTCACTGAGTAATGGATCAAAGATGATCGGCATAGCCGTTTTGAGCAGTAGTGGTGTTACCGTGCCAATCTGATAGCCGGTAATGTCATAAACCCGACCCAAATCCACGCAAGTCATCCGGCGACATTGCAATAGTGCGCGGACTTTCTTTGGATCAACAGATTGATCGCCAGGCACACAAGCCAGAGCATAATGATCGGCCATATCACGTAGCAAGATGGCTTTAACCATTTGTGAGGGACGTATACCGCGTTGCTGGGCCGCATCTTCAATACTTACCGAGGGGGTTTTATGCATCAGCAGGCGATAGGCCACCTGCTGTTGATCCAAATAGCGCGTTAGCGGAGTTGGCTGGAAATTATTCGTCATCGAGTGAATAAGGCAGTGGTTGTAGGGTCCAGTGAGCTAGTGGCTGTGCGCTAAGACGCAGTTGAGTGTCTGCTTCAAGAGTATTAGGTAATACAACTAATCCGATGGTTTCACCGTCATTAAAGCGGTAGTGCGCCATCAGGTGACCCGCACCACGCCAGTTATCACCCACCGCACGCTCTAGGGCCGTTTCTGTACCGATGTCAGCCTCGCTATAACCTTTGACGATATACATCGCACGCTTATTGATACCGCGGTATTTTGCTCGAGCCACCGTTTCTTGGCCGGTATAGCAGCCTTTTTTGAAGCTAATGCCATTGAGCGCTTGTAGATTAATTGCTTGTGGAATGTGCTCGTTTTGTTCCGCTTGTCCGACGATCGGTAAGGCTGCTTCAATATCAAAACGTCGCCATAGGCTTTCTTCCACCTTGAGAGCATCGATGTGATTAATCAACGTTTCTGCTCCTTGTGGTTCAAGCACTAATAGCCAGCGTTGTTGATCTACTTTAACGGCACTGCCGTTGATGCCCGCCAGCGTATTGAGTTGGCGAACATCGCCACGATCAGTGGTTAGGCTATCAATGGTGGTTTGCGCTTGCTCGCCAAATAGGCCAAATAAAACCTCTTCACTGGCGCTGATCTCAACTTTAGAAAAAATGGCGTATTTTTTTAATTCAGCCAACTGTTTTTCTACCGCTGATTTTGGCTCAAACAAAGCGTAGCCTTCATTATGGTGAAACAGGCGAAATGCTGCCCAGACTTTACCTTTCGCATCGCAATGCGCACCAAAGGTGGATTGGTCGGTAGGAAGCTGTACCACATCACAAGTCACTTGTCCTTGCAGGTAAGATTTAGCATCGTTGCCAATCAGGGAAATGATGCCCCAAGATTTAAGGTGGGTCAGCATCAAAGCTGGTAAGTCGTCGCTTGCTGAGACAGAATGTGGGGGGAAGTCGTTAAGCCAATCCATGATGAGTACCTTGAAGATGCGCTGCAAAATTTGATATCACTAATGTTAAGTCTTGTTGTTGCCTTTGCGCAACTGTTGAAATCAGTACTGGTCCGATCGAGGAATTGCACATCAGAGAGGTTTTGCAATTTTGCGACAATGCTCCAGACAAGCAAAAGTGTGACGGTTGTGTGACTGAGATAGTAGTTGTTGCAGGTCTAGCTTGCTACACTCGGGGCAAATAACCGATTTAGGTGAGGAAGTAGAATGTACACCACGGAAGAAAAAGCGCGTATTAAATGGGCATGTCGTCGTGGCATGCTAGAACTAGATGTTGTTGTGATGCCGTTTTTTGAAGAGTGTTTTGACGCATTAACAGAAACTGAGCAACGTGATTTTGTCTCTCTACTTGAGTGTGATGATCCAGATTTGTTTACTTGGATTATGGGGCATGCACGTAGTGAAAACTTAAGCCATGCCTCGATGGTTGATAAAATTGTTGCCCACAACCTCAGCAAAGTACGTTAACTCGACAACGAACGTTAATTTCAACGTTCAGTTCAGTCATTATTACTTACAGGCCAATGCCATCTTAATGGTATTGGCCTGTTGTTTTATTAGCGTTAGCGCCATTCCTTTAGTGCCAAGTCTGTCTCTACTCGTGCTGTTGATTGAAGCGAATAGGCAATATGGCTTGCTGCGTAAGCCGCTGTATGGTTCGGTGACGGTTTATGCTGATGGGCGTATCCAATGGGCGGGTTCGCAAGCGAAGATTGGGGTCGTGGTGTTTGCATTGCTCGAATGGGCCCTATTGCTGCGCATTGATAAACATTGGCATGTGTTATGGCGTGATAGTATCGATCCGCAGGCGTATCGCCAATTGATCTTACAATTAAAAAGGGAGCACTAGGCTCCCTTAGACAATCTCACAGCATGAGCGATGCGATTACTCGCTCAGCTTGTTTGGCACCAAAATCGTTGGGCCACTCTCTTCCGCTGGTTCTGGGTAGTCAAGGGTGTAATGCAAACCACGACTCTCTTTACGTTCCATCGCACAACGCACCATTAACTCGGCAACTTGCAGTAAGTTACGCAGCTCAAGTAGGTTGTTTGATACGCGGAATGTGCTGTAATACTCGTGGGTTTCTTGTTGCAATAGTTGGATGCGACGTAGTGCTCGTTCAAGACGTTTGTCAGTACGTACGATACCCATATAGTCCCACATAAACAGACGTAGTTCATGCCAGTTGTGTTGGATGATCACTTCTTCATCACTGTTAGTGACTTGGCTTTCATCCCAGCAAGGTAAGCTTGAGGGTAGCTCGACGTTATTAATATTGTCGATGATGTTCTGTGCTGCTGACCAAGCGTACACCACACATTCTAATAGCGAGTTTGATGCCATACGGTTAGCACCATGCAGGCCGGTATAGCTCACTTCACCAATCGCATACAGGTGCGATAAATCGGTTTGACCACGTTGGTCGACCATCACGCCGCCACAGGTATAGTGGGCCGCAGGCACAATTGGAATGGGCTCTTTAGTCATATCAATCCCGAGTTCCATCAACTTTGCGTGAATGGTTGGGAAGTGTTTTTCAATGAAATCTGCGGGCTTATGGCTGATATCCACATACATGCAGTCTGCGCCAAGGCGCTTCATTTCAAAGTCGATAGCGCGAGCAACCACATCACGAGGCGCAAGCTCGGCGCGCTCATCGAAATCAGGCATAAAGCGAGTGCCGTCTGGACGGCGTAGGAATGCGCCTTCCCCACGTAATGCTTCCGTTAGCAGGAAGTTACGCGATTCAGGGTGATACAAACAGGTCGGGTGGAACTGGTTGAACTCAAGGTTTGCTACGCGACAACCCGCACGCCATGCCATCGCGATGCCATCACCGGATGAGACATCTGGGTTCGAGGTGTATTGATACACTTTCGAAGCACCGCCGGTTGCCAATACGACAAATTTTGCACGTACGGTTTCCACGTGTTCGTCGTTACGGTTCCAAATGTAAGCGCCGACGACGGTATCACGGTCACCACCGATTTTATCTGCGGTGATCAGGTCAAGGGCGTTGTGGCGTTCGAGAACCGTAATGTTGGGGTGATTATGAACGTTATCTTGCAGTGATGTTTGCATCGCCATCCCGGTCGCGTCTGCGGCATGCAGAATGCGGCGATGGCTGTGGCCACCTTCACGGGTTAGGTGATAACGAGGCGCTTCATCGCTGTCATTTTCAACACGGTCAAAGGGAACGCCACCATCGATTAACCACTGTACGCACTCTTTGGCGTTTTCAGCGATAAATTTAACGGTTTCTTTCTCACAGATGCCTCCGCCTGCGATCAGCGTATCTTCAACGTGTGAATCTATGCTGTCAGACTCATCAAACACCGCGGCGATACCGCCTTGGGCGTAAAATGTTGCACCTTCACTGCGTGGTCCTTTACTTAACACAATGACTTTGCCATGTTCGGCAACACGCAACGCTAACGATAGACCGGCAGCACCACTACCTATCACTAACACATCACACTGATGTTCACGGTTTGCGTTCATAAAAGTTTTAAAATCCTGAGTTATCGTAGAGTGGAAGCACTCTACCCAAAACGATTAATGCCAATAATAACACTCTGTACATCGGAATAGTGTTTTATTGTCATTGCTTTTCATGCCTGTCGTCCTCACAATCTAGCAAAAGACGAAGTAGCCCATTACTTAATCACCAAAAAAATGAAATTTGTTTGAACTTTCTTTTTTTTGTTTGGTCACAATAGTGCTCAAGTAAGCAGTGGTGTCAATACTACATTATGCATAATAAATACTCATATCTGCTTGGATAGGGGTGTAAAACGATAGGAGTACCCGCTCGAATGAACGAGCAGCTGACCGATCAAGTATTAATTGAGCGAGTTCAGAGTGGCGATAAGCAAGCATTCAATTTATTAGTTTTGAGATATCAAAACAAAGTCTGCAATCTTATTTCCCGTTACGTTAATAATCCTGGCGATGTGCCTGACGTAGCGCAAGAAGCATTTATTAAAGCTTATCGAGCAATACCTAGTTTCCGTGGCGAAAGCGCATTTTATACTTGGTTATATCGTATCGCTGTTAATACTGCGAAAAACCACATAGTAGCCCAAAGCCGTAGGCCACCTGCGCAAGATGTGGACACTGAAGACGCCGAATATTACGAAACAGGCAGTGCATTAAAAGAAATATCGAACCCTGAGAACTTAACGTTGTCCAATGAATTGAAACGTGTGGTTTTCAGTGCGATAGAAGCACTACCTGACGATTTAAAAACTGCGATGACTCTGCGAGAGCTGGATGGCTTAAGCTATGAAGAGATTGCCGTAGTGATGGATTGCCCTGTTGGAACGGTACGCTCGCGTATCTTCCGTGCACGCGAAGCGGTTGAGAAAAAAATCCAACCTCTTTTGCAACGCTAGTCGCAACTTAATGGTGAAAATAATGGCTGACAAAGAAAAACTTTCAGCACTCATGGATGGAGAATTGGTTGATAAGGCTCTGATTGCAGAGTTGGAAAATGACCAAGCAGGCTTAGACGCGTGGAAAAATTACCATTTAATTGGTGATGTACTACGTGGAGATGCACCGCACAAGCCAGAGTGGAACATTGCTGAAAGCGTTGCTTTAGCGCTAGAAAATGAACCGGCTCACCGTCAGCTTGACGCACATAATGTGACAAGTATTGACGAGGCGCGTATTGAATCTCAACCAGCACCGCATCAGGCGAAACGCAACCTACCAGCGTGGATTACGCAATTTGGCCAGGTAGGTATTGCTGCTTGCGTTTCCCTTGCGGTGATTCTGGGGGTTCAACAAACGGGTGGAGACGTAGAAAGTGGCACAGATCCACTTCCCGTACTGCAAACGATCCCATTTAGTGGCAGTGTTGAGCCAGTAAGCTTGACCCGTGATTCGGTTGAGCAAGCGCCAAAAAATGGCGTCAACGTACAAGAGCAACGTCGCCGCATTAACGCGATGCTGCAAGATTACGAACTACAGCTTAGACTTAATAGTGAAAGCTCAATGGATCGTAACGATCATCCAGATACGGTAGTTGAATGAAAAAAATTCTGATCAGTGCGCTGGCGCTGTTCAGTTTGAATACTCCATTAGCCTTTGCAGATGAAAAACCTGCAGAGGCTTTGTTGCTTCAAATGAACCAAGCCAGTCAGCAACTCAATTATGAACTCTCTTATATCCTGATTAAGAAAAACAGTATTGAACCTTTGTTGTATCGTCATGCGATTGATGAGCAACAACAACTCGCACACCTGGTCTATTTAAGTGGTCCGGTGCGAGAAGTGATTCGTCGTGGTGACGAAATCAGCTATATCGAGCCGGGTACAGATCCTTTTACGATTGAATCAAGCAATATGGTCGCGCCGACGATCCCACTGCTTAATTCGGATGTAGAACAGCTCAGCGAATTGTACGACTTTATTAAAGTGGGTCGTGCGCGTGAAGCAGGCGTTGCTTGCCAAGTGCTGCGTGTAGTGCCAAAAGATGGCTTACGCTACAGCTACATCCTATGGATCGATGAGAAGAGCAAATTACCACTGCGTGCCGATCTGGTTGATCGCGATGGCGAAGTGCTCGAGCAGTACCGAACTATTTCATATAGCGTCAATGATAAAATTGCTCAGATCCTCGCGGGTTTGAACGACGTGAAACTACCGCAAGTGTTGTCGTTGCCAAAAGGTGAAGTCAAACAATCTTACTGGACGGTCGGTTGGATCCCGAAAGGCTTTAAAGCTAAAGAGCTGAATCGCTACCGTATGGCGAACACTGAACGCATGGTTGAAAGCCAAATGTACACTGATGGTTTGTTTAACTTTTCGATTTACGTTTCGCCGCGAGACGATCATTCACTGAAAGGTCAGATAGTTCGTCAAGGGCGTCGTACGCTACATACCTTTGTGCGTGATAACGCGGAAATATCAGTGGTGGGGGATATCCCTCCAGCAACGGCGAAGCGCATCGCTCAATCGGTAAGTTTCACCAAGCCATCGGCTGAATCGCAAGAGAAAGTTAAGCCATGATGACGGCATTGGCGACGGTGTCGGCCGTCACGCCTTGTGCATCAGGCTATGACGTTGAACTCAGTTGCGAACAAAAAACCAGTTGCTCAAGCTGCGCTTCTCAGAAGAATTGCGGCACCGGTATTGTCTCCAAAGCCATTGGCAGCAAAGTGCTGCATTGGCATTTGGCCACGCAGCAGTTGCTGAAAGTCGGCCAAGTCGTCGAGATCGGTATGGCTGAAAAAAGCTTGCTGCAATCGGCGGCAATTGTCTATTTAGTACCGCTGTTTTCTCTCATCATTGGCGCGCTTGTTGCGCATTGGTGGATTGCCCCTGCCTTCGGCTTGGGTGAGGGCACTGTTATACTATGTTCTATGCTTGCAACCGCACTTGGCATCATACTTGCCAAGCGTTTGGCTTTGCGCATCGAGCGACAATCCTCGCAACAAGTCATATTATTAAGAGTATTGGGCGAGCCTATCCAGTGAAATACTCAAGTGACTTGGGTAACAAAATTGGATAGAATCCTCCAACTTGATTGAAATGCCGTCAAACGACGGCTTTCTTATGTCCTATTTAAAAGAGCTTAGTCATACCAAACCATGAAGCACATTCGTAACTTTTCGATTATCGCCCACATCGACCACGGTAAGTCGACCCTATCTGACCGTCTGATCCAAGTTTGTGGCGGTTTATCCGATCGCGAAATGGCAGCCCAAGTTCTTGATTCTATGGACCTTGAACGTGAGCGCGGTATTACCATTAAAGCGCAAAGTGTAACGCTTGATTACACGGCAAAAGATGGTGAAACATACCAACTAAACTTCATCGACACTCCTGGGCACGTAGACTTTTCTTACGAAGTATCTCGTTCGCTTGCAGCGTGTGAAGGTGCTCTATTGGTAGTGGATGCAGGTCAAGGCGTAGAAGCGCAAACATTGGCAAACTGTTACACCGCTATCGAGATGGATCTAGAAGTCGTTCCAATCCTAAACAAGATTGACTTACCAGCTGCAGAGCCAGAGCGCGTAGCGGAAGAGATTGAAGAGATCGTAGGCATCGACGCGATGGAAGCAACGCGTTGTAGTGCAAAAACGGGCTTGGGTGTGGAAGATGTACTAGAAAACATCGTTGCTGCAATCCCTGCACCTGAAGGTGATCCTGATGCACCGTTACAAGCGCTGATCATCGACTCATGGTTTGATAACTACCTTGGCGTTGTTTCATTGGTTCGTATTAAAAACGGCTCAATCAAGAAAAACGACAAGATCAAAGTGATGAGCACTGGCCAAGTTTGGGGTGTTGATCGCTTAGGTATCTTCACACCAAAACAAATCGACACCACAGAGCTAAATACTGGCGAAGTAGGTTGGGTGGTTTGTGGTATTAAAGACATCTTGGGCGCACCGGTTGGTGATACACTAACACTGGCAAAAAATGGTTGTGAAAGCGCACTTCCAGGCTTTAAAAAAGTGAAGCCTCAGGTATACGCTGGCCTATTCCCAGTATCGTCTGATGATTACGAAAACTTCCGTGATGCACTAGGCAAATTAAGCCTAAATGATGCGTCACTATTTTATGAGCCAGAGAGCTCAGCAGCACTAGGCTTTGGTTTCCGTTGTGGTTTCCTTGGTATGCTGCACATGGAAATCATTCAAGAGCGTTTAGAGCGTGAATACGATCTAGATCTTATCACTACCGCACCAACGGTAGTGTACGAAGTGATTCAAACTGACGGTACAACCTTGTATGTTGATAGCCCAGCTAAACTGCCAGCAATCAACGACATTGAAGAGATGCGTGAGCCGATTGCTCGTTGTAACATCTTAGTACCTGCCGACTACTTAGGTAACGTCATTACCTTGTGTGTTGAAAAACGCGGCATGCAAGTTGACATGGTTTACCATGGTAACCAAGTTGCCGTGACTTACGATATTCCAATGGCAGAAGTGGTTCTCGACTTCTTCGACCGTTTGAAATCAACATCACGTGGTTACGCATCATTGGATTACAACTTCCAACGCTTTGAAGCATCAAATATGGTACGTGTGGACGTACTATTGAACGGCGACAAAGTGGATGCATTGGCTATCATCACTCACAAAGATCAATCACAAAGCCGTGGTCGTCTATTGGTTGAGAAGATGAAAGAGTTCATCCCTCGTCAAATGTTTGATATCGCAATTCAAGCGGCAATTGGTAACCACATTATCGCTCGTTCTACCGTTAAGCAGTTGCGTAAAAACGTAATCGCTAAATGTTACGGTGGCGATATCAGCCGTAAGAAAAAACTGTTGAAGAAACAGAAAGAAGGTAAGAAACGTATGAAGCAGATCGGTAACGTTGAACTGCCTCAAGAAGCGTTCCTAGCGATTCTTCATGTTGGTAAAGATTAAAAAATTGGGCAACCGCTCAGTATCATGATCAAAATAAGTGAAAGGGTTTCGGCTCTTTCACTTTCGTGTTTTTGAAAGTAAGGGAAGTCAATGGCGAATACGTTTTCACTGATCCTAGTTCTAGTAACCTTAGTTACTGGTATTGTATGGGTGCTAGAGAAGTTGGTTTTTGCAAAAAAACGTCAGCAGAAATTGGCTGAAGTTGAAGCGCAAACTAACGGCTTGGATGCGGCGGCGAGAGAAAAAGTCTCCGCGCAGCCATGGTGGATTGAAAATAGTGTGTCGATTTTCCCTGTAATTGCTTTTGTTCTGATACTGCGTTCGTTTGTTTATGAACCATTTCAAATCCCTTCAGGCTCCATGATGCCAACATTGCTTGTTGGGGATTTTATCTTGGTTGAAAAATACGCTTACGGTCTAAAAGATCCTGTATGGCGTACTCAATTAGTTGAAACAGGTAAACCTGAGCGTGGCGATCCAATCGTCTTTAAATATCCACCTCAGCCAAGTGTTGATTACATTAAGCGTGTGGTCGGTTTACCGGGTGATATCGTGCGTTACAGCACCGATAAACAGATTTGTATTCAAAAGCCAGGTGAAGGCGAGTGTAAGCCAGTAAAACTGTTCAATGTTGAAAAGAGCAAGCTAATGCAAAGCGGCGTGCACATGATTCAAATGAACGAGCAACTGGGTGAGCATGATCATCAAATTCTTATCAATCCACTTCGTGAAGATCGCATTGAGGCGTACGAGCCTCGTAGCGGTGTTGCCGAGTGGGTGGTACCAGAAGGTCAATACTTTGTGATGGGTGATAACCGTGACAACAGTGCTGACAGTCGCTACTGGGGCTTTGTTCCAGAAGCCAACTTAGTCGGTAAAGCCGTCGCTATTTGGATCAGCTTTGAATTTGAGCGTGATCAGGATAGTGTTTTGCCTACTTGGATCCCAACTGGTGTGCGCTTCAACCGCATCGGTGGAATTAACTAACCAAATCGAGAGAGTATGAATTCTCCAATCGCAATTTTAGAGAAAAAACTCGGCTACACATTTAATGATGCCGAGTTTATCAATTTAGCGCTGACACACCGCAGCGCTAATGGGAAACACAATGAACGTCTTGAGTTTCTGGGCGATTCAATTTTAAGTTTTGTCATTGCTGATGAACTGTATCACCGCTTTCCGAAAGTAAACGAAGGTGATATGAGCCGTATGCGTGCAACGCTGGTACGCGGAAATACATTGGCGGAACTAGGACGCGAATTTGTTCTAGGAGATTACTTAAAATTAGGTCCAGGTGAATTGAAAAGTGGCGGTTTCCGTCGTGATTCTATTCTGGCCGATGCTGTCGAAGCTATCATTGGCGCTATCTATCTAGATAGTGACATCGAAGTGGTTCGCGGTATTGTGCTGAGCTGGTACCAAACTCGTCTTGATGAGATTAAGCCTGGTGCGTCACAGAAAGATCCAAAAACTCGCCTACAAGAGTTTTTGCAAGGTCGCAGAAAACCGCTGCCTGTCTACACAGTGACTAATATTAAAGGTGAGGCACACAACCAAGAGTTTACTGTGTCGTGTGAGGTTGCAGGTACTGGATCACCTGTAATTGGTAAAGGTACCAGTCGTCGCAAGGCAGAACAGGCGGCTGCGGAAACGGCATTAGAGCAATTGACCAATGGCTGATTCAACAGACAACAACGAATTTGATATCGATGCGTACTTCGCATCAGGCGGCGAGAAAAAAACAAGCTCGCCAACCAACCAACACTGTGGCTTTATCGCCATTGTTGGCCGTCCTAACGTAGGTAAATCGACGCTACTGAACAATATTCTTGGTCAGAAGATTTCGATCACTTCACGTAAGCCACAAACCACCCGTCACCGCATTATGGGTGTTGACACCGAAGGCGATTACCAAGCGATTTTCGTTGATACACCGGGGTTACACATTGAAGAAAAACGCGCTATCAACCGTTTGATGAACCGTGCGGCCAACTCATCGCTAAGCGATGTGAACTTGGTGTTCTTCCTTGTCGATGGTACTCATTGGACTGCCGACGATGAGATGGTACTTAACAAGCTACGCAACGCGAATTTCCCAGTGGTGTTGTGTGTCAACAAAGTTGATGTAGTAAACGATCGTAACGACGTTATGCTGCACATGGCTGATTTGTCGAAGTTGATGGACTTTGTCGATATCGTGCCTATTTCAGCGAAACATGGTAAGAACGTTGATGTACTGCGTAAGCACGTACGTGCGCACTTGCCAAAAGCGACGCACCACTTCCCTGAAGAGTATGTGACAGACCGTTCACAGCGCTTTATGGCGTCTGAAATCGTTCGTGAAAAATTGATGCGCTTTACTGGTGAGGAATTACCTTACTCAGTGACGGTTGAGATTGAACGTTTCGATTACAACCCAGACACCGATGGCTTCCACATCAATGCATTGATTCTTGTTGAACGCAGCGGTCAGAAGAAAATGGTGATTGGTAAAGGTGGCGAGAAAATCAAAACCATCGGTCGCGAAGCACGCCTTGATATGGAAGAGTTGTTCGGTCGTAAAGTTTACCTAGAAACATGGGTAAAAGTGAAATCGGGTTGGGCGGATGATGAACGCGCCCTACGTTCACTTGGTTACATCGACGATTTGTAACGAGCTTAGGCGATAGTGTGTCGCTCCGAGTTCGTATTTAAAGGGAGCCTTAATGGCTCCTTTTTTATTATGGAATACGTATAGAAAACTATGTCTTCAGAAGGCTTACAGCGCTGCTTTGTATTGCACCGCCGCCCTTACAGTGAATCGAGTTTGATCCTTGATGTATTTAGTGAGGAGTATGGTCGTGTCACATTGATGTCTAAAGGGGCACGCAGTAAGCGTTCGAACCTGAAAGGCGCATTACAGCCGTTTACCCCTTTGTTACTCAAGTGGTCAGGCAATAGCTCAATGAAAACCTTACGCCAAGCCGAACCGATCAGCTTGGGGTTGCCACTTTCGGGCATCTTTCTCTATTCAGCGATGTATGTAAACGAGTTGATTGGGCGAGTGTTGATGGCCGAAGTGCCAATGCCAGGGTTGTTTCATGATTACTTGCATGCGTTGACGGAATTAGCCCAAGCGGATAACCCTGAGCCAGCACTGCGCCGTTTTGAGTTAGCGATGCTCTCTGCATTGGGTTACGGTGTTGATTTTCTCCATTGTGCCGGTACCGGTGAGCCGATTGATCCAAACATGACCTATCGCTACCGCGAGCAGAAGGGGTTTATAGCCTCGGTACGCTTTGATAATCTCACTTTCAAAGGCGATGAACTGATTGCGATCAGTGAGCGTCGATTTGTTACCAAACAACAATTACACGCCGCAAAGCGCTTTACACGTATAGCGTTAAAGCCTTATCTTGGTGGTAAACCATTAAAAAGTAGGGAACTCTTTATCTCAAGAGCCCCCCGAGCACGGAGTATTGAAAAATGAGCTCAATCTACCTAGGTGTTAACATCGACCATATTGCAACGCTACGTAATGCCCGTGGTACCAAGTACCCAGATCCTGTTCATGCTGCTGAGATTGCAGAGCGTGCCGGTGCGGATGGCATTACTATTCACCTACGTGAAGATCGCCGTCATATTAATGACCGTGATGTACGTATTCTGCGTGAGACGCTGCAAACTCGAATGAACCTAGAAATGGCTGTCACGGATGAGATGATTGAGATTGCACTGCAAACTCAACCTGAATACGTTTGTTTGGTTCCAGAAAAGCGTGAAGAGTTAACCACTGAAGGTGGGCTTAACGTTGCGGGTCAGCTAGAAAAAGTCAAAGCGGCGACGCAAAAGCTCTCAGCTGCGGGGATCAAAGTTTCTTTGTTTATTGATGCCGATCGCGAGCAAATTGATGCGGCGAAAGAGTGTGGCGCACCATTTATTGAGCTGCACACCGGTCATTATGCGGATACACAAAGTGAAACCGATCAAGCGGATGAGCTGAAAAAAATTGCCGCAGGTGCAAGCTATGCTGACAATCTGGGCATCACAGTCAATGCTGGACACGGTTTGACTTACCATAATGTGGCTGCGATTGCGGCAATTCCAGAGATTTATGAGTTAAATATTGGCCACTCAATTATTGGCCGTGCTGCTTTTGACGGTTTGAATAAAGCGGTGGCGGATATGAAAGCTTTGATGGTTGAAGCGCGTAAATAAGCAATGGCGATTATTGGTCTAGGCACAGACATCGCTGAAATTGAGCGGGTAGAAAAAGCATTGTCTCGTAGCGGAATGGCATTTGCGGAGCGGATCTTAACTGCGCAAGAACTTGTCGTGTTTGATTCACTGAAACAGCAAGGGCGTTATTTGGCTAAGCGTTTTGCTGCCAAAGAAGCGGCATCAAAAGCGCTAGGTACCGGTATTGCGATGGGCGTGAGTTTTCAAGACTTCACCATCGCGAATGATGAACTGGGCAAGCCAATATTAACATTGAGCGGTAAAGCGCTTGAGATTGCGACCACTAAAGGGGTTGCTCATATCCATCTTTCTATCTCAGATGAACGTCATTACGCTATGGCGACAGTGATTTACGAAACGATGTAGAGATGGTGGCTAAAGAAAAAGAGCGCTTCTGCGCTCTTTTTTGTTTTGGTTCGCTTGGGTTTAGCGGTCAGCGTCTAGCTCTCGCTTTCCACCAGGTAGGGCTGGGCGCTAGCCGTAACTTTTTCCATTTCATCTTGCAGCTCGAATAACTCCGGCTCAATATCTTCGATTGTGTTGCCAGAGCGCAGAGCTTTCTCGATCGTGGCGCAGACGTTCTTCAAGCGCGGCACACCACAATAAGAACAGCTGCCATGCAGCTTGTGCACGTGGTGAATCAACTGTTCAACCTCAAAGTTTTCATTTTCCAATGCTTGTTCTACGATGCTGCTGACTTCTGGCATATAGTCGAGCAACATTTGCAGCATCTCTTTAGCGAGATCCTCTTTGTTGGCTGACTGCTTTAATGCCGCTTGCCAATCAATGATCATATTGCTGTGCTCACTGATCAGATGCTGCTGAATCACTTCTGTCTGGGCGGGAATCGTCAGCTTTTGCAGTTCGTCTTCTTTAGTGTGCGGACTCCAATGCATCAATACCTGCTGCAACACATGCTCTTCAATTGGTTTAGTCAGATAGTCATCCATACCCGCTTTCAACAGGCGATCGCGTTCGCCACTCATCGCATGAGCGGTCACCGCAATCACGGGAGTATTGCCATTGAGGGTGGTTTTCTTGATGGCATTACAAGCGGTGACACCATCCATATGCGGCATCTGAATATCCATCAAAATGATATCGAAATGGCGTACTTCGGCTTGTTTGACGGCATCTTTACCATTGGTACAAGTGATGACATGTTCAACACGTTCATCAAGTAGCGCGCTGATCAGTTTTAAGTTGGCTGGATTGTCATCCACCGCCATCACTGTTAATGGCAAGGTTTCTGTATTGATCGGTATTTCAATTTCAATCTCAGGTAGGCTTTCTTGGTTCGCGGCCAAGGTTTGCAATAGCTTCTTACGAGATAGCGGCTTGGTAACACAGTGGATCTGATATTTCTGAATCAAATGATCAGAGAGCGCCAATGCGGTACTTGGTGTACCGACCACCACGTGTGGCGCACAGAGTAGCGCTTGCTCAACTTGCTTCTCGACTTTGCCTACCTCGTTAGAACGGTTTGGTGCAAGGTTAAGCAGTACATAGTCAAACGTCTCGACTTCATCAGGCATGGAAGAGCGATAGGTAACAACCAGCCCTTGCTGTGCCAGAGTTTGGCGTGTAATTGAAGCGGCCTGCATGTTTGGCTCCACCAAGAGCAGTGAGCGCTGATTGAGCACTTGTGATTCAATCAGCTCACTCATCGGCATGTCGGTAGCATGCAAGCGTAAGGTGAACCAGAAGGTTGAACCTTGGTGGAGGCGGCTAGTGAGACTAATTTCACCGCCCATCTGACTAACCAGCTTCTGGGTGATAACCAAGCCCAAGCCTGTACCGCCGTAACGACGCGAAATACTCGCATCCGCTTGACTAAAGGCTTGGAATAGCTGCGCCTGTTGGCGCTCTGAAATGCCGATGCCCGTGTCTCGAACCATAAATTGCAGTTCGACCACATCTTCTTTTTGCGAACGTAGTTCAACACTGATGTCGATGTTGCCGCGCTCGGTAAATTTGATCGAGTTGCCAACGAGGTTGGTGAGGACTTGCTGAATACGCAGTGGATCGCCCACCAGACCAATCGGCACTTTAGGATCAATCTTCAAGGTGATTTCCAAGCCTTTTTCATGTGCGCTGGTGGCTTGCAAGTTCACCACCTCTTCTAAGGTCTCTTGGAATTCAAATGGAATATTTTCTAGCGCCAGTTTGCCCGCTTCCAGTTTGGAGAAGTCGAGAATGTCATTAATAATGGTTAATAAGTTGTTGGCCGACTTTTCGATGGTTTGCAAATAATCGGTTTGGCTATTGGAAAGCTTGGTTTTGAGCATTTGACGAGTAAAGCCAATGACACCGTTAAGTGGGGTGCGTAACTCGTGCGACATGTTGGCTAAGAATTCGGATTTTACTCGCGCGGCTTCTTGAGCACGTTTTTTAGCAATGTCTAACTCGACGTTTTGGATTTCGAGCTGCTCTAGCGTTTCACGTAAATCGGAGGTGGCCTGATCAATGCTGTGTTGCATTTCAACATGGTATTCAGACAGTGATACCGCCATCGCATTGATACCGTTTTTCAACTGATCCAATTCACCATGCATCTTTCCTTCAATTCGCACATCAAGATGGCCGCGACGAATCCGGTCGACCATATTTTTCATGTGCGAAATTGGTCGGGTGACGTCATGCATTAAGCGCATCGCGAAAAAGCCGGATAGGCCTAAGCCGGTAAGCAGCACTAAAAACGCGGAGAAAATTTCTTGGTATTGCTGTAGACGTAGCGAAGATAAGTCGAGCTCAATCGCGATATAGCCCATTGCTGGGTTGTTTTGTTGACCTCGTGGACTAGAAATGATGCCGGACTCACTGATGATCGGCGCCCTTAAAACCAATGTATTGTCATTTAAGTTAGAAGTGACTAACAAAGGGATTGGTTCATTGCGCGGAAACGTCAGTGATTCAAAATTCGGATGGAAGTTTGAGGTAACAAATAAGTCGTGGTTGTAATCAAACACCGCAATACTGCGGACAAATTTGGAATTTTTTCGGTGCGCATAGCCAATAATGCGTCGCACTGATTCACGGCTATTGTTTTTTAGCCCATCTTCACTGGCGATAGCCAGTGGTTCGATAATACTTAGACCAGAATTGATCACTTGTCTTTCTAAGTCGTGATAGCGGTTGAAAGAGAAAATCGCGCTCAGAAGCAAACCAATTATTAGGGTTGGCGCTAGAGTGAGAGTAATAACGCGGGCGCGTAAGCCATATCTGGTCATTATTGTCTAAACATCGTGGTGTGGATATGGGAAAATAGCCATCATAAAATGAGCCGTCGAAGAGTTAAGCATAATCAACTCACTCGGCTCACACAATGATCCAGGCTCTAAAAGGTGACGCCTGGACTATTTGCAGCACATAGATAGCAGGCACAAAGCATGGCGCGTTTTTTCCAACCGAAAAAGAAAACACAACTCAACACCAAGCATCAATCCATGACCGTGGATAAATTGGATCACCAAGGTGCTGGCATTTGCTACCAAAACGGTAAGCCTGTGTTTATCGATGGTGCACTCGCGGGTGAGCAGGTTTTGGTGCAACTAACAGAAGACAAAAGTAAGTTTTCGCGCGCGAACTTAATCAAAGTGCAAAAGGCCAGCGAGTTGCGAGTTAAGCCATTTTGTCCGGTTTATGAGCAGTGTGGCGGCTGTAATATGCAGCATCTTGGTTTGGAGTCTCAGCTGGAATATAAGCAACAAACTTTGTCAGAATTGATGAGTAAGTTCTCTGGCCAAAGCTTAGCTCTTGAATCGCCAATCTCGGGGGATGGTCTAGGCTATCGTCGTCGAGCGCGTATTAGCGTGATGGTGGATAAAAAAACGCGTCAGTTGCAGTTTGGTTTCCGCCGCAAGCAGAGTAAGCAAATTGTTGATGTGACGAACTGTCCGGTTTTAGCGCCTGAATTGAATGTGATGTTGCCAGAGCTTTATCAATTATTGCAAGGGTTTACACGCCAAGAGTCCATTGGCCATATTGAATTGGTGAAAGGCGATAACACCAATGTGATGGTTTTACGTCATCTAAAACCTCTGACCAACAAAGAACAGCAGCAACTTGAAGCGTTTGCCGCAGCGCACAACACCAGTTTGTATTTGATGCCGCAGGCTGAACAACTTGACTTAGTGTTAGGTGATGAAGCGCATTATTTAGAAGCGGGCGTAACCATTCCTTTTGCACCCAACAACTTCATTCAAGTGAACCAGAAAGTAAACCAGCAGATGGTTGAACAGGCGCTTAACTGGCTTGAATTGAGTGAAAATGACCGCGTATTGGATCTGTTCTGTGGTTTGGGTAACTTCAGCTTACCACTGGCAAAACAAGTGAAAACTGTTGTCGGTGTTGAAGGTGTTGAGGCGATGGTAGAAAAGGCGCAAAGCAATGCAGCGCTAAACCACCTAAATAATGCTCTGTTCTACCAAGCAAATTTAGAACAAGATTTGTCATCTCAGCCGTGGGCTAGAGAAAAGTTTGATAAGATACTGCTCGATCCAGCTAGAGCGGGTGCAAGTGGTATAGTAGACCAGTTATCTCGACTGGGTGCACAACGTGTGGTTTACGTTTCATGTAATCCTGCTACGCTTGCCAGAGATAGCCAAAGCTTGCTGAAACAAGGCTACCAGCTGGAAAAGTTGGGTATGTTGGATATGTTCCCACATACAGCTCATCTAGAGTCGATGGCTCTATTTGTTATGCAAAAGCATAAATAAAGGAACTAACGCTAGGTAAAATAGCCTATTAGACAGGGTTAGTCGGTATAAAAATAAGAACTAGGACGAAAAAAGATGGTTGCGGTAAGAAGCGCGCATTTAAATCAAGATGAACAGTTTGAGCTAGAGAAGTGGATCGCTAGCTTGAAGCAAGATGTCAAAACTGCTCAGCGCTTAACTGAAGTGTATCGTCAGTGCGAAACGTTTTTGCAAGACAACGATGACGCACAACTGTTGTTGTGGCGTGGTCGTGAGATGATTGAAATTCTCATCACCTTATCGATGGATAAGCCAACGCTGGTGGCAGCGCAGCTGTTTCCATTGGTCTCTAGTGGTGCGTTGCAGCGTGAGAAACTTGAAGAAGAATACAATAAAGAAATTATCAAGCTGATTGATGGCGTTGAAGAGATGGCCGCTCTTGGCCAACTGAACGTCACCCTTGAAGGCAGCGCGGCATCATCGCAAGTAGATAACGTGCGCCGCATGTTACTGGCGATGGTGGATGATTTCCGCTGCGTGGTCATTAAGTTGGCTGAACGTATTTGTAATCTGATTGAAGTAAAAAAAGCACCGGATGAAGTCCGTCGAGCCGCCGCGCAAGAATGTACCAACATCTATGCACCACTGGCGAACCGTCTTGGGATTGGTCAGTTAAAGTGGGAAATCGAAGATTACGCTTTTCGTTACCAGCAACCAGAAACCTACAAACAGATCGCCAAGCAGCTTTCTGAACGACGTATTGTTCGTGAACAATACATCAAAGATTTTGTCGATGACCTAACCAATGAGATGCAAGCCACCGGCATTAATGCTGAGGTGAGTGGCCGTCCTAAACACATCTACAGCATTTGGCGCAAAATGCAGAAAAAGAGCTTGGAGTTTGACGAGCTGTTTGACGTGCGCGCAGTGCGTATCATCGCCGACAAACTGCAAGACTGCTATGCAGCATTAGGTATCGTTCATACGAAATACAAACACTTACCAAGTGAGTTTGACGATTACGTTGCCAACCCAAAACCGAATGGTTATCAATCGATTCATACTGTTGTTTTAGGGCCTGAAGGCAAAACTATCGAGATTCAGATCCGTACAAAAGACATGCATGAAGATTCTGAATTGGGCGTGGCTGCGCACTGGAAATACAAAGAAGGTGCCAGCGCTGGTCGCAGTGGTTACGATGAGAAGATCACTTGGCTGCGTAAGCTAATTGATTGGCAAGAAGAGATGTCAGATTCTGGTGAAATGCTCGATGAGCTGCGTAGCCAAGTGTTTGATGATCGCGTCTATGCCTTTACTCCGCGTGGTGATGTGGTCGATTTGCCGATGGGGGCCACACCGCTCGATTTTGCTTATCACATTCACTCTATGGTCGGTCACCGCTGTATCGGT
The DNA here is from genome assembly GCF_000222565.1 of Vibrio sp. N418. NCBI lineage: Bacteria > Pseudomonadati > Pseudomonadota > Gammaproteobacteria > Vibrionales > Vibrionaceae > Vibrio > Vibrio sp. N418. Next base: position 41,513 of record NZ_AFWD01000039.1, read on the forward strand.
GCCAAAGTGGGCGGACGTATCGTCCCATTCACCCATAAGCTATCGATGGGCGACCAAGTTGAAATCATCACCCAGAAAGAGCCAAATCCCTCTCGCGACTGGTTAAATCCATCACTGGGGTTTGTTACATCCGGTCGCGCCCGCGCGAAAATCAATGCCTGGTTCCGCAAACAAAGCCGTGAGAAGAACCTCGAAGCGGGGCGTGAAATCCTTGAGCATGAACTGGGTAAAATTGGCGCAACGTTAAAACACGCTGAGCAATACGCGTTGAAACGTTTTAACGTTAATTCTGCTGATGAATTGTATGTCGGTGTTGGTAGTGGTGATTTACGTATTAATCAAATTATCAATCACATCAACGCCTTGGTGAACAAACCAACCGCGGAAGAAGAAGACAAGCAGGCGCTTGAAAAACTCCTCGAAGCGGAAAACAAACCGTCCACGCCTACGCGTCCAAATAAAGATGCCGTGGTGGTAGAAGGGGTCGATAACCTGATGAATCATTTGGCACGTTGTTGTCAACCGATCCCAGGCGATCAAATCTGTGGCTACATTACTCAAGGTCGCGGAATTTCAGTGCACCGTGCTGATTGTGAACAGCTTGAAGAGCTACGTCACCACGCACCAGAGCGTATTATCGATACTGTGTGGGGCAGTGGTTTTGCCGGCTCTTACTTATTGACTTTGCGTGTTGAAGCGATGGAACGTGGTGGCTTGCTTAAAGAAATCACCACCTTGTTTGCCAACGAAAAAGTCAAAGTAAACAGCATGAAGAGTCGTGTTGATTACCGCACGCAATTATCGATATTAGACTTTGATTTAGAAGTGAATAATGTCGAAGTGTTAGCGCGAGTATCGAAGCGAGTTGAGCAAATTAAAGATGTAATGTCAGTCAAGAGATTGGGATAGCGTCGACAATATTTAAAAGAAATAATGAAAGGTGAGTGGTTATGCTGCTCACCTTTTTGTTTAAGGAAAAAATGAAAATGAGCCACCCAATTGAACAGTTAGAACAGATTATGGCCACATTGCGCGATCCAAAGAAGGGTTGTCCCTGGGATCGTAAGCAAACATTTGAAACAATTGTTCCGCATACGATTGAAGAAACCTATGAAGTGGTGGATGCAATCCATAATCAAGATTGGCCAAATCTCAAGGAAGAATTGGGGGATTTATTGTTCCAAGTGATCTTTTATAGCCAGATTGCCAAAGAGCAAGATTTGTTCGATTTTTCTGAGGTGGTGGAAACGGTCAATGAAAAATTGACCCGTCGTCATCCGCATGTTTTTTCAGCGGTTGAGTTTGATTCTGATGAAGCAATTAATGCAAATTGGGAAGCCGAAAAAGCCAAAGAAAAAGCAAGAGTGGGCAAATCTGAGCAAAGTATTCTAGACTCAATACCAAATTCTCTACCTGCTATTTCGCGTGCTACAAAGATCCAGAAAAAGTGCGCCAGCGTTGGATTTGACTGGGATTCGCTTGGCCCGGTGGTCGACAAAGTTCGTGAAGAAATTGATGAAGTAATGGAAGAAGCGCTGCAAGTTAATGTTGCGCAAGACAAAGTGGAATTAGAGCTGGGCGATTTGCTGTTTGCGACGGTGAATTTTGCCCGCCATCTGCAGGTCAACCCTGAGGTCGCACTTGCAAAAGCAAACTTGAAGTTTGTTAAACGCTTTCAATTGGTTGAACAAAAAGTCGCACAAAATGGCTTGCAAATTGAGCAGTGCGATTTAGCACAATTGGATGGCTGGTGGGATGAAGTGAAGCAAGACGAGCGTAGGTGAACTCTCGCTCAGTGATAAATTGGGGCAAGATTGACCCATCTAATAAGTGGTTGGGGCAGTCGTATCCACCCAGTTTGATTTGAAGCAAAAAATAAAAAATAGTGGTGTGATAGATTTCACGTTGTGGCGGTTAGGTGCTTCTGGTATATTTTTATCCCGTCCAGAAGAAATCTATTTCCCTCATTCAACCAATTTCAGGTTAAACATGACGACAAATTACATTTTTGTTACTGGCGGGGTTGTATCCTCTCTAGGTAAAGGTATTGCAGCTGCATCACTTGCGGCTATTCTAGAAGCTCGTGGTCTTAAAGTGACCATGATGAAGCTTGACCCTTACATCAACGTTGACCCAGGCACAATGAGCCCAACTCAACACGGTGAAGTGTTCGTCACGGAAGATGGCGCAGAAACAGACCTTGATCTTGGTCACTACGAACGTTTCATTCGTACCAAGATGACTAAACGCAATAACTTTACGGCAGGTCGTGTTTACTCAGACGTTCTAGCAAAAGAGCGTCGCGGTGACTACCTAGGCGCCACCATTCAGGTTATCCCTCACATCACTAACGCGATCAAAGACCGTGTAATCGCTGGCTCTCAAGGCCACGACGTTGCGATCGTTGAAGTTGGTGGTACTGTTGGTGATATCGAATCTCTACCGTTCATGGAAGCGATTCGTCAGTTAGCGGTTGAGCTAGGTCGTGAACGTGCAATGTTCATGCACCTAACATTGGTTCCTTACCTTGCTGCGGCAGGTGAAGTGAAAACAAAACCGACTCAACACTCTGTTAAAGAACTTCTTTCAATCGGTATTCAGCCTGACATTCTAGTTTGTCGTAGTGATCGTGCGATCCCAGCGAACGAGCGTAAGAAGATTGCTCTATTCTGTAACGTACAAGAAAAAGCAGTAATCTCAATGAAGGACGTAGATTCTATCTACAAAATCCCTCAACTTATTCATGCTCAAGGCCTTGATGATCTTGTATGTACTCGTTTTGGTATCACTGCACCAGCAGCAAACCTTTCTGAGTGGGAACAAGTAATCTACGAAGAAGCGAACCCAACGGGTGAAGTGACGATTGGTATGGTTGGTAAGTACATTGAACTACCAGATGCATACAAATCAGTTAACGAAGCGCTAAAACACGCTGGTCTTAAGAACCGTCTAAGCGTTAAGATTCAATACGTTGATTCTCAAGATGTTGAGAGCAAAGGTGTTGAAATCCTAGAAGGTCTTGATGCAATCCTAGTACCTGGTGGCTTTGGCGACCGTGGTGTAGAAGGTAAGATTCTTGCAGCGCAATACGCTCGTGAGAACAAAGTACCTTACTTAGGCATCTGTCTAGGTATGCAAGTGGCACTGATTGAATACGCGCGCAACGTTGCGGGTATGGAAGGTGCACACTCAACAGAATTTAATAAAGAGACGAAGTACCCAGTGGTTGGTTTGATCACTGAATGGGTTGATGGTGAAGGTAAAGTTGAAGAACGTACTGAAACTTCAGATCTAGGTGGTACTATGCGTCTTGGTTCACAGCTATGTCACCTTGAAAAAGGCACTAAAGCTCACGAACTGTACGGCAGCGCAACCATTCATGAGCGTCACCGTCACCGTTACGAAGTGAACAATAATCTTCGTCCACAAATTGAAAAAGCAGGCCTAAAAGTGTCTGGTCTTTCAGCGGACAAGAAACTGGTAGAAGTGATTGAGAACCCGAACCACCCATGGTTTGTTGCGGCTCAATTCCACCCAGAGTTCACATCGACACCGCGTGATGGTCACCCACTGTTTGCCGGTTTCGTAAAAGCAGCTGGTCAGTTCCAGCGCGGCGAATTAGAGAAGTAAGGAATACAGGCAGTAGCAGTTATATGTTGCTGCCGTTAATTTTGACATTATATATTCAACGAGAAGGAAACATTCAATGTCTAAGATCGTTAAAGTTCTAGGTCGTGAAATCATCGATTCACGTGGTAACCCAACTGTAGAAGCTGAAGTACACCTAGAAGGCGGTTTCGTAGGTATGGCTGCTGCTCCATCTGGCGCATCAACTGGTTCACGCGAAGCTCTTGAGCTACGTGACGGTGACAAATCACGTTTCCTAGGTAAAGGCGTTCTTAAAGCTCTTGAAGCTGTTAACGGCGCAATCGCTGACGCACTAGTTGGTAAAGATGCTAAAGATCAAGCTGCAATCGACGCAGTAATGATCGAGCTTGACGGTACTGAAAACAAATCTAAATTCGGCGCGAACGCTATCCTAGCGGTTTCTCTAGCAAACGCTAAAGCAGCTGCAGCTGCTAAAGGCATGCCTCTATACGAGCACATTGCTGAGCTAAACGGTACTGCTGGTCAGTTCTCAATGCCTCTACCAATGATGAACATCATCAACGGTGGTGAGCACGCTGATAACAACGTTGACATCCAAGAGTTCATGATCCAACCAGTTGGCGCTAAAACTCTTAAAGAAGCAGTTCGCATGGGTGCTGAAGTATTCCACAACCTAGCTAAAGTATTGAAGTCTAAAGGCTACAACACTGCAGTTGGCGACGAAGGTGGTTTCGCTCCTAACCTAAAATCTAACGCTGAAGCGCTAGAAGTTATCGCAGAAGCTGTTGCAGCTGCTGGCTACGAGCTAGGCAAAGACATCACTCTTGCTATGGACTGTGCTGCATCTGAGTTCTTCGACAAAGAATCAGGTATCTACAACCTGAAAGGTGAAGGCAAAACGTTCACTGCTGAAGAGTTCAACCACTACCTAGCTGGTCTAGTTGAGCAATTCCCAATCGTTTCTATCGAAGATGGTCTTGACGAGTCTGATTGGACTGGTTTCAAACACCAAACTGAACTTCTAGGCGGCAAAATCCAACTAGTTGGTGACGATCTATTCGTTACTAACACTAAGATTCTTGCTCGTGGTATTGAAGAAGGTATCACTAACTCAATCCTTATCAAGTTCAACCAAATCGGTTCACTAACAGAGACTCTAGCTGCAATCAAGATGGCTAAAGATGCTGGTTTCACAGCAGTTATCTCTCACCGTTCAGGCGAAACTGAAGATGCAACTATCGCTGATCTAGCGGTAGGTACAGCTGCAGGTCAAATCAAAACTGGTTCTATGAGCCGTTCTGACCGTGTTGCTAAGTACAACCAACTTATCCGTATCGAGGAAGCTCTAGGTGAGCGCGCTCCTTTCAACGGTCTTAAAGAAGTTAAAGGTCAAGCTTAATTCTTAATTGAGTTAACTTAGCTAGATAGCTTTTTAAAACGCTCCACTTCGGTGGGGCGTTTTTTTTGGGCTGAAGAAATGAGAATCGAGGGTTGGGGGGTGAGAGCTGAGAGTTGAGAACGCTTCGCTTTCGAGAAGCGAGAGCGGCACTCGTTTTGTCTGTATCAGTTTGTCATGCCTGAGGCTGACGAAATAAGAATCGAGAGTTTAGAACGCTTCGCTTTCGAGAAGCGAGAGCCTCATTCATTTTGTCTGTTTTAGTTTGTCATTCCATAGACTGACGAAGGAAGGAGTAGGGAATCTTTCTTTGATCTCGAACTGTTTGACTCGATCCCTAACGTGTTCTATTTTCGCTTCTCGCTTCTCGCTTCTCGCTTCTCGCTTCTCGCTTCTCGCTTCTCGCTTCTCTATGCCTCTGCGATCGCGGCCACTCTGCGTTTTTCCATCTCTTCGCGAATCGCGACACCTTTGAATCCATCGGCAATGATGGCTTGGACATCGACCGATAAAGCGGCTTGAAACGCTTGCTCAAAAATCCCTTTTTGTGGGTAATCGATGGTTTCAAATCCCGTTCGGCCACGGCTATCGGCCATGCAGCAGAGCAAGATATCGTCGAGGCGTTCTGTTTTGCGCCAAACATCAAATTTGTTGAGTATCTTGAGCTTGGTAGCCGGTTTTAGTTCCGCAGCCCGATGTATGTTGGAGTGCTGCTCGCAGACTAACAGCGCTAAATCACGGTATTCATTTGGAATTCGGATCCGTTCCGCCAGTTGTTTGATCAGCTTGATGCCAGTGTGGCAATGCATTTTGTGGCTTGGCCACTCTTTCTCAGGTGTCACGCCCTTGCCTAAGTCGTGCACTTGGGCGGCAAAGCGTACCGTGGTTGCGTGGCTCAATAACGCGGCTTGTTTTGCCACCATTAAGGTATGAATACCGGTGTCGATTTCAGGGTGCCACTGCTCGGGTTGTGGAACGCCGAACAACCGATCGATTTCGGGTAACACCACCGCTAGAGCGCCGCAATCTCGCAATACTTGTAAAAACACTTGTGGATCTTGGCAACTCAGTGATTTTTGCCACTCTTGCCAAACGCGTTCTGCCGTTAAATGCTCCAGTTCGCCATCGTCAACAATTTGCGCCATTAAGATCATGGTTTCTTCGGCAACGGTAAAACCTAAATGAGCGAGCTTGGCTGCAAAGCGTGCCACGCGCAGCACCCGCAATGGGTCTTCGATAAATGCATCTGATACATGGCGCAACTTACGGTTGAGCAGATCTTGCTGGCCACCGTAAGGATCAATAATGTTGCCGAGTTCATCTTGCGCCATCGCATTGATGGTCAGATCGCGGCGCAGTAGATCTTCTTCTAATGTGACATCAGGGGCAAAGTAACAATCAAAGCCGGTATAGCCAGCGCCTGTTTTACGCTCAGTACGCGCGAGTGCATGCTCTTGTTTGGTCTTTGGATGGAGAAATACGGGGAAGTCTTTACCCACAGCAGTATAGCCGAATTGCAGCATCTGCTCAGGGGTTGCACCGATGACCACCCAGTCTTGGTCGTATACATCCAGATTGAGTAACTGATCGCGAACCGCGCCGCCAACTAAGAATCTTCGCACTATGGCCTCTCTATCTATTTGAATTGTCTTTGGCTATTCTTGCCAGCAATGTTACTTTCGTTCTCAATAAATTCCCAGCGACCATTATCATGTATAACACTCATTTTGGATTTGTCGAGTTACCGTTTTCCATTGTACCGAACTCACGGTTTCTCTATTTAAGTCAACGTCATAAAGAAGCAATGCATCACCTTCAAGCTGGGTTGGGAGATGGTGGTGGTTTTGCGATGCTGACAGGGGAAGTGGGTACCGGAAAAACCACTGTTTCAAAAGCGATGCTCAAGGCGCTCGATGGCACGACTCAAACTGGCTGTATACTCAACCCGACCTTTAGCAATAGTGAACTGTTGGAAGCGATCTGTGATGAATTTAGTTTAGCCTATCCGGAACAGGCAAGCCTCAAGCAACTGACTCAGCTAATTAAGCAGTTCTTACTCGATAGCTATGCCCAGGGCAAGCAGACCTTACTTTTGATTGATGAAGCGCAGCACCTGTCGGCAGAAGTGTTAGAGCAACTAAGGTTACTGACCAATCTAGAGACGGAGCAACGAAAACTGCTCAAGGTACTATTGATTGGTCAGCCTGAATTGCAGCAAAAATTACAAATGCCGCAGTTGCGTCAACTCGCGCAACGGATCACTGGTCGCTATCATTTGTTGCCACTCGATGGTGATGAAACGGCGAAATACATTCAATTTCGCCTGCAGCTTGCCGGTGGTAACCGCGATCTCTTCTCTACTAAATCACTTAAACATATCGCGCAAGCCACGCTGGGCATTCCGCGGTTGGTGAATTTGGTGTGCGATGCCGCGCTCAAGCGCGCTTATCACCTCGGTGAAGCGCAGCCATCTCAGCAAACCGTTCTTGCGGCGTGTGAAGAGGTGATGAGCTTTCAAGCCAGTTATGCTTCACCCGCGGTAAGCGATAACCAACCTGCGCTGCGTTACGGCTTATCGACGTTACTGTATGCTTCCTTGGGTGGAGCTTTGGCATTGTGTGCTTGGTTTTACGCTCCACAGTATCTGCAACAGCCTTTTCAGCAGCAAGCTCAAATCTATATTGAACAACACTACCCAGCTAAACCAAATCGTGTGGAGCAACAAGAGGTGTTCCCTAGCGAGCTGACAGCGCTGCTAAGTCACAGTAAGCCGTTAGCGAGCCAAATAGATGAGTTGTATAAGGTGTGGGGATATCGCGCCTCTGTGGTCGATACAATGTGCCTAGATAACGCACAGTCCCAGTTTCATTGTCAGAGCTTTCAGGGTTCGTTTGAGCAACTGTTAGCGACTAATTTACCGGCGGTGTTAACCTTAACCGTTGACCAAGCGACCCATTATGCGTTGTTGTATAAAGCCAGTAATGAACAGGTAGAATTATTGATTGATGGCCAGAGAGTGGCATTTGAGCGCCAATGGCTAGATCAAATCTGGTCAGGTGAATATTATTTGATTTGGCAAAAATTGTGGCATCAAGCACTTAAACCGGGCATGAGCGGTCATCCAGTGGCGAGTTTAGATTATCAACTGTCTGAAGTGCTTGGTTTACCAATGGGCGAGACGGAGCGCTACGGCGAAGTATTGAAGCAAAAAGTCACTATGTTTCAGCAATGGCAGGGGTTGAGTGTTGATGGTATTGCTGGGCAGCGTACGTTACAGCGCCTAGAACTATTATCGCAAGATCAAGCGCCGTCTTTGATGTTAAGTGAGGCATTATAATGGCAAACCTAATTGAGCAACTTAGCGTGTCGCAGCAAGGCTATCAGAGTCATCATTCTGCGCCATTGCAATACCATTTAAAGCCAGCGCCAATTCGTCATCGTCGCTGGCCAATGATGCTGAGCTTGCTATTAATGCCTCCGGTTGTGGTGCTGGGCTGGCAAGCTTATAGCGACTATCAAGCTCAGCGAGAGGCTTGGTTGGCTAACAATCAGGGTAAGGTTGAGATTGTGGATCGCTCTGCCCCCTTGGCTATTTTGCCGTATCCGCAGTTTTTAGAATTGGCGGAGACGACTCATCATCAGTTCGATGTGAACGATAACATGCTGGTTGATGACACGTTCTCATCGACGGAGTCAGTTGAGAGTAAAGTGGCGAATCAAGTGAGTAGCCCATCGAATATGGAACCGAGCAAGCAAGCACTTGATGAGCAAGAGGTGAGTGAAGATGACTTACTGAGTGGACTCGATTTAAGCGGCTTATCTCCTGATATCGCTCAGCGTCTACAAGCGGCGATGGCGTCTCCAGAGGCGGAGGTCGACGTAGAGCAAGGTATCGCGGCGCAGGCATTAGCGGAAAACAGCCGTCAGTGGGCGGGTAGATTACCGCCGTTGAATTTCCAAACCCATGTTTACTCAAGTAATGAAGCGAAACGTTGGGTGAAAATTAATGGTGTCGAGTACAAACAAGGTGATCGAATTGGTCATGATGTCGCTTTGATTGCGATTGAGCCACAAGCATGTGTGATTGACTTCCAAGGCGAGATGATACGAGTACCGGCGTTATACGATTGGCAAGGCTAATCGTTATCATCCATTGTTCAAGAAAGCTTGCCGATCATCAGATAATAAAAAAGGTCACGCCAGCGTGACCTTTTTTAATGAATGCTTATGCCCAACCGTTTGGCGAGCGACGCTTGCGCGGTACAAGGTGAGGTAACACCAAGCCGAATAGCAAGCCGATACCAGCAACACCACCGCCATACATAAAGTACTTAAGCAGTAAATCATCTTTTTGCGTATCAAGCTTCGCACGTAGGTTACGAACTTCTGTTTGAGACGCGGTTAACTGCTGGCTCATGTCGCCGTAATTTTTTTCCAGCTCAGAAATCTGGCTGTTACGGGTATTGAGAGAATCGACCAGACCTTCTTTTTCGCGGTTAGCGATGTCGTTAGCGTTAGCCAGCTTCTCTTTCACTACCGAGAGCTCTTTTTCCAGCTTAGGTAGGCGAGTCGACATGCCTTCTTGAGTGGTGATAAAGCTGGTGGATACCCAACCTTTACGACCACGGCTGTCTACAACTTGGCTATAGCCCGACTTTTTGTCCACACTGACAAGATTCACTTTCTCGCCAGCATTGACACTACCAATGATTCGGAACTGGTTGCTTGGACCAGCATGCATATAGGTGAAGAGATTATCAGAGATAAAGCGATCTTTAGCCATTGCAGCAGGTACGGCAATTACACATGCTAAGATCAAAAAAACCAATTTTTTCACGGTAAATCCTTTAACAGTCATCAAGCTTTCAGCGAGGGAGATACTCCCGAACTGCAAATAGTATGAAGTTTTTTTTTCTGGTGCAACAAAGAAGGGAGGCTAAGCCTCCCTTTCTGCGGTCTTGAGTCAATAATGACAGTGCATTTACACAGTCCTGACCTATTGACTAGCCAAATGACGCTTGAATAGCGTAGAAGAATACGACCGCTAATAGTGCGCCAGCTGGCAATGTTACAATCCAAGATGCCACGATGTTACGAATAACACCTAGGTTTAGCGCCGCGATACCACGAGCAAAACCAACACCTAAAATCGCACCAACCAGTGTTTGTGTGGTTGAGATTGGTAGACCAGTACCAGAAGCAAGTACCACAGTGCAGGCTGTTGCTAGCTGAGCGGCAAAGCCACGGCTAGGCGTTAGTTCGGTAATACCAGTACCTACAGTTGCCATTACTTTGTGACCTAGCGTTGCTAGACCAACCACGATACCAAAACCACCTAGTGGAAGGATCCACCATACGATTTCGCTCTTACCGCTAACCGCTCCCATATGTTCAACCGTTGATACAACAGCTGCTAGAGGACCGATTGCGTTTGCAACATCGTTTGAACCATGGGCAAATGCCATTGCACACGCGGTGATTACCATCAATACGCTGAAGATACCTTCTACGCCAGCAAAGCCGTGGTCATCTTCACGGTTAGCAAATTTCTTCTGGATGTAGAAGTAACCGCCAACCATTACTAATGCTGAAACCGCAGCAGCCCAGACCCACGCTTCACCGTTTGATAGGTGTAGACCAACGTGTTTAAGACCTTTCTTAATCGTTACTAGCGCAATCACCATAGTGGTAATGAACATGTAGACAGGTACAAAGCGCTTCGCATTGAGAAGAGGTTTCTCAGTATCGAAGATCAGTCGTTGTGCGCTGACAAAAATCACATAAGCGAAGAAGCCAGAAATAACAGGGGTAACAATCCAGCTACCAACGATGCCTTGAACACTGCTCCAGTCAACCGCTTCAGTACCGACTGATACACAAGCAAAGCCGATGATTGCACCGATAATTGAGTGTGTAGTTGATACCGGCCAACCCATGTAAGAGGCCAGTAATAGCCATGTACCAGCGGCTAATAGCGCTGACATCATGCCGTACACAAGCACGTCAGGTTGAGAAGCGAAAAGAGACGTTTCGATGACGCCTTTACGGATTGTATCGGTTACTTCACCACCGGCAAGGTAAGCACCTGCAAATTCAAAGATCATCGCAATGATGATTGCTTGTTTTACTGTCAGTGCTTTCGAGCCTACTGATGTACCCATCGCATTGGCAACGTCATTCGCACCAATACCAATTGCCATCATGAAACCGAATAAAGCTGCAACAATAATCAGGACAGTGCCGTAGTTCGCAAGGATATCCATCGTAATACCTAGTTGTTTGATAACAAGCGGAGCAAATTTTTGACACGAGAAAGCCCCATCGGCGCCGATATATTCATTGCCTAACTGGGGTGTGCTAAAAAATACTCTTCGTTATTGAGTTTAACTTAACGTTATGAGCGTGACAGCATTACTTCTAATCGAGCACCAACACGTTGTGCTTGATCGGCAATACCACCTACCCATTCTAAAATTTTGTAAAGGAACATCACATCGATTGGATTCAAATCTTGTTCGATCAACATTAGCTGTTGGCGAAGTTGGATTTGCATCGCATCAGTGTCATCTTCAATCATGTCCAACTGATTAATCATCTCTGCAACCAGAGTGACTTCACGGCCTTTGAATCCTGTCTCCAACAATTCATCCAGCTCATTGATCACTTTTTGCGCTTGTTGTGCCGCGTCTAAACAACGTTTCACGTAAGCGATAAAGTTCTCTTGAAGAGGAGCAGGGATAGACAGTTGGCGGCCATAAACACGACCTGCGATGTCTTTTGCAAGGTTTGCAAGTTTGTCTTGCTGCGTTAGTAGCTCCAGCATGTCGCTACGATCCACAGGCATAAACAAACCACGAGGAAGTTTCAGACGAATTTCGCGCTTTAGCACATCCGCTTCTTTCTCAAGGTGAGAAATTTGAGCACGAATTTCAGATGCTTTTTCCCAGTCTCCTTGCGCACAAACTTCGAAGAAGTTTACAAGGTGAGAACAGCATTCATTTACGCACACTACGTGGCGCTGCAAAGGCTTAATAGGGGACTTTGCAAATAACCCCATAATTGTATTTACTGGCATGGTCATTCAACCTAATTAATATAACCTATAAATAACATACACCCTTTTGAAGATGAAATGTTGAACGATGGCTATAAAGGCGCGCATGGTAACGCATTAAATCTGTCATTAAAACTGTTTTAGATCATCATTCGAGCGATATTTCGCTCTTGCCGAGTGAGAAATTAGGCAATATCCTGTCTCTATCTGCTTTGAAAGGTATAACTATGGAAACCGAGATAGAACTGAAGTTTTTTGTTTCTCCAGAATTTTCAGAAACTTTACGTAATAAGATTTCCGAAACAAAGGTTCTTCAGCACAGCTGTCGAGAGCTAGGTAACACCTACTTTGACACACCTGATAACTGGTTGAGACAGCATGATATTGGTCTCCGCATTCGTCGCTTCGATGAAGTCTATGTTCAAACAGTCAAGACGGCAGGACGCGTCGTCGCTGGCTTGCATCAACGACCTGAATATAATGCCGAACATAACTGTAACGATCCAGTGCTTGCCCTGCATCCGAGTGATATTTGGCCAAATGGCAAAAGTATCGACACACTGCAAAGTGAATTATCTCCGTTATTTTCGACCAACTTCACGCGTGAACAGTGGTTGGTTTGTATGGCGGATGGCAGTCAAGTTGAAGTCGCTTTTGACCAAGGTGTGGTTATCTCTGGTGATCTAACCGATACCATCTGTGAAGTGGAGTTGGAGCTTAAATCAGGCCAGACTGACGCTTTATTTACGCTGGCTCGCACTTTCAGTGATGCAGGCGGGATGCGTTTGGGCAATTTAAGCAAAGCCGCACGCGGCTATCGCTTAGCGTTGGGCTATCAAGGTGATCAAGTCAAGCCGATGGCGCTAGTGGATACGGATAAAAATGACTCACTAGAATCTTGCCTGATTAACTCTCTTGAGCACGCATTGTCTCATTGGCATTACCACGAACAGATCTACTCTGAGCGTGAGTCGATTGATGCACTGCATGAGATCAAAAATGCCATCAGTTTTATTCGTCAAACCTTTACCATTTTCGGTGATGTGGTACCGCGTAAAGCGAGCGCTTTGATTCGCCAAGAGCTGAAGTGGCTTGAGCAGGATCTGGCATGGATAAAGCAGTTCGACTATTTAGATGATCTGTTAGAAGACAAAGGTCATGCGTTACGTAAACTTGATGCTCGCAAGTTCTTGATTAAAGAGCTGTCTGACTTGCAACAAGATCTTCCTTCTCGTGAAGAGATGCTTGAGCAATTTAATTCGGCGCGTTACACCGCTTTGTTGCTGGATCTTAGTCGTTGGATTTTAACCCGCGGCTGGCAGCCATTCTTGGATGACAAGTCACGCAGTGCGATTTCGCAAAACATCTTACCTTTCTCGGTCGTGCAGTTAGAACGTACGTGGCATGAGTTAATGGCCGCGTTCCCACCAGAAAAAGAGTTGGTGTCACAAGATTACATCGATCAGCAGTATCATTTAATGCGTAACTTATACACTGGTGTTGGTTTTGCCAGTTTATATGATGCCGATGAACGAAACCGCTTCCGTCTACCTTGGGCTGATCTGCTACAAGGTATTGATGACTTACTAACCTTGAAACCATTAAAGCAGTTGGTGGATAAGTTAGAAGGTGATGAGCGTGAGCAGCTTGAACGCTGGTTGCTTCGTCAAGAAAGTTCAATCTTACATGCGATGGAGCAAACTCGTGCCATCAGTATTGAAGCTGAGCCTTACTGGCAAGAATAATTTTTGTTGACTTACTGAAATGAAAAGGAGAGCTATTGCTCTCCTTTTTTGTGGTCGTTATCTTGATGTAGCTTATCGATATCGCGGGTCATTCTGCGTTCGAGTTTTTCTAATCGGGTCAAAATCGTTTGTTGTTGTTCTAATAGTGCGATCATTTGCTGCTCTTTTTGTTCCGCTTTTAGCGCTTGCATTCGTGTTGGCGAGGTGATCATCGAAGTGATTAAGCCGGAAATCATACCAAACAACCCCACGCCACAAAGGATCACACCGGAGGCGAGGATTTTACCTGCATCAGTGACTGGATAGTGATCACCGTAGCCGACGGTAGAAATTGTCACTAGAGCCCACCACAGTGCATCGCCGCCCGTTTTGATATTGGCATCCGGCGAATGGCCTTCAAGAAACAACATCATGCTAGAACCTAACGTCAATAAGATCACCAGCAATAGCAATATCGATGCAATGGTGGTTTCTTTGCGATTGCTTAAAAGTTGCTTAACCACGCTACGACTGGAGCGAATAACCAACACCACGCGCAGAATATGAAAGAGGCGAGCAAAACGTAATGGTTCGATCATAGGCAGACTCGCAAGGAAATCGATCCAATGGCGTTTCAAAAATTGCACCCGATCTGTGGCGCGGATCAAATCAATCGATAGTTGCAGTATAAAAATACTGCAGATGATGAAATCCAGGCCGATAAGAACCTGACGTGTTTCATCACTGATCGGCATAAACAATAAGCCAGAGATCACAAATAACGCCATAAAAGAAAGAATTAGTGATAACAAGCTCATCGGCTTCGTGTCGTCTTTGGTATCATTTGTATTCATACGAGGCTCAAAATAAATTGTTGGTGCTAGTAAAAAAGTACCAAAAAGGTGGGCGGCAGTAATTTTATTCTATTTAGAATATATGACTTAGCGGAGAACTAATATGACGACAATGGCATTTAAGCCGTGGGAACGAGTGATTACGGATATTCGACTGGTTCCTAAAATGGCGTTGCTGATGGTGTTCAGTACCTTACTGATCGTCGGCAAGCAGCTATGGGACGCTAATACGTTCTACGACTCACTTTTGATGGTCACTGACAGCGCTGAAGTTGCTCGTGAACATTATGAAGCCTACCTAGTACAAGTAGTATGGCAAACCATGCTGTTAATTGGAGTCTTTGTCGTTATTTTGTTGTTTGCCGCAAGAGTGATGCTACGTCAAACCCACTATCTCAATGAAGCGATTAAAAAGATGGCCAGTGGCGATCTCTCTTCTCCAATCCTACTGCAATGCAAAGATGAATATGGTGATGTGGCGCGTGAGCTGGAAAAGACCCGCTCTCAGTTGCAAGAGTTAATCAAGGTGCAGCTAAGTTCTTCGCAAGAGTTAGCGGGGCTAACGGAAGTGATGACTTTGAGCATGTCGGAAACCAAAGAATCAGCTCAAGAAGAGTTTGAAGAAATTGACCAATTGGCAACCGCAATGAGCGAAATGACCTCAACGGTGCAAACTGTTGCAGATCATGCGCAAAGCGCTTCTTCATTAACGGAAAGTGCCTCTACTCAAGCGGCGACAGGTCAACGTTTTGTGCAAGATACCGTGAGTAAGATCAGTGAGCTGTCACAAGATATTTCAGCGTCGGCTCAAGCGGTAAATGAAGTGGAAGAGAGCGTTGATGCGATTGGTAGTGTTGTGGGTACTATCCAAGGTATTTCGGAGCAAACTAACTTGCTAGCATTGAACGCGGCGATTGAAGCGGCACGTGCTGGTGAAGCGGGCCGTGGCTTTGCTGTTGTCGCTGATGAAGTACGTAATCTTGCTCAACGCACCCAACAAGCGACCATCGAAATCCAAGAAATGATCTCGCAACTGCAATCAAGCGCAAGTTCAGCTGTTGATTTGATGGAAAAAAGCGTTGTGGAAGCAGCGGAAGGCGTTGAACTGGTCACTAACGCTGGTACTGAGCTGGATGGTATCGTTCTGCAAGTGAATCAAATCAATGATATGAACTTCCAAATTGCTACCGCCGCTGGCCAGCAAAGCAGCGTGGCGGAAGAGATGAACCAAAACCTGACCAATGTTCGAGAACTCGTTGAAGCCTCGGTGACGGTGGTGGGAGAGTTGCTCGAAACCTCAGAAATCATGCAGCAAAATGCCGAAGAGTTAGATAAGAAGATCAGCGCATTTAGAGTGTAATCTCACAGACTGAGTGAATAGACGCCTGCTAACAATTAGCAGGCGTTTTTTATTGCGTAAAGTTTGCTATAACTAGCGTTTCAAAGCCGCAATCAAGCTCAGATAAGATATCTCAGCCAGTAAATTACAAGGAAGCCCCATGCCATTGCCTGAAACCCTCTTGGCCACCTCTCAATCAGCACTCGCTCAATTGGAAGAGTATCAACTGGAACAGCATTGGCCTGCTGACATATATCAGCAATTACAATACGTCGCAGGGCTAAGTCCATTTGTGATTGAAACGCTAGCTAGGGATGAAACTTTGCGTCAAATCCTGCCAAGTATGCTGAGCGATCCACAACGCTGTGAAGATTATCGTCAACATCTGGCATCCTTGCTAGAGGATTGTCACGATGAAGTGGCAGGGCTACGCATACTACGCCAGTTCCGTAATCGTGAGATGAGCTACATCGCTTGGCGCGACTTTAATGCCACTTGGCCGTTAGAACAAAGCTTAAAGCATCTCTCCTATTTGGCTGAAGCGATGATATTTGAGACTTATCAGTGGCAATACAAAGCGTGTTGCGAGCAATGGGGCACGCCATGTAATGAGCAAGGTGAAGCGCAACCGATGCTGATCATTGGTATGGGCAAACTGGGTGGCGGTGAACTGAATTTCTCATCTGATATCGACTTGATTTTTACCTACCCTGAAAACGGTGAGACACAAGGCACTCGCCGAAGTATTTCTAACGCTCAGTTCTTCACCCGTTTAGGTCAACGGATCATCAAAGCACTCGATCAACAAACCTTTGATGGCTTCTGTTATCGCGTTGACATGCGCTTGCGCCCATTTGGTGACAGCGGGCCTTTAGTGATGAGCTATGCTGCATTGGAAGATTATTACCAAGAACAAGGACGGGATTGGGAGCGTTACGCGATGATTAAAGCGCGCGTAATGGGCAGCGAAATGTATCCGCAATATCAAGAACTGCGGAAAATGCTGCGTCCTTTTGTCTTCCGTCGCTATATCGATTTTAGTGCGATTCAATCACTGCGCCGCATGAAATCAATGATTAGCAGTGAAGTACGCCGCCGTGGGCTGACTAACAACATCAAGCTCGGTGCGGGGGGGATACGTGAGATTGAGTTTATTGCTCAAGTGTTCCAATTGATCCGCGGTGGACGTGAGCCAAGTTTACGTCAACGAGGTTTATTGGTGACGTTAGAGGCGATTGATGAGTTAGAACTGCTCAATAAGCAAGAGATCACCCATCTAACTGAGGCATATAAGTTCCTACGTCGTTTAGAAAACCTGCTGCAAGCGATGGCCGATAAGCAAACGCAAACACTGCCAGAAAGTGAGCAGGAACAATTGCCCTTGGCGACGGCAATGGGCTATCTAAGTTGGTCGGCATTATTGGATGATATTCGTCTACACATGACCAATGTCCATCAAGTGTTTACTCATCTGATTGGCGATGATGATGAAGATCAAATGGAAGTGGCGCAACACTTTCAAGAGTTGTGGGATATGGCGCATAAAGCCGATGTACTTGAGCAGATCCTTAGCCATGACTTGCAACTAGAAGAAAGCGCAGAATTAACCCAAACCATTATTCAGTTTAAGAGCGATCTGGCGAAGAAAACCTTGGGCCCGCGTGGACGTGAAGTGCTAAACCGCTTAATGCCGAAAATATTCCAAGCCATCTTTGCCCATCAAGATGCCAAATTTGGTTTATCGCGAGTGCTGCATTTGCTGCATAAAATCGTCACGCGTACGACTTACCTAGAACTGCTCGATGAGCATGAAGCGGCATTAACGCAACTCGTACGTTTATGTACCGCCAGTCCGATGATTTCGGAGCAATTAGGCCGTTATCCTATTTTGTTGGATGAGCTGATTGATCCTCAGCAGTTGTACAACCCTGTTCCGCTCGACTCTTACCGTACCGAACTGCGAGACTATTTGGCGCGTATTCCTGAAGATGACATGGAGCAGCAGATAGAAGCGCTGCGCCAGTTTAAGCAAATTTGTATTTTACGCATTGCGGCGGCGGATATTGCTGGTGTATTACCGGTGATGAAAGTGAGCGACCACTTAACCTACCTGTCAGAAGCGATTGTGGAGTCGGTGGTCAATCAAGCTTGGCTGCAAATGTGTGAGAAGTATGGCCAGCCTAATCATTTAAAAGACCGTGAAGGTAAAGGTTTTGCGGTGGTTGGTTACGGCAAGGTCGGTGGTTGGGAGCTTGGTTATAATTCTGATCTCGATATTGTTTTTATGCACGATTGTCCGGTCAGTGCTTACACCGATGGTAAAAAAGAGATAGATGGGCGCCAATTTTATCTGCGCCTTGCTCAACGTATTATCCATATTTTTTCGATCCGCACCGCTTCAGGCATTCTCTACGAAGTGGACACTCGCTTACGTCCTTCTGGAGTATCAGGTCTATTGGTGAGTCCAACGGATGCGTTTGAAGAGTATCAAAGGAATGAAGCGTGGACATGGGAGCACCAAGCCTTGGTACGTGCGCGTATGATTTATGGTGATGAGCCGTTGCAACAGGCATTTGGTCAAATCCGTCATGCGATTTTGACCCTGCCGCGTGATAGTGATGATTTGAAGAAGCAAGTGGTCGATATGCGGATCAAAATGCGGGATCATTTAGGCGGTAAAAAAGCTGGTCGCTTTATGCTCAAGCAAGATCCAGGCGGCATCACCGATATTGAGTTTCTCGCTCAATACTTAGTTCTCAACTACAGTCATCAAAAGCCTAAGTTGACACGTTGGTCTGATAATGTGCGTATTTTCGAGTCTTTGATCGCACAAGGTATTATGGATGAATCACAAGCGCTTGCAGTGACCAATGCTTACACCATGATGCGCGATCAGATCCATCACCGCAATCTACTTAACCTTGATACGGACTTGGCAGAGGATAAGTTTGTCCAAGAACGCGCTTTAGTGATAGAGGTGTGGCAGCAGTGGTTAGAATAGTAATGACGAGCCAAGTGACCTCGAGATGCTTGCTGGAGAGAACCGACCCGGACGCTAAAGACAACTTCTTGCCATCACTTGGCTATACAAAGGTTTAGGCGGTCAAAACCCTATGATAAACTTTGGCCAGATATACATATTGGAGATTCACAATGAAACCAATCCTACCTGACTACAGTCAAGCAGGCGTTCTTATTGTTGGTGACGTAATGTTAGACCGCTATTGGCATGGCCCGACAGGCCGTATTTCGCCGGAAGCGCCTGTACCTGTAGTGAAAGTAGAAAACAACGAAGAGCGACCAGGCGGTGCAGCTAACGTTGCTATGAACATCGCATCACTGGGTGGTCATGCTCATATCGTTGGGTTAACAGGGATCGATGAACCAGCGAATGTACTCAGTGAGACACTCTCTGCACTGAAAGTAAAATGTGACTTTGTTTCACTGCCAGATTTTCCGACCATTACTAAGCTTCGTGTGCTGAGTCGTGGTCAACAACTGATTCGCTTAGACTTTGAAGAGAAGTTTGAGAATGTCGATGCCGCGCTGATCCTTGAGCGTATGGAACAAGCCTTGCCTAACGTAAAATCAGTGGTGTTATCGGATTACGATAAAGGTGCGTTAGAGCATGTGCAGCAGTTTATTCAAAAAGCACGCGCTGCAGGTGTACCGGTATTTATCGACCCGAAAGGTGCCGATTTTGAACGCTACCGTGGTGCGACACTATTGACGCCAAACATGGCGGAGTTTGAACTGGTTGTTGGCAAAGTAAAATCAGACCAAGAATTGGTTGAGAAAGGCCTCGCGCTGATTGAGCAGTTTGATTTTGAAGCACTGTTGGTGACACGTAGTGAACATGGCATGACATTACTACGTCGTGGCGAAGAGCCGTTCCATCTGCCTACGCAAGCGAAAGAAGTGTTTGATGTCACCGGTGCGGGCGATACAGTCATTTCTGTTTTGGCAGCTTCTGTAGCCGCGGGTAAACCACTTGATCAGTCTTGTGCGCTAGCGAATGCAGCGGCAGGGGTCGTGGTTGGCAAATTGGGTACATCAACCCTATCTACGATTGAACTAGCGGAAGCGATTCATGGTAGCCATGATACCGATTTCGGCGTTATTTCTGAGCAAGGCTTGATTGAAGCTGTGAAGAAGGCGCAATCTCGTGGTGAGAAAGTGGTGATGACCAATGGTTGTTTCGATATTTTGCATGCAGGCCATGTCTCTTACCTTAATCACGCAGCCAAATTAGGCCAACGTCTGATCGTTGCGGTAAATACCGATGAGTCAGTGAAACGCTTAAAAGGACCAGGTCGTCCAGTCAATCCAACCGATCGCCGTATGGCGGTGCTAGCAGGCCTTGGTGCGGTTGATTGGGTCGTTCCTTTTTCAGAAGATACCCCACAGCGCTTAATTGCGGCTGTGTTACCGGATCTTTTGGTTAAAGGTGGCGATTACAAACCGGAAGAGATTGCCGGTGGTGCTGAAGTGATCGCTAATGGCGGTGCAGTGAAAGTTCTCAACTTTGAAGATGGCTGCTCAACCAGCGAAATCATCAATGCGATTAAGGGTGGTAAAGGCTAAGCGGCCTGAATCATACTGTCGACCAAGACGCTCATCATTGATGGGCGTTTTTTTATTCTCGATTTCTCTTTTCTCGATTCTCTTCTCTCTCTTCTCCTTTTTTCTTTCTGGAATATAAAAGCCAAAAAAAAGGAGCCATAGGCTCCTTTTTCGCATCTTGAGAAGAGTGATTAGTCTTCTAGTTCGCCACAAAAACGGTAACCTTCACCGTGGATTGTTGCGATGATTTCTGGCGTACCAGATACTGATTCGAAGTGTTTACGAATACGACGGATCGTTACGTCAACAGTACGATCGTGTGGCTTAAGCTCACGACCAGTCATCTTCTTCAGTAGATCTGCACGAGTTTGGATCTTGCCTGGGTTCTCACAGAAGTGTAGAAGTGCACGGAACTCTGAACGAGGTAGCTTGTAGCTTTCAGCACTTGGGCTAACCAGTGAACGACTGTTGATGTCTAGTACCCAACCGTTGAATTGGTATTTCTCTACGCTACGTTTCTCTTCTTGAACAGCACTAGAGTTCATAGAACGGTTTAGTAGGTTACGAGCACGGATAGTCAGTTCACGCGGATTGAAAGGCTTAGTGATGTAGTCATCAGCGCCGATTTCAAGGCCCAAGATCTTATCTACTTCGTTGTCACGACCAGTTAGGAACATTAGAGCTACATTTGCTTGCTCACGCAGTTCACGTGCAAGCAGTAGACCATTCTTACCTGGCAGGTTGATGTCCATGATCACCAAGTTGATCTGACTTTCTGTCAGAACGTGGTGCATCTCTTCACCGTCACTGGCCTCAAAAACAGCGTATCCCTCTGCTTCAAAAATACTCTTTAGAGTGTTACGAGTTACTTGCTCATCTTCTACAATCAGAATCTGCGGGGTTTGCATTGGCGGTACCTAAACTTGTGAAAAAAATGGTTTAATAGAATAAATTCTAGGCAAAAACATTACGTACAGGTAATTTGATTTTGAGATAAAACAAAGATTGTTCTCAAACTCATCTCTGAATGCCTGCCATCCTTGGTGTTACTTTCTTTCAAAAGAGGTTCCTTGCCCTGATTTATTGCTATTAGGCGTTGAAACGGATTTTATATAGTTAACAGCATGCTAACAACGTCCAAATGTTAATTCCATTCACTTTGTTGATTTATATCAATAGATCGAATGTAACAAATATTAATAGTATCCGGCAAATGTAAAAATAATGATTGGTGCAATAATGGATGCTCACTTGTGGAAAATTTACTGTGATCCTTACTTCAAATTTGACAAAATAATTGAGCTTAATGACTTTGTTGTCATTACTGCGAGTAACCCGAAAAGTGTTAAGCTTTCTGATGGTGAAAATAGCATAAGAAATAAGCACTTGAGTGATGATTTACAACATTTTTACCCAATGAAATTATGGGTCGGTAATTACGATTTTTCATGGTTTGAAGAGAGTTTTGCAGCGCAAATTTCGCTTTCAATCGCCGTTGAGTTAGCGCATAAATATCAGCAGAACGCGATTTATTTTGTGCAAGATGGCCAGTTATTTTTGTTGTCTTGCCGATCAGATAAGACCCAGATCGATCTAGGAGAGTGGTGCCATCGACTGAGATAAGGATTTCAAATTAGCTTCATGGAGGAAAGCATGAGAGACATAACCCCTGACATTTGTGACAAGTTTGAAAGTCACGTAACTTACGTAAATTTACCACTAAGTCACTTTGGACGCCGTACTGCCTTTTGGGGTGAAATAGTCACGGTTCGCTGTTATCACGACAATTCCAAGGTACGTGAAGTGTTAAGCCGGAACGGTCGAGGAAAAGTGTTGGTTGTCGACGGTAATGGTTCATGTCAAAAAGCTTTACTCGGTGATCAATTGGCCATTCTCGCGATTGAAAACGATTGGGAAGGGATCATTGTTTATGGCGCGGTACGTGATGTCGCGATGATGGCGGAAATGGAGCTGGGCATTATGGCGTTAGGGACGTGCCCATTTAAAACTGAAAAACGAAATGTTGGTGAAATCGGTGTCACCTTATCATTGCAAAAGCAAATGATTCAGCCCGGTGATTATGTTTACGCCGATTGGAACGGTATTTTGACATCTGAGCAACTGCTAAACTGGCATTGATGTGACGTTCTATTAAGTTAGAAGCGGAAGCCAATACCTACTTCAACCCCTTTTTGCCACTCTTGATAGTCGAGAGTGGCATGAAAATCTAAATGCTCACTCAATTGCACTCGGCTCGACACCTCGGCGCCGATACCACTTTCTAGGCCTTTAGGTGCATCATTATCGGTGTAAGAGTGCAGAGTACTCTTTACCGACAAGCGTGGTGATACTTGATAACTCAGGCCGCTTAAAAAGCCCCCTTCGTTTTGCTTGGTCAAGCGAGTCCCAACATACAGATCGACTTTGTCGAATAAACTATAGGCGTAGCCGCTATCTATCGTCCATGAATCAAAGTTGTGTTGACTGCTTTCACTGGAAAGGAACATTCGGTGTGGTGAGTTATTAGCTTGAAAAGGGGCAGCAAACAGATCAGAGGCGCTCGCCGTGCCAGTGAGCAAGGCAAGAGTAAGACTGATTATTTTAATCATTCATCACCCCAATCCATTTGGTTAAATTGATAAATATTCCACTGCAAGATCAATTAAAGCATAAAACTTATGGACTAGCGGTAAAATTTAACCGTTAGCTAGCGATTTTGATACGTGCGTACGGTTTTTAGTCAACTTTGGCTCGATAAAATGACTTAGGTGAGCGAAACGTAAGCAAAAAATCGAAAGTTTTCGTTGACTCTCTGTTAGAAAACAAGGTAAATGTAAGGTAAGTAAATACAAGAATCCAACAAGACGATATGTTTGATAACAGCCTAACAGTAATGACCACAACCATTATTATGACCAGCACAATACGCGTTGGGGCAGGCTGCTGAGCGAAAAATTTTCAAAAAAAAGGCCTGTATCCACAAGATACAGGCCTTTTTTTATACCAATTTAAAGGATATTTGGAGGAAGGGATGCGAGTTTTAAAGTTTGGAGGGTCGTCACTAGCTGACGCGGACCGTTTTTTAAGAGCGGCAGATATTGTTGCCAACAATGCGCAACAAGAAGAAGTTGCCGTTGTGCTCTCAGCACCAGGGAAAACAACCAATAAATTGGTTGCAGTTATTGAAGCGGCATTAAAAAGTGGTGACGCTGAAAGTCAGATTGCTGAATTGGAAGATGCTTTCCGCGGTTTGTTTGAAGACATTAAACAAGTACTGCCAAACATTGATGGCAGTGGCTACAACCAGCAGGTGAAGTCATCACTCAGCCAATTACGTCAGTTTGTAAACGGTATCGGCCTACTGGGTATGTGCCCAGATAACGTCAATGCCCGTATTATCAGCAAAGGTGAGCGTGTCTCTATTCAACTGATGAAAGCAGTACTGGAAGCGAAAGGCCAACCTGCTCATCTGATCGACCCAGTTGAATACTTATTTGCACGCGGTGAACACCTAGAAGCGATGGTTGATGTTGATATTTCAACGCAAAACTTCCGTCAAAAACCGCTACCGCAAGGTCATGTGAATATCATGCCTGGCTTTACTGCGGGAAATGAAAAAGGTGAGTTGGTGACTTTGGGCCGTAATGGTTCAGATTATTCCGCGGCAGTATTAGCGGCCTGTCTACGTGCTGACTGTTGTGAAATTTGGACTGACGTTGATGGGGTATATAACTGCGACCCGCGCCTTGTTGCTGATGCACGTTTATTAAAATCACTGAGCTACCAAGAGGCAATGGAGCTTTCTTACTTTGGTGCTTCGGTTCTACACCCTAAAACTATTGCTCCGATTGCCCAGTTCCATATCCCGTGCTTAATTAAAAACAGTTTCAACCCACAAGGTGCTGGCACCTTGATTGGTCAAGATACTGGTGAGGATAAATTAGCCATTAAAGGCATCACGACGTTAAGTGACCTGACCATGGTTAACGTTTCAGGCCCTGGTATGAAAGGCATGGTCGGGATGGCCAGTCGCGTGTTTGGCGCTATGTCATCATCGGGTGTGTCGATTGTATTGATCACGCAATCTTCATCAGAGTACAGCATCAGTTTTTGTATCGAAGCTCAAGATAAAGCCATTGCCCAGCAAGCGCTTTGCGATGCCTTTGAGTTAGAACTTAAAGACGGTTTACTTGAACCAGTGGAATACATAGATAATGTTGCGATCGTAACATTAGTCGGCGATGGCATGCGTACATCTCGTGGCGTCGCCTCTCAGTTCTTCTCATCATTAGCGGAAGTGAACGTTAACATTGTCGCGATTGCCCAAGGTTCATCTGAGCGTGCAATCTCTGCGGTGATCCCTGAAGATAAAATCTCTGAAGCGATCAAAGCGTGTCATGAGAATCTATTTAATTCTAAACACTTCCTTGATGTTTTTGTTGTCGGTGTTGGCGGTGTCGGTGGTGAGCTGGTGGATCAGATCCAACGCCAACAAGCTAAACTGGCTGAGAAAGGCATTGTGCTGCGAGTATGTGGCCTTGCCAATAGTAAAGGTGTGTTACTCGATGGCGAAGGTTTACCGCTCGATCATTGGCGCGACCGCATGAATGGGGTGAGTGAACCATTGAGTTTGGCCAGCCTAAGCTCATTAGTTCAGCGTAACCACATCATTAACCCAGTATTGGTAGATTGTACTTCTAGTGAAGTGATTGCTAATCAATACGCAGACTTTCTTGCTGCTGGCTTCCACGTGGTCACACCAAACAAGAAAGCCAATACAGCCAGCATGTCTTACTACCATCAGTTACGCGATGTTGCGCGCAGCTCTCGTCGTAAATTGATGTATGAAACCACGGTGGGCGCAGGCTTGCCAGTGATTGAAAACTTGCAGAACCTCATCTCTGCTGGTGATGAGTTAGAGCGTTTTACCGGCATCTTGTCTGGCTCACTTTCTTATATCTTTGGCAAACTGGATGAAGGCATGACGCTGAGCCAAGCGACCAATATCGCTAAAGATAATGGTTTTACTGAACCGGATCCGCGTGATGACTTATCGGGTATGGATGTGGCGCGTAAGCTACTGATCCTTGCTCGTGAAGCAGGAATGGCGCTTGAATTAGAAGATGTGATTGTTGACCAAGCGTTACCACCAGGTTTTGATGACTCGGGTAGCGTGGATGAATTTATGGCGCGTCTTCCTGAAGCCGATGCCTATTTCCAACAACAAGTTGCGCAAGCTGCAGCGGAAGGCAAAGTGCTACGTTATGTCGGTGAGATTGCCAATGGTCAATGCCGCGTGAGCATTGCCGCTGTTGATGAAAATGATCCTATGTTTAAGATCAAAGACGGTGAAAATGCACTGGCATTCTTTAGCCGCTACTACAACCCAATCCCATTAGTGCTACGTGGCTACGGCGCAGGTACAGAAGTTACTGCTGCTGGTGTGTTTGCCGATGTAATGCGTACATTAGGCTGGAAATTAGGGGTATAACAATGAGTAGTGGTATGGATGTAGTTGTTTACGCCCCAGCGTCAATTGGTAACGTGAGCGTTGGTTTTGATGTACTTGGGGCGGCGGTGTCACCGATCAGTGGCGAGCTCCTGGGTGATCGAGTCTTGGTACAAAAAGGCAGTGAGATGTTTAGTCTTGCGACCGCGGGTAATTTTGTCTCTAAGTTGCCCACAGATCCTAAGGAAAATATTGTCTATGACTGCTGGCGTGTCTTTGCTCGAGAGCTAGACAAGAAAGCGGTTGAATTGCTGCCAGTCGCGATGACGCTGGAAAAAAATATGCCGATCGGTTCAGGGCTTGGTTCGAGTGCTTGTTCGATTGTCGCTGCACTCGATGCCCTTAATCGCTACCATGGTCAACCATTAGACGAAACTGAGTTATTGGCTTTAATGGGGGAAATGGAAGGGCAGATCTCTGGTGGTATCCATTACGATAACGTCGCTCCTTGTTATTTAGGCGGCTTGCAGTTGATGCTGGAAGAGTTGGGTATTATCAGCCAAGAGGTGCCGTGCTTTGATGAGTGGTATTGGGTGATGGCGTATCCTGGCATCAAGGTGTCTACCGCCGAAGCGCGCTCTATTCTGCCGTCACAATATCGCCGCCAAGATGTGATTGCCCATGGTCGTCACTTGGCTGGATTTATCCATGCGTGTCATTCCAATCAGCCTGAACTTGCTGCAAAAATGATCAAAGACGTGATCGCAGAACCATATCGTGAGAAACTATTGCCCGGTTTTGCTGATGCGCGCAAGTACGCAGCGTCAGCTGGAGCGTTGGCGACAGGTATCTCTGGCAGTGGACCAACGTTATTTAGTATCTGCAAAGAGAAAGATACCGCAGAACGTGTAGCTCGATGGCTCGAACAAAACTACGTACAAAATGAAGAAGGATTCGTTCATGTTTGTCGTTTGGACAAGCAAGGTTCGATCGTTACAGGAAGTAAGCTATGAAGCTGTACAATATAAAAGAAAATGACGAACAAGTTTCCTTTGGCCAAGCCGTGCGCCAAGGGTTAGGTCGTAATCAAGGCCTATTTTTTCCATCTCAACTGCCTCAGTTTGATGATGTTGATGCTCTGCTTGATGAAGATTTCATTACGCGCAGCAGTAAAATTCTCTCAGCGCTTATTGGTGATGAATTACCAAAAGAGCAAGTCAATGCGATGGTTGATGCCGCATTCCAATTCCCTGCACCGATTAAGCAAGTTAAAGATGGCGTGTACGCTTTGGAGTTATTCCACGGCCCAACGTTGGCATTTAAAGACTTTGGCGGTCGCTTTATGGCGCAGTCACTTGCAGCGGTCTCTAATGGCGGTAAGATCACCATTCTCACCGCAACTTCTGGTGATACTGGTGCCGCGGTCGCGCATGCTTTCTATGGTATGCAAGACATTAATGTTGTGATCCTTTATCCAAAAGGCAAGATCAGCCCACTGCAAGAAAAGCTGTTCTGTACTTTGGGTAATAACATCCATACCGTCGCGATTGATGGTGATTTCGATGCGTGTCAGGCGTTGGTAAAACACGCTTTTGATGATGCAGAATTGCGTGAAGAGATCGGTCTAAACTCTGCGAACTCAATTAATATCGCTCGTTTGATGGCGCAGATCTGCTACTACTTTGAAGCGGCTTCTCAGCTCACCAAAGCACAACGTGAAAATTTAGTTATTTCAGTGCCAAGCGGTAACTTTGGTAACTTAACTGCAGGTCTATTGGCAAAAGCGCTTGGTTTACCGATCAAACGCTTTATTGCCGCCACCAATGCGAACGATACGGTACCGCGTTACTTAGAAACCGGTAAGTGGGAACCAAAGCCGACGGTTGCGACCACATCGAATGCGATGGATGTCAGCCAGCCAAATAACTGGCCTCGTATTGAGGAGTTGTGTGGTATTAAGCAATGGGGACTTGATACGCTAGGTAAAGGCGTGGTGTCTGATGAACAAAGCGCAGCTTCAGTCCGTGAACTGAATGAGCTAGGTTACTTGTGTGAACCTCATGGTGCGATTGCTTACCGAGTATTAGACGAGCAACTGGCTGAAGGCGAAACGGGATTGTTCTTGTGTACCGCACACCCAGCGAAGTTTAAAGAAGTGGTCGATGACATCTTAGCGACGGATATAGATCTACCAGCACCACTGGCTAAGCACGCCGCCATGGAGTTGCTATCCGAAGACTTACCTAACGACTTTGAGGCGTTGAAAGTGGTACTGCGTAAAGCAAACCAATAACACCTCACTATAATACAATAGTGCTAGGTAATTGGGTTTATAGCCTGATTTAAAAAGGTCGCCTTGGCGACCTTTTCTGTTTTTGCTCTTGCCCAACTGAGCACTATTTATTTAAGGCAAAGATAGGCAATGATAAATGCCAACGAATTGCGCCTAAGCGGATTACCAACGTTGTCACGACACCCGCTAAAAAGGCGGCGTCGTTGCTAAAATTCATCGCTAAGGTTGCGGTATGGATGACACCGCCGGCAATACAAGCCGTTGCGTAGACTTCGCTTCTTAACACCATCGGCACTTCACGCGCCAATACATCGCGAATAATGCCACCACCACAGCCGGTGATCACACCCATAATAATCGCAATGACAGCCGACTCTTGATACATCATTGCTTTTTCAACACCAATGCCAACAAACACGGCCAAACCTACTGCATCACAAACGGGCAAAATCCACCAAGCGACACGTTTTGGGCGACGAACCACCAACATGGTGAGCAAGCAGGTGAGTAGAATCACCCAGATATAGTTCGTATCGGTAATCCAAAATACGGGGGTTGCGCCGAGCGCCATATCGCGAATCGTACCGCCACCAATTGCGGTTACACTGCCAAGCACCGCGACACCAAAAGGGTCCATTTTTAAACGACCTGCCAGTAAAACGCCGGAAACAGCAAAAATAGCGGTGCCGAAAAGGTCGATGATATAGATCAGCATGGAATCCATGAAAAGAAGATCTCTCTGATAATAAGTAGTAATAGAGGAAAACCAAGCGAACAACCGCGAGGTTTTTATTCGCTTAGGCTGATAATTCGGCGCGCATAGTACGAGATATTCGTGCTATGCGTTACTGCTTTTGTCTGACTGTTTCGAAGAGCTCACAAACTTGGTTAATGGCGTCGAGCGTTCGTGGGGTTGGGCGATTAATCCAACTGGCGTTGAGCGTCCATATTTGCTGCTGTTTAATTGCTTGCAGTTGCTCTTGCCAGGCTTGCCACATATTGCCATTTTCCATCGCATGTCGTGAGGTGAAGATCACTTGTGGGTTTGCGACAATCACTTGCTCTAGTCCTACTTGTGGGTAAGGCGCAGCACTATCTTCAAACACATTTATGCCACCACAGAAACGAAAAACTTCACTTGGCCAGCGATCTTGAGCCACGGTTATGATCGGCTTTTCACTCAGCTGATAGAAGTAACTGACTGTTTGCTCGGTGTTGTATTGCTCTTTAAATTGTTCGAGTTGAGCACGAAATTGCGCTGCGGTTTTTTGGCCAATGGTTGGATCATCAGCGTAGTGACTCAGTTGTTCGATATTGACGGCAATATCGTTGAGTGAACCTGTTTTTGCGTTATAAATCGTGAAGCCAAATTGCGCCAATTTAGCGAGTTCTTTCGCCGGATTGCCTCCTGGCCAAGCAATGATCAGATCAGGTTGAAGAGCAATGATTCGTTCGACGTTAATACTCTGATAGTTTGCAATTTTTTCTAGTTTTTGTGCTTGTTCAGGGTAGTCGCTGTGTTCACTTACCGCGACCAACTTATCACCCAAACCCGCCGCATAGGCCAGTTCAGTGGTGGACGGTGCGAGGCTAATAACGCGGTCAATCGTTTGCGCAGAAAGGGAAAAACTAACCAAAGAGAGAAGAAGAGTCAGCTTAAGCATTATAATCCTTGATAAATAGCGCCCATAATCAGGCTTTGAAGCATCAGCCAAATCCACAAGCGACCAACTAAAAGCTTACGAACTTGGTCAACGTGAATCGCGGCAGGGGCGATACGACCACCTAATTTAGCCCGTAGCGCTTTGTGGTGGTTATAGATAGCAGGGCCAGCAAGAGAGAGCTGCAGTTTGGCTCCAACTGAGACCAATAGCCAGGCAGGGCCGGGCAATGGCCAAGACGCCGATTGTTGACTGATTAAGCTTAAGCAAGCTTTTGCTCTTTCACCGCAAGCAATCAATAAGGCTAATAGTCGTAAAGGTATAAAGTCGAGCACCGCTAGAATTCGAATCGCAGGTAGACCAAATGGGATAAACTGTTGGCGTGAGGGTGACCATGCGCGAGCTAATTCCATCGCCATGCGATACATAAAGGCACCAATTCCCCCAGTAACGGCATACCAAAACAGCACGGCAGCGACGCTACGGCCATAACTCATGATCAGTGTTTCACTGCCTGCTTTACCTAAGCCTAGCAGCGATAAACTCTCGGTTGAACGGTTGAGCCATGGTGCGAGCAACTGTTTCGCGGCACTTTTGTCTTCATTGGCCAGTTGAGGGATGAGTTTATTCGCCAATTGATTGGTATTACGCCAGTCTAAGGCGAGCAGTAAAAAGGCCAAATCAAACAGCAGTGGTTGCCAGACCAAATTTTGTAATGCTAATAGAACCATCAACATCGGAGTAAGCATCATTAGCCAAGCAAGGCTGCCGGAAAGCAAGCTTTGTGAGTAGTGGCTTTGAGTGTTTACTTTATTGGCGAGCTGTTCGGCAAATTTGTGCCAAAGGATGGCAGGATGTGCTTCGCGGGGGAAAGGAAGAATCCAGTGGCAAAGCAGTGCGCCCCACATAACCAGGAGCGCACCATTAGCAAATAGCTGATTAAAAAGATCATCCATGATTGTTTAATACTAAGCCTTTAGCAGTTCAACCATTTTAATCACCATCTCAGAAGAGCTTTGAGCGGCAAGCGGTAGGAACTCGTCAAAACTCATCGTTGCTTCTTTATCTGCCACGTCAGAGATAGCACGTACGACAACGAATGGTACTTTGAATTGGTGACAAGTCTGGGCAATGGCAGACGCTTCCATTTCTACTGCGATAACAGAAGGGAAGTACTGACGGATAAATGCTTGGCGCTCAGCAGTGCATACGAAAGCATCACCAGTACAGATTAGGCCACGTACCGCGTGTTTGTCTTCCATTTGCGCTAGCGCTTGCTCAGCGACATCCATCAGTTTTTCATCAGCAATAAACGCCGCAGGTTGTTGCGCCATTTGGCCCATTTCGTAACCAAATGCAGTAACGTCAGCATCGTGGTGGCGAACTTCAGTTGAGATCACAACATCACCCAGGTTTAGGCTTGAGTCAAAACCGCCAGCAGAACCGGTATTGATCACCACATCTGGTTGATATTCATCAAGCAAAATGGTGGTACCGATTGCCGCAGCCACTTTACCAATGCCAGATTGAAGTAGTACTATGTCAACGCCGTTCATTTGACCAGCAAAGAAGGTACAACCTGCTTTTTTCACTTCTTGGCAGTTGTTGATAGAGTCTTTTAGGATGGCAACTTCTTGTTCCATCGCACCGATAATGCCGATTTTCATAATGGGCTAAACCTAGGTAGTAAATTAAAGTGGCCAAAGTTTACCATGAAGCTTTGCTGGCCTGAACTCATTATCGAGCTTCGATTGAGTGACATTGCGGTCAAAACAGACAATTGGCGGAATAAAATTGCTATTGCGGTGCGTTATGGATTCACCTATAATCCGCGCTTCGCGTAGCGGCTGAATCAGAGATTGGCTGCTACAAAATATAAACCTACTCTTATTAGGAGAGCATTATGTCTCTGAATGCAGAAACTAAAGCAGCAATCGTTGCAGAATACGCACAATCTGAAGGCGACACTGGTTCACCAGAAGTTCAAGTAGCACTACTTACTGCTTCTATCAACCACCTACAAGGTCACTTCAAAGCTCACAAAGGCGATCACCACAGCCGTCGTGGTCTTCTACGTATGGTTTCTAGCCGTCGTAAGCTTCTTGATTACTTGAAAGGCAAAAACCTTGCTCGTTACCAAGATCTAATCAAACGTCTAGGCCTACGTCGCTAATTAGCGGCTGCATAGAACAGTTTGTAAAAAAGGGGCTTATGCCCCTTTTTTTATTGCCGAAAATCCCCCAATTCCCTTCAAGTAGTTTATACTACTGTCCGGCTGAAACAGTTGTTACTGTTGATGCCAGCAAAAATCATAATGACTCATCGCATTACAGTCACCGATGTCGGCCAACAGGTCGCGACTATTCAAAAGCCATTGAGCGTCATACACAGTGTCTTTTCACTAGTCGCGATTCGTAATGTTTTGGGTTTTTTCTTAACTTAGTCTGGGTATTTATACTCAGTACAAGGAATAACAATGTTCGAAAAACCAGTTGTTAAAACGTTCCAGTACGGTAACCACACGGTTACTCTAGAAACTGGCGTAATCGCTCGTCAAGCTACTGCTGCTGTTATGGTTACTATGGACGATACCGCGGTATTCGTATCTGTAGTAGGCAAAAAAGAAGCAGTTGAAGGTCAAGACTTCTTCCCGCTAACTGTAAACTACCAAGAGCGTACTTACGCTGCAGGTAAAATCCCTGGTGGTTTCTTCAAGCGTGAAGGTCGTCCTTCTGAAGGTGAAACTCTGACTGCTCGTCTAATCGACCGTCCGATTCGTCCACTATTCCCATCTGCATTCAAAAACGAAGTGCAAATCATCGCAACTGTTATGTCTGTGAACCCTAACGTTCAACCAGACATGGTAACAATGATCGGTACTTCTGCAGCACTAGCTATCTCTGGTCTACCATTCAATGGTCCTATCGGTGCAGCGCGCGTTGGTCACATCGATGGTCAACTAGTGCTTAACCCAAGCATGACTGAACTTGCTACGTCTAAACTAGACCTAGTGGTTTCTGGTACTGAAAACGCAGTACTAATGGTTGAATCAGAAGCTGACAACCTAACTGAAGAAGAAATGCTTTCTGCAGTAGTATTTGGTCACGAACAACAACAAGTTGTTATCAATGCAATCAACGAGTTCGCAGCTGAAGTTGCAACTCCAGCATGGAACTGGGAAGCGCCAGCAGTAAACACTGAGCTTAAAGCTCTTGTTGCTGATCTAGCTGAAACCCGTCTTGCTGATGCATACCAAATCACTGAGAAAATGGCTCGTTATGAGCAAGTTGGCGCAATCAAGAACGACGTTGTTGCTGCCCTTCTAGCACAAGACGAAAACCTAGCTGAGCGCGAAATCCGCGGTATGCTTGGTTCTCTAGAGAAGAAAGTAGTACGTAGCCGCATCATCGCTGGCCACCCACGTATCGATGGCCGTGAAAAAGACATGGTTCGTGCGCTAGACGTACGTACTGGTGTACTTCCACGTACTCACGGTTCTTCACTGTTTACTCGTGGCGAAACGCAAGCGATCGTTACTGCGACTCTAGGTACGCAACGTGACGCGCAAATCATCGACGAACTAACGGGTGAGCGTAAAGATCACTTCCTACTACACTACAACTTCCCTCCATACTGTGTTGGCGAAACTGGTTTTGTAGGTTCTCCTAAGCGTCGTGAAATCGGCCACGGTAAACTGGCTAAACGTGGTATTGCTGCAGTAATGCCTTCTGTTGAAGAATTCCCATACACCATCCGTGTTGTATCAGAAATCACTGAA
Source organism: Vibrio sp. N418 (assembly GCF_000222565.1). Lineage (NCBI taxonomy): Bacteria > Pseudomonadati > Pseudomonadota > Gammaproteobacteria > Vibrionales > Vibrionaceae > Vibrio > Vibrio sp. N418. The sequence goes on from NZ_AFWD01000039.1 coordinate 75,233, forward strand.
TCTAACGGTTCATCTTCAATGGCTTCTGTATGTGGTACTTCTCTAGCTCTTATGGATGCTGGTGTGCCAATCAAAGCTTCTGTTGCGGGTATCGCAATGGGTCTTGTTAAAGAAGGCGACGATTTCGTTGTTCTTTCTGACATCCTTGGCGACGAAGATCACCTAGGTGACATGGACTTTAAAGTAGCAGGTACTAACGCTGGTATTACTGCACTTCAAATGGACATCAAGATCGAAGGTATCACTAAAGAGATCATGCAAATTGCTCTTAACCAAGCGCAAGGTGCACGTAAGCACATCCTTTCTGTAATGGATGAAGCTATCTCTGGTGCTCGCGAAGAGATCTCTGAATTTGCTCCACGTATTTACATGATGAAGATCAGCTCTGAGAAGATCAAAGATGTTATCGGTAAAGGCGGTGCAGTTATCCGTGCTCTAACTGAAGAGACTGGTACTACGATCGAAATCGAAGACGACGGTACAATCAAGATTGCAGCAACTGAAGGCGCTGCAGCGAAAGAAGCAATTCGTCGTATCGAAGAGATCACTGCGGAAGTTGAAGTAGGTCGTATCTACACTGGTAAAGTTGCACGTCTAGCGGACTTCGGTGCGTTCGTAACAATTCTTCCAGGCAAAGATGGCCTAGTACACATCTCTCAAATCGCTGACAAGCGTGTTGAGAAAGTGTCTGACTACCTAGCTGAAGGCCAAGAAGTTCAAGTTAAAGTACTTGAAATCGACCGCCAAGGCCGTGTACGTCTAAGCATGAAAGAAGCAGTAGAACAGCCAGCAGAAGCTGCAGCTGAAGCGAAACCAGCGGCTGACGCTGAGTAATCGCATCTATTAGCTTATTGAGCTAAAAGCATGTTATAAAGGGGGCGTTTCGCCCCCTTTTTTTATGTGCAGTAAAACCAATTTATATAAAGATTCGTTAGCGAAAGTGATGCGCTAATCTGATTTGTCTGGGTTTGCATATCGCCAATGCTGGATGCAAATGAAAGCATCATGGCGGTTTAGGTATACACTATAGGTTGGTAACAGGAGTATATATTCGTGAAATGGTTTCAAACCCTAACGCTTGGATTAAGCATTTTGGTTGCCACAGGTTGTACCTCAACCTCTAACCAGCAATGGGTTTACCCACCCATGGCCGTTCCTCTACAGGCAAGCATGCAACAAGAAGTGCAGATTGCCCGCCTGTCTCAGTTGCTTAAGCGTCCGGATTTGTCTGAAGAACTGCGTGCTAAAATGCTGTTTGAACGTGGTAACTATTACGACAGCGTAGGTTTACGAGATCTTGCCCGTTTGGACTACAGTCAATCTCTACAACTCAATCCGTCGCAACCTGATTTATTCAACTTACTGGGTGTCTACTACACTCAAGTCGGAGAGTTCGACGCGGCATACGAAGCTTTTGACTCTACGTTAGATCTCGATCCTGAAAACTCTTATGCAGTACGAAACCGAGCGATAGCACTTTATTATGGCGATCGAATTGAGCTCGCAATCGAAGATATTGACGCGCACTTTGCCGAAGAACCGAGCGACCCGTTCCGCGCCCTATGGGTGTATCTAATTAAATTAGAACAAACGCCAGAAGCCGCACGTCAAACATTGCTTGAGCAATACCAACAGCGCGATTCACAATGGGGCTGGGTGCTGGTGGCGATCACTCTCGGTGAGGTAAGTGAAGAGCAAGCGTTTAAAGCGATTATTGCGGGTACACGAGACAATACGTTACTCGCGCAACGATTAACGGAAGCCTATTTCTATTTAGGTAAGCGTTACCAGCATCAAGGTGACTTTGCTGGTGCGATATCGATGTATAAATTAGCGATTTCATTTAACGTCTATGAGTACGTTGAACATCGATATTCTTTCCTTGAGTTGACGCGTATCTTCACTCAAGTGAAAGCAGAACAGCTAGCCAAAGCAAAGCTTGAAGAAGCTGCGCAACCTTAATCACTTATTAAGATAAGCCTAGATAAACCGCCTTTTTAGGCGGTTTTTTATTGCCCAAAATTTAAAAATAGCTAAAATGGTTAGCTTGGCTAACTAAAAGGATTAACCATGGTTTTAGAACAGAGTTTGATTGAGCTAGAACGTTTTTGCTCTAAGGCGTGGCGTGTCTATGCCAAGGAAGATCCAATGTGTCATTTAAGTTTCAATGAATTTGATTACTTGAAGGTAATACAGCAATACCCTCAAGGTGTGCGTATTACCGATCTTGCCGATGAGTTACGTATTACCAAACCATCTGCTTCGAACATGGTGGCTCGTCTTGAGAAGAAAGGCTTAGTACGTGGCGTGGCTTGTCAGGAAGATGCTCGAGCAAAACGAGTCATGTTAACTGAGAAAGTCGTTAAGGATATGTCTTTAGAGAAGGTGGTGTACCAGCAAATTGCGAGTGACCTTAACCAGTCTCTTTCACAGCAGGAAGCTGAGCAGTTAGTGCAGCTGTTAAATAAAGCACTTCATAGATAAAAATTTTAACCGATTAGTTAGCCTTGCTAACTAACTAGATTCAGCAGTGTTTTGCTTGGTGAAAAAATGCAAGATTCAATCTACAAACAGTTTTGGCGTTACGCGATCCCAACTATTGCGGCGATGCTTGTTAACGGCTTATATCAAGTGGTTGATGGAATATTTATTGGCCGTTATGTCGGTGCTGAAGGTCTGGCAGGGATTAATGTCTCTTGGCCAGTGATTGGCTCGATCTTGGGTATTGGTATGTTGGTCGGCGTCGGCACAGGTGCATTGGCGTCAATTAAACAAGGTGAAGGTGATGCGGAGGGCGCGAAAGGTACGTTGGCGACCGGGCTACTGTTGTTGGCTTTGGTTGCGCCGATAGTCTCTGTTGTGCTCTATTTCTTTGCTGATACCTTCTTGTTATGGCAGGGCGCCCAAGGGCGAATTTTAGAGCTCGGTAGTCAATACCTGCATATCTTGATTTTCGCTTGTGTATTCTCGCTTGGCTCGATTGCGACACCGTTTTTATTGCGTAATGATGGCAGTCCAAACTTAGCGACAATCTTGATGGTGATTGGCGCGATTGCCAATATCATCTTGGATTATCTATTTATTGCTTGGTTAGGTTGGGAGTTGCAAGGCGCCGCGTTGGCAACCGCAATGTCGCAAATGATAGTGACTCTGTTAGGTATCGGTTATTTCTTCTCGAGCAAAGCGAATATGCGCTTACGTTTGAGTGATTTACGCATGCAGTTTGCAGAGGTTCCGCGTATCGCTGCGATCGGTGTGTCGAGCTTCTTTATGTACGCTTATGGTTCGATGATGGTGGCACTGCATAACAGCCTGTTTGCTGATTATGGTAGTGGTATCTTGATTGGCGCATACGCGATTTTGGGCTATATCGTTACCGTTTACTACCTGATTGTAGAAGGCGTAGCGAATGGTATGCAGCCACTGGTGAGCTACAACCATGGTGCACGTAATCAAGACAATATTCGTAAACTGCTGCAGATCGCTATGGGAACGGCTGTGCTGGGTGGTATCGCTTTTGTGGTGGTACTAAACATCTTCCCACGTGAATTTGTCTCGGTATTTAACTCTAGTGATGCTGAGCTGATGGAAAATGCGGTGATTGGCATTCGCTTACATATGTTTGCAATGTTCTTAGATGGTTTCTTGGTGGTCGCCGGTGCTTATTACCAATCAATCAACAAGGGCAGTAAAGCGATGTTCGTAACTGTTGGTAATATGTTGATTCAGCTGCCGTTCCTTTTCATTATGCCCAAGCTGATGGGCGTTGAAGGGATTTGGATTGCGTACCCGTTATCGAATATTGCATTGAGCTTAGTGGTGATGTGGATGCTATGGCGTGACGTGAAGCGGATGATTCTACCGCCTCAACCTATGGTGATGAGTAGCTAAGATAACAAAAAGCCAATCAAATATGATTGGCTTTTTATTTATCAAGCGAAGGCTAAGACTTAACTTCTAGACCCGCTAAGCGATGCCAGTAACCATTACATTGGCGATCTTCAATCTTAACTGGATTCTCGCCATGTAAGTTGGCACGGAAGCGGTCAATTTCGCCTAGCGTATTCAACCCCAGTGGGCTCAAACGCACGACATCGACCAAGCCTTGCATGCTTGATTGATCGTTGATCAAGTTGTAGCAATAACCAGACTGAGTTTGAATACCGTTGAGGTTAAAGACTTCTTGGCCTTCTTGGCTACGTACTTGAATACCCGTTGGGTATTTGATGCAGCAAGTTTCGCAATCGTCTTTGGCTTTGTTTTCCGCACGAGCGGTGAAACAGCGAGCTGAATAGGCCAATGGTAAGTAACCGTGGCTAAATACTTCAACTTCAAATTGGTTACGAATACCCAATTGCTCACATTGAACGAGAACCTTGTCTAACCAATCGCGTGACAGCTCCACAGGCATGCACCAGCGCGTCATACCCTGTTTTAAAAACAGGTTTAGCGTATGTGCATTGTAGGTGTTAACCGCAGGGCCAACCACGAATGGCACCTTGCTTTCGTAAGCCAGTTGAATCCCCGACACGTCATTCGCTTCAATTGCAAAATCACCATTGTCGATGTATTTCTTCATGATGCTGACTTCACTTGGCGCTTCGAGTAGTGCCATGGTCGATAGCACTACTTGCTTGCCTGAGCCTGCGATCTCTTTAGCAATATCAAACCAGTGTGCTGGTTTCATTTCGCGGCGTTTAGAGCAAACACTTTCGCCAAGGTAAATAATATCGGCAGAGCTTTGTTTTGCTTGCTGATAGAAATCTTCAACGTCTTGCTTTGGCCAAAAATAGAGAAGTGGACCGAGTGCGTATTTCATTATTCTATTCCTATGCCGTTATTGCCATTTACGATGGTAAGCACCAAGCGTAGTTTGCGTACCTTCAGAGACGTTCGCCAGTGCCGCATCCCAAGCAGCTTCAACACGGTAAGCTTCTGGGTTGGCAAGATAGCGATCAATCGCCGCGCGCCATGTACGGGTGACTTGCTCTACGTAAGCAGGGCTACGTTGGCGACCTTCAATTTTCACCGAAGCAACATTGGCAGCAAATAGCTCAGGCAGCATAGAAAGGGTATTCAAGCTGGTTGGTTCTTCGAGTGCATGGTAAACCTTGGCTTCACCTTCGATATCAGCGCTAAAGCGGCCTTTACATAAGGTTGGGTAACCGGCGTTCTCGCCCGTGCTATAACGGTCAATCAAAATGTTGTTGAGGCGAGACTCAAGGCCCTGTTCAGTTTCTTGCCAGCGTACATATTTGGCTGGAGAGCAGGCGCCGACGGTATTTGGCGATTCACCTGTCATGTAAGAGGATAGGTAACAACGACCTTCCGACATGATGCACAAGCTACCAAAAGCAAACACTTCTAGCTCTACATCGCTGGTGATGTTACGTGACAACTGTTTCACCTGATGGATCGACAATACGCGTGGCAGTACGACACGTTTGACGTTGAAGTTGTTCTTATAGAAATCGATCGCGGCAATGTTGGTGGCCGATGCTTGCACAGAAAGGTGCAATTCTAAATCTGGGTATTTACGTGCAGCGTATTCCAGTACAGCAATATCCGCCACGATTAGGGCATCGACGCCCACATCCGCGGCGCGATCAACCGCACTCGTCCAGCGCTCAAAGCCATCTGGGTGAGCGAAGGTATTCAGCGCGACGTGAATTTTTTTGTTGTGGTCGTGCACATACTGCACGGCTTTATCGAGTTTTTTACCGTTAAAGTTTAGCCCTGCGAAATGGCGGGCATTGGTGTCATCTTTAAAGCCGATGTAAACCGCGTCGGCACCACAGTCGATGGCGGTTTTTAGGGCAGGTAGATTACCTGCGGGGCATAGGAGTTCCATTGCTCAGCTAAACCTATTATTTTCAATATTGCCAGCATTTTATGAAGAATTATGAACGGCAATTTTGATGTAAGGCAGGTTTGAGTGAGTTAGCTGACAATTACCTCTTCCGGATAATGGATTTCGCTGACTTTTACGGAAGATTTAATTTTTATGGCGACGGTTCTGCATGAACAATTCTTCGACGTCTTGCTTTGGTTGCGGACGATAGAAATGGAAGCCTTGAATCGAGTTACAGTTGAGGTTTGACAGTAGTGTTGCTTGTTGTTGGGTTTCAACCCCCTCTGCAACCACGGTTAAATTGAGTGATTTGCCCAAGTTGATGATATTTTCAATCACCGTTACCTGTTTAGGTAAGGTGTCGATCTCGGTGATAAAGGCGCGATCGATCTTAAGCTCATCGAGAGGGAAGCGAGCTAAGTAGGCAAGGGATGAATAGCCGGTACCAAAGTCATCAATGGATAGGGCAAAACCAAGTTTTTTGATCGCATTGAGCATTTGAAGGGTGTGCTCACTGTCACTCATCACTGCACTTTCGGTCAATTCAAATGTGATGCAGCTAGGATCCAGCTCGGTGGAGCGCAATAACTTTTCCATGTAATCGATCAGTTTCGGGTTACCAAACTGCTCTGGCGAGAGGTTAATAGCGACACGTCCAGGTAAGATGCCTTGCATCTTCCAGCGTTTCACCGTGGCAAAAACTTCACGCATGACAACGCGACCTAAGTGCTCAATTAATCCAGCTCGTTCAGCCACCGGAATAAAGGCGCCTGGGCTAATATAGCCTTCAACTGGGTGCTTCCAACGTACTAGCGCTTCTGCGCCGTTGATACTGAAATCACGCGCGTTGACTTTCGGTTGGTACCACACTTCAAGGCCATTTTGTTGCAGTGCCTTTTGTAGCTCGATTTCCAGCCATAAACGCATGCGCGCTTCTTTGTTCATCTGATCGTTAAACTTAATCAGACGGTTGCGGCCGCGCTCTTTGGCTTCATACATGGCAGTGTCAGCATTTTGCAGCAATATGCGTGCATCGTTGCCATCACCAGGGTAGACAACACTACCAATTGAACAAGCAAGGCGTTTGCTAAAGTGTTGCAAATCAAACGGCTGGTTGATGAGTGATATAATTCGATCTGAAAGTGATTCAACCATGCGGTTGTTTTCTGGATTGGGCAAGATCAAACCAAACTCATCGCCACCTAAATGGCCAAGTACAGCTTGTTGAGGTAATAAGCGCTTGAGTCGACAGGAAACTTCTTTGATGACCTTGTCACCGATATGGTGACCTAAAGAGTCATTGATGTTTTTAAAGTTATCGATATCAAGGTAGAGCATGATTAACGGTGTTTCATTTTTGATCAGCTGATCAAGGCGCTTGGTGAATCCAAAGCGGTTATATAGCCCGGTTAAAGAATCAATATGAGCATCACTATTTATGGTGGAGTCACTGATTTTTTTCGGTGCTTGTTCAGCATCTTGGATCAGAACCAGTTGTGATTCTTCGCCCATGATCATCGCATGTGCGGCCTGTAGCTGAACTTTTCGCTCCAATCCACAGCGTGGTCCTGTCAGGCACAAAATCGGTGCATCATGCAGTAGCATGCCAAGTTTGTTATTGAAGGACTTTTTGCTGTTTTCATCAATAAACAGGCGCGACAGCTCTTCACCTAATAAATCACTGCTTGATTCAAATCCAAGCAAGCGAACGGCGGCGGGATTGGCTGATAAAATACAGTCATGTTCAACTAGCAATAAGCCTTCGGGTAACAGTTGAGTCAGCGCGGAAAACTTGTTTTCTGCTTCTTCGAGCGAGTGGATTAAAATGCTTTTTTCAGAGGTATCAATCGCATGAAGAACGACGTATTGCACTTTGTTATTGAAGCTAATCGGAGAGATGGAGCAGAGCAGACTGGTTTCGAGGTCGACATCGTTAAGCGTAATTTCAGTTTCACTTGATTCGCCAAGTAGAGCGCGTTGATAGTAGGGTTTGAGCTGGTAATAAAACTGCTCACCAAGAATTTCACGATCGCTCCGCCCGACAAGCTCTTTTTGTGATAGTCCCGATATTTCGCAATAGCGTTCGTTAACCATCACATAGTTATGTTGATCGTCTAAGATGGCCGAGAAAAAAGGACTCTTAGCCGTAATTTGTGTAAACCAATCCTGAAACTGTTGCGATGGCATTCGGGGGGTACCAAGTCTCCAAAGAGAGTGAATAAGCGCTTATTACAAGCTGAATGCGTTACTATAACCACCTTATCTAAGAGATTAAAGAGTTGTAACCATTCCGTCATTTTTTGATACACAACAGGTAACGAAAGCAATCTATCCATTATCATCCATGCATCTATCTACAAAGTAACGGATAACCCGCGTGATTAACAAGATTCGCACTCAATTAGTTCAAAATGCAGCATCAATTTTGCGATCTCCAGTCCACTTATTACCACAATCTGTTCAAAAAAAAGCCTTGTTAGATGGCTTGAAAATGGTATTCAAAGAAGCATTGGAAGATGGTGATTTTGAATTCCTTGAAGGCAAGTGGTTGAAAGTAGAAGTTAAAGATATGCGCCTACATTGGTATATCAGCTACGAAGACGACAAGTTAATTGTTGCTGAAACTCCGCAGCAAGAAGACGTATCTTTCTCTGGTAATCTGAATGACTTGATTTTGATCGCTGGCCGCAAAGAAGATCCTGATACATTATTCTTCCAGCGTCGTTTGTCGATTGAAGGCGATACGGAATTAGGTTTGGAAGTGAAAAACCTGATGGATAGTGTCGATCTTGAGCTTTTGCCAAAACCGTTACAGATTTTACTTAATCAGTTAGCTGATTTTGTGCATAAAGGCGTACAATCGCCAGCAGTACAAAATGAGGTAGCGAATGCTTATACGAACTGAAGCGCCAGCGGATATTCTGGCCATTGACCGCCTGCTTAAAACCACCTTTGAGACAGAAGCGGAAGCAAACTTAGTGATGGCACTGAGAGAAAACAGCAAGCTGACGCTTTCACTTGTTGCGTGTAATGATGAAGGAGAAGTCGTCGGACACGCGATGTTTACTCCGGTAACGTTGCAAGGTGAAGATTTAAACTGGCAAGGTCTAGCGCCGGTATCTGTGCGTGAAGACTATCGTAAGCAAGGCATTGCAGCGACGATGATTCGCGAAGGTATTGAATCGCTATACGAATTTGGTTACCCCGCTTGTGTCGTGCTTGGCGATCCTGACTACTACCAACGTTTTGGTTTTGAAGCGGCAGAAAAACACCACATGCAATGCCAGTGGGATGTCCCTGAAGGGGTATTTCAAGTCCTAGCGATCGCTGATGGCGAGCTCGCAGAACGTCGTGGTTTGATTGAATATAGTGAAGAGTTTAGCCAGCTTTAACGGGTAAACTTACGCAGAAAAAAGGGGCGATAGCCCCTTTTTTGTTGCCCGTCGATCTGTGCTAATATGACGCTACGAAATTTAGAGAACTCTATTCATGCAAACTGACCATGTTGCTTACCTAACACAGATGGGTATTGATTGTTATCAACTCAGCCATCCTGAACGTTTGACCGGTTACCAAGCGCCAGCGTTGGAATTACCCGCCGAGTGCAAACTCTTGTTAGTTTCGCCTGTGAGTCCAAACGGTGAGTTAGCGCTGCTGTTTGAGCGGGTATTAAAAAGCATCAATATTTCTTTAGACCAAGCACGCCATATCTACCCTGAACAGGCGACTCAGCTAGCTGGACAATCCATGGAATGGGTGTGGTTTGCAGGCTGCGAACGTACAGAACAATGGGCTGAAAAAGCACTCACGACCCCACTTCTTAGTGAGATCGATGGGAATAATCAGCAGCGTAAAGCGCTGTGGCAACAGATCTGTTCATACTAACGAGCCTTATGACACTACAATTTTATCCTCTTGCCTTAGAACACCTTGACCAAGTGTGGGCTATTGAGCAAACGGCGCATAGCCACCCTTGGGCTGAATCGATGATTCGTGATCTTAATAGTCGTGGTGCCTGTCATCATGCTTTGGTCGTGAATCAAAAAGTCGTTGGTTACTTTTACGCACAAAACATCGTCGGTGAAGTCACCTTACTTAACATTGCCGTTGATCCTGCCGAGCAAGGCAAAGGTTATGGTAAGGCGTTAACCGAGCACTTTTTAGATGTTTGCGAACAAGCTAAAGCCGAAAGCGCTTGGTTAGAAGTACGAGAAAGCAATCAGCGTGCGTTTGCTCTTTATGAAGCGGTTGGTTTTAACGAGCTTGATCGCCGTCGTAATTATTACCCAACCGACAAAGGTAAAGAAGACGCGATTATTATGAGTTACCTATTTCTCTTTTAATCAGCGTGCTGAATTAAGCATTCACGCTAGGTGATGACTTAGCGTACGACTATCGCGCCGCTTGTGGTTGCTTGAGTATAAAAGCAATATAAGCGAGAATAGCGCGCAAAATTGAATCGAATCGGTTTGTTTAACGTTTAAACAAGCATCCAGACAGAAAAGAAGACCAGTTTCATGTCAAATACACCATTTATTGGCGAAGTTTCTAAACGTAGAACGTTCGCTATTATCTCGCACCCGGATGCGGGTAAAACCACCATTACAGAAAAAGTTCTGTTATTCGGAAACGCGATCCAAAAAGCGGGTACAGTGAAAGGTCGTGGCTCTAACCAGCATGCGAAATCTGACTGGATGGAGATGGAAAAAGAACGTGGTATCTCGGTAACAACGTCTGTGATGCAGTTCCCATACAACGACTGTCTAGTTAACCTACTGGATACTCCGGGACACGAAGACTTCTCGGAAGATACTTACCGTACGCTAACGGCGGTGGACTCGTGCTTGATGGTTATCGATGCGGCGAAAGGTGTCGAAGACCGTACACGTAAATTGATGGAAGTTACTCGCCTGCGTGATACGCCAATCGTTACTTTCATGAACAAACTTGACCGTGACGTTCGTGATCCAATGGAAGTCTTAGACGAAGTTGAAAACGAACTGGGCATGATGTGTGCGCCTATTACTTGGCCAATTGGCTGTGGTAAAGAGTTTAAAGGTGTTTACCACATCCACCGTGATGAAACGATTCTGTACGAATCAGGTCATGGTCATGAAATCCAAGAAGTGCGCATCATTAAAGGTCTAGATAACCCAGAGCTTGATGAGCAAGTTGGTGCTGATCTGGCTGAGAGCGTGCGTGAAGAGCTTGAACTAGTGATGGGCGCATGCCCTGAATTTGATCTTGAATCTTTCCTTGTCGGTGAATTAACGCCAGTCTACTTTGGTACCGCACTGGGTAACTTTGGTGTTGACCATATGCTAGATGGTTTGACTGAGTGGGCTCCAATGCCGAAAACTCGTCAAGCGGTTGAGCGTGATGTTGAAGCGACAGAAGAGAAATTCTCTGGTTTCGTATTCAAAATCCAAGCGAACATGGATCCTAAACACCGCGACCGTATTGCTTTCATGCGTATCGTATCGGGTACTTACACCCAAGGCATGAAAATGAACCACGTACGTCTAGGTAAACAAATCAGTATTTCTGATGCGGTTACCTTTATGGCGGGCGACCGTTCACGTGCAGAAAATGCGTTTGCTGGCGATATCATTGGTCTACACAACCACGGTACGATTCAAATCGGTGATACCTTTACTCAAGGTGAATCGTTGAAGTTCTCTGGTATCCCTAACTTCGCACCAGAATTGTTCCGCCGCATTCGCCTACGCGATCCACTGAAGCAAAAGCAGTTACTGAAAGGTCTTGTTCAGCTTTCGGAAGAGGGTGCTGTGCAGGTATTCCGTCCAGTACAAAACAACGATCTTATCGTTGGTGCGGTCGGTGTGCTGCAGTTTGATGTGGTTGTGGCGCGTCTGAAGTCAGAATACAACGTAGAAGCGATTTATGAAGGCGTAAACGTGGCAACGGCTCGTTGGGTTGACTGTACTGATGGTAAGAAGATGGACGACTTCCAACGCAAGAACCAAGCTAACCTAGCGCTCGATGGTGGTGATAACCTAACCTACATCGCGCCAACCATGGTGAACTTGAATCTAGCGCAAGAGCGTTTCCCTGATGTGGTGTTCCGCGCAACTCGCGAGCACTAATATTCGGTGTATTCGCTAATGACATTTGCATAAATACCGCCGTTAAGGCGGTATTTTTTTGTAAAGGCAAAAGGTCTTCATTCCTTACTAATCTTAAGATGAGCCGATATTTTGTGAGATCCCCAACTCGTTCGTTCCTCACTCTTGAGGATGACGCTGTTTTGGTGGTTGCTATGTGCCTGTTATTCCTTAGAACGAACAAGTTTAGTAAGTAATCTTTTAAAGCGAATCGTTATATTGTTAGATGGCCAACTTGTTCGTTGAGTGATGACGCTGTTTTGGTGGTTGCTATGTGTTCTGTCATTCCTTAGAACGACGAAGGAGAGAGTAAGGAATCTTTTAACGCGAACGGTTAATTTGGTGAGCTTTCTCGCTTGTTCTGCGCAGAAACAAAAAAGGCCGATGTTTTCACATCAGCCTCTTTATCATCTCAAAGCGAAGCGCTCTCAATTCTCAAAGCGCAGCGTTCTTAATTACTTCTTTTTCTTGCCTGTTTTCTTTTTGCTTTTGGCTTTTACAGACGTTTTGTTTTTGTCTTCTTTTTTCTTTTTCTTGAAGACAGGTTTTTTTGTGCGTAGGACGCATCTCTTTAATGAAGCGCTCTTTGATATCTTCTTTCACGTAACGAGCAACGCGATCCAGCATTTGTTGATCGTGTGCTTCTACGATAGAAACTGCGTTGCCTTTCTTACCAGCACGTGCAGTACGGCCGATACGGTGTAGGTAAACGTCAGCGCTGCGTGGCATGTCGTAGTTGATTACATGACTTACGTCAGGTAGGTCGATACCACGAGAAGCAACGTCAGTTGCGAGTAGAACATTCACTTCGCCATCACGGAAACGAGCAATCGCATTGTTACGACGATCTTGAGGCATTTCACCTTGGATCCAAGAACAAGGGATTTGTGCGCGTTCAAGTTCAGTACGTAGTTCAGCAAGGCGTTCACGGGTTTTTAGGAATACGATTGAACGTTCAGCTTGCTCAGTGATGATTTTTTTCAGCAACGCCAGTTTGTGTTCTGCGTTATCAGCACGGTGGTACCACTGGGTGATTTTTTTACGTTCACGACGTGAAGGATCAGCTTCGATTTCCGTTGGGTTTTTCAATAGATCGGCAGTAAAGCCTTCCACACCGCGGCCTTCTAATGTTGCAGAGAACAGCAGTGTTTGTTTACGCCAGCGACATTCAGTCGAAAGCTTATCAACGGTTGGGCCAAAGCCCATGTCTAGCATGCGGTCGGCTTCATCTAGGATCAGCCATTCAATCGCACGACAGTCAAAGCGTTCTGCTTTGATGTATTCCATCAAGCGGCCAGGCGTTGCTACAACGATATCTTGTGTTGTCGCTAGAATATCAGCGTGTTCTTGGTATTGAACACCACCAGTAATGGTGAAGATATTTAGCTTGGTATTTTTTGCCAATGCACGCGCTTGATCAGCAATTTGCATTGCCAATTCACGAGTTGGCGTCAAAATCAGCATACGAGCTGGCCCCGGCTTACGGCGAGGGAAGTCGAGTAAGAACTGTAGCGCAGGGATAACAAATGCGGCTGTTTTACCAGTACCAGTTGGCGCTGATGCTAGAATATCTCGCCCTTCTAAAGCTTGAGGAATTGCTTGAGCCTGCACTTGAGTCGGACGTTCAAAGCCCATTTCTTCAATAGCGGTAAGCAGGTTCGGATCTAAATCAAGATCTGCAAAATTTTTGATCACAGTTGTTTCTCCACAAGCCCTTCGGCGAGATTACAAAAATTAGAAGCGGATAGTTCACGCTACCCAACATGGCTAAGTTAACAAGTTAAGCCAAAAAATAGCCGAGTAGTATAGTTGGATTGGTGATTAGGATCACACCTTATTTCTACATCTTTAAATAAAAATCTTTGGTTAGCGCGATAAAAGCCTCTGTATAGCCTAGCTTATCACGAATTATTAGTTGCTGATCTTCGCATTCCCCTGATATTAAGCTTAATTCAATCAATAACCTATTGTCTGGTTTGGTCTCGGTTGGCTGTACGCGACATAGGCGTGTCAGCGAGAACCCTAAGTGCTTCGCCAGTTGAATAAAATGTTCACCTTCTACGACGGGTAAAACAAAACTGGCTTTACCGTGATGATCTAACAGTGAGTAACAGCGCTCGAGTAAATCTTGATGGCTTAAGCTGTCAGTATGGCGAGCGGTGGCGCGGGGCTGTAGCTTTGCTTGTTCGCCGTTATTAAAGTAGGGCGGGTTGCAGATAATCGCATCAAACTTTTCTGGAAAACTCACCGCGGTAATATTGGCTTGTTCTACCATAATTCGCTCTGCCCAGTCAGAGTTCGCCACATTTAGCTGTGCGGTGATCGCGGCAGATTGCTCAATGTCGACGGCGTAAATTTCGGCGTCAAGATTACGCTGTGCGCACATTAACGCCAGCAATCCAGTGCCCGTGCCAATATCGAGGATGCGTTGGCTAGAGGCGATCTTAGCCCAAGCGCCCAATAGCACGCCATCAGTGCTGACGGGCATACCACATTCCCCCCCTTCGATAGCAAATTGCTTAAATTGAAATCCCTTGGTTTGTTTGTTTTTTCTGTTCATTAAATGTTCGGCCTAGAGTGTTTAAATAAGTTGATATCACCATTGTGGATCGTATGTATAGTTAATTTATCTTTATTTGGTTGGTTTTGTTAATGAAATTATTGGTTGTTAATTCTGGTTGTAATTTAAAAACCAGTGTTATGAACTGCTTTTTTGGTTGCGAGTTGAATTTATATGGTGTTTTTAGCTTTTGGGTTGCGAATAGTTGAGTATTTGGTCATTATTCTGTTCTAAATTATATAGCCGAGAGAGCATTTTTGCTCATCGAAGCAGACACAACATCAATCAAATAAAAGTAAAGGTTCTACTGTGAAGCAGACGTTAAAACTAACAGATATCATTGCGTTAGGCTTTATGCTTTTCGCCTTCTTTTTGGGTGCTGGTAACATCATCTTTCCACCGCTTGCTGGTCAGTTAGCGGGTGATAATGTTATCCCAGCAATGGGCGGTTTCTTATTAACAGCAGTGGGCCTTCCTCTTCTCACAATCGTTGCTATTGCTGTTGCTGGTGGCTCATGGGCTAAGTTGACTCAAGATCTACCGGTGAAAGCGGCGACCGTAATGGCAGTGCTGATTTTTATCATCATCGGCCCTGCGTTTGCTGCGCCTCGTACTGGTCTTGTGGCATACGAGATGGCAGTAAAACCATTTTTCGCTCATGCTGAGCAAATTCACCTAACCGTATTCTCGATTCTGTTCTTTGTGATTGCGATGTCGTTCTCATGGTCACAAGGCAAATTGATTGACGTGATTGGTAAGATACTCACACCGGTATTGTTTATTGGCCTGATTGTGCTTGCTGGCGCGGTATTCCTTGACCCACAAGGTGAGATCGTTGCGGCACAAGGTGAATACCTAACGCATCCACTGCAAAAAGGCTTCCTTGAAGGTTACAACACCATGGATACCTTTGGTTCATTGATGTTTGGTGTCCTGATTGTTGATGCGATCCGTAGTAAAGGTATTACTGAGCAAAAGCCAACCACACATTACCTTATCTTAGCGGGTTTGATTGCCGCGGTAGGTCTAACGTTTGTGTACGTATCATTGTTCTACCTAGGTGCGACTAGCTCTGTTGTTGCGGCAGGCGCTGACAACGGTGGTTTGGTTCTGAGCTTATACGTTCAAGCTCTATTTGGTTCATACGGTCAAATCGTTCTGTCTGTGATTGTATTGCTAGCGTGTTTGACTACGGCAATTGGTCTAATCTCAGCGTGTTCTGATTACTTTAGCTCTCTAACGTCAATCTCGTACAAGAAGTGGGTTGTGATCAATGGTGCTGCATGTGCATTGGTAGCAAACGTCGGTCTAGCACAACTTATTTCACTGTCTGTTCCAGTATTGTTTGCGTTATACCCTGTTGCGATTGCGTTGGTGGTTCTGACGTTTTTGCGTAAAAAACTTCCAAATTCTCGTTTGGCTTACCGTGTAGTTCTACTGGTGTCACTGCTATTTGCTTTGGTTGATGCAGCGAAAATTGTTGGACTAGATGTTTCTGCATTCAATGTTTTACCACTGTTTGATGTGGGCATGGGTTGGGTATTACCAACACTGGCAGCGATGATTTGTGTTTGTTTTGTTGGCAAAGTAGAGCAACCGGTATTGGTTGAAGAAAACGCCTAATCCTCTGAAATAGAATAAGACTGATCCCTCGTGATGCTTAGCGTTGCGGGGGATTTTTTTGTTTAAGCCTCTAGACGAGGCAAATAAAATTTTCCTGTATCTTCGTCACACTTTTCAGTACAATTCCTCGGTTAAATTCTACTCATAAATATTGAGCAAGTATGTTTGAAATCAATCCTATTAAAAACCGTCTCCAGGACGTGTCTCAGCGCACGACAGTCCTGAGGGGGTATCTTTGACTACGATGCTAAACAAGAGCGTCTAGAAGAAGTAAATGCAGAATTAGAACAGCCAGATGTATGGAACGAACCTGAACGCGCACAAGCGTTGGGTAAAGAACGTGCATCATTAGAAGCGGTTGTGGAAACTATTGATCAACTTGAGCAAGGTGTCGAAGACGTTGAAGGCCTTCTAGAGCTTGCTGTTGAAGAAGAAGATCAAGAAACATTCGATGAAATTGAACCGGAATTAGCTGAGCTTGAAGATAAGCTGGCTAAGCTTGAGTTCCGTCGTATGTTCTCTGGTGACCATGATGCTTCTGATTGCTACATTGATCTACAGTCAGGTTCTGGTGGTACAGAAGCGCAAGACTGGACGTCAATGATGCTACGCATGTACTTGCGTTGGGCTGAAGCAAAAGGCTTTAAAACAGAAGTAATCGAAGTCTCAGATGGCGACGTTGCTGGCCTTAAAGGTGCAACCGTTAAAATCTCAGGTGAGTACGCTTACGGTTGGTTACGCACGGAAACGGGTGTTCACCGCCTAGTTCGTAAGTCACCATTCGATTCAAGTGGCCGTCGTCATACTTCTTTTGCCTCTGCGTTTATCTACCCAGAGATTGATGACAACATCACCATCGATATTAATCCATCGGATCTTCGTATCGACGTATACCGTGCCTCTGGTGCGGGTGGTCAGCACGTTAACACCACTGAATCGGCAGTACGTATTACACACGTACCAACCAATACCGTGGTGCAATGTCAGAACGACCGTTCTCAGCATAAGAACAAAGATCAAGCAATGAAGCAGCTACGTGCAAAATTGTTTGAACTTGAGATTCAAAAGCAAAATGCAGAGAAACAAGCCAACGAAGACACCAAATCTGATATCGGTTGGGGCAGCCAGATCCGTTCTTACGTTCTGGATGACTCTCGTATTAAAGATTTACGTACAGGCGTTGAAAACCGCAATACACAAGCGGTTCTTGACGGCGACCTAGACAAATTTATTGAAGCTAGCCTTAAATCAGGCTTGTAAGCTTTTCACCGACTAAGACAGGATACATCGAAAATGACTGATGTTGTTCAAAACGAATCTGTACAAGAAGCTTCTGCACAAGAAGAGAATAAGCTAATTGCTGAACGCCGCGCGAAACTGGATGCTATCCGTAAGAGCTGCAAAGCAAACGGCCACCCAAATGACTTTCGTCGTGATGCTCTAGCGGGCGACCTACAAGCTGAATTCGGTGAAAAGACTAAGGAAGAGCTAGAAGAGCTTAACCACGTAGTAGCAATCGCGGGTCGTGTTATGGCGAAACGTGGTCCATTCCTACTTCTTCAAGAAACATCGGGCAACATTCAAGCTTACGCAGACAAAGCAGTACAAAAAGTACTGAAAGAGCAATACCACGGTCTTGATATCGGTGACATCATCGGTGTGAAAGGTGCTCTACATAAGTCTGGTAAAGGCGACCTTTACGTAAATATGGAAGAGTTCGAATTGCTGACTAAAGCACTTCGTCCACTGCCAGAGAAATTCCACGGTCTAACAGACCAAGAGATGCGTTACCGTCAACGTTACGTAGACCTAATCGTGAATGAAGATTCACGTAATGCATTTAAAATTCGTTCTAAACTGGTTTCTGCAATTCGTCGCTTCATGGAATCAAAACGCTTCATGGAAGTTGAAACTCCAATGATGCAAGTGATTCCTGGCGGTGCGTCTGCGCGTCCATTTATCACTCACCACAACGCACTGGATCAACAAATGTTCCTACGTATCGCTCCTGAGCTATACCTGAAGCGTCTAGTGGTTGGTGGTTTTGAGCGTGTATTCGAAATCAACCGTAACTTCCGTAACGAAGGCCTATCTCCACGTCATAACCCAGAATTCACTATGATCGAATTCTACATGGCGTACGCAGATTACAAAGATCTTATGGATCTGACTGAAGAGATGCTAAGTACAGTTGCACTTGAAATTCTAGGTGCAACAGCAATGCCTTACGGCGATCAAATGGTTGAGTTCGGCGGTCAATACGCACGTATGACTATGCTAGACGCGATCAAGCATTACAACCCAGAACACGAGGCTATCCAAGCGCTAACAGAAGAAGGCGTTCAGGATCGTGATTTGATGGTTTCAATCGCGAAATCGCTAGATATCTACGTAGAGAAGTTCTGGACTTGTGGTCAACTACTAGAAGAAATCTTCGGTGAGACAGCGGAACCGCAACTTATCCAACCGACGTTCATCACTGGCTACCCAGCGGATATTTCTCCACTGGCTCGTCGTAGCGATGATAACGCATTCTTTACTGACCGCTTTGAGTTCTTCATTGGCGGCCGTGAAGTGGCAAACGGCTTCTCTGAGCTAAACGATGCAGAAGACCAAGATGCGCGCTTTAAGTCTCAAGTTGATGCAAAAGATGCGGGTGATGATGAAGCTATGTTCTACGATGCTGACTACATTACAGCACTAGAGCACGGCCTACCGCCAACAGCGGGTCAAGGTATCGGTATCGACCGCCTAGCGATGTTATTCACCAATACGCATACCATTCGCGATGTGATCCTATTCCCAGCGATGCGTCCACAAGCGCAGTAAGCTTTGAAATGACTAGCAAAACCACCTTCGGGTGGTTTTTTTTGTCCCATATTTTGACATAACTAGTTACAGTTCAGTAAGCATACGTAAGCTAAGTCAGCCGCTGTTCTATATTGCTGAAAAAGAGCGTCAAATGAATTAACAGTGCGGCATGTGAATTTTGAATGTGAATCGCACATCTATTTATTCAAAGCATGATTTATGTTCTAGTCTTATAAGTGAGACAGATTATTAACTCAAGCTCTTATAGTGTACGCACTTGTTGATGTGTTTTTTTTGGCACAAATAATTATAAAATCGAATTAATAAGGAAGAAGCTTAATGGGTAGTCAATTCCGAATGGATTCTGTCCCTGGTTCAATGATTGTAGTTGGTGGTAGCTACGAACCTTGGCTCTCTGTTTTAGAGCAAGTTGGATGGCGTTGTACTCAGTGTGCTGATTTGCGTAAAGCCAATACGCTGTTTTCAGAAACGGGCCCTTGTATTGGTATCGTCGATCTGAGTCACGATGAGTTTAGTCTTAATGGCATTGCCAACTTAGTCAGCAATCATAAACAGGTTCGATGGATCGCTTTTATCCGTGAATCTCAGCTCAGTTCCGATACGATTTGTCAGTTTATCGTGAACTTTTGTATCGACTTTTTTACCGCGCCAATTCCTGATGCTCAATTGCTTAGCACGATTGGACACCAACTGGGCATGCTTAAGTTGGAGAAAAAAGTATGGCCTCATTATGGTAATAACAATGACATGGGATTGATTGGCGAATCGATTCCAATGAAGCGTCTGCGTGACCAAATCAAACGAATTGGTCCAACTGATGTGAGTATTCTGATTTATGGTGAAAGTGGCACAGGCAAAGAAACCGTTGCTCGTGCAGTCCACCAAACCTCATCACGAGCGCAGAAGGAATTTTTATCGGTTAACTGCCGCGCTATGTCAGAACATCGCATCGAGAGTGATTTGTTTGGCATTCATCGTGATGACATTAACGAGCAGTCTCTGCTTGAGAAAGCTGATGGCGGCACGATCCTGCTTAATGATATTTTGACCTTACCTAAGTCTCAGCAGCTTAATTTACTGCGCTTCTTACAAGAAGGGACAGTGGAAACCATCAATGGTCGTAAAGAAGTGGATGTGCGTATCCTGGCCGCAAATTCAGCGGATATCGAGAAAGCCTTAATTGATGGTGACTTCAACGAAGAGCTTTATCACTACATCAATGTTCTGCGCATTAATGTGCCAAGCATTAAAGAGCGAGCAGGTGATATTGCGATTTTGGCACGTCACTTTCTTATGGAGTATTCACGAGAATATAACGCGCAAGCACGCAGTTTTACCGAAGAAGCGACACGCTCTCTGACTCGCTATCATTGGCCGGGCAACGTTCGTGAACTGATGAATCAGATCAAGCGCGTGGTCTTAATGTCGGATACGGTGATGCTTGATGAGCAGCACCTTGATTTGCCGAAACGCAGTGATGGTAAACGCAGCTTGAAAAATATTCGCGAGCGCAGCGAAAGAGATGCATTGTTGCTTGTGCTTGAGTCGCACTCAGGCCAAGTGTCGATGGCGGCAAAAGAGCTGGGCGTGTCACGCGCGACCATGTATCGACTGCTGAACAAGCACAATCTGATTTCAGAAAGTACGGTTTAACGCAACGCGTTGTATCGTATCGCGTAGTGCACATAAAAAAGCCTGCTCAGTGAGCA
>NZ_AFWD01000038.1:0-51598 GCF_000222565.1 Vibrio sp. N418
TTGATATCTAAGATATCGCGTCCTTTGTATTCGATAGTACCTGATGTTGGGGCATACATTTTTGCGATCATTTTTGCTGTAGTTGATTTACCAGAACCTGATTCACCTACTACTGCTAAGCCGCGACTTTTGTACATTTTGAATGATACATCGTTGATCGCACGCATCATTGGTTGTTTAAGGGCGTTACTACTGATCGGGAAATCCTTAATAAGATTTTTACCCTCTACCAGTAATTCGCCGTACGCTTTGCTCATAATTGACTCCAGAAATTTTTAGTTTTTCTTTATTAATTGCTAGATTTTGGTCTGGGCAATTGGCTCACCGTAAAGGTGGCAGTTAGAAAGATGGTTAGGTTCAATCTCTCTCAACTGAGTCGCAACTTGAGTACATTTGTCATGCACACGGTCGCAACGTGCCTGGAAACGACAGCCTTGTGGTATTTCTAGCAAGTTCAATGGGTTGCCAGGGATACCTGTCAGCTTAGTTTTAGGCCCAGTCAATGGAGGGAATGAACTTCCCAGCCCTTTGGTGTACGGGTGGTAAGGGCTAGTTAAAATTTCCTTCGATGGAGCAACTTCGATCAATTCACCTGAGTACATGATGCCGATACGGTCTGAGAACTCGACCATCAATGATAGGTCGTGTGTAATAAACAGAATCGAGAAACCAAACTCTTCTTTCAGTGCATAGATCTTTTGTAGAATTTCACGTTGAACCACAACGTCTAGTGCTGTTGTTGGTTCATCCATGATGATCATTTTTGGATTAAGCGCCAATGCAATCGCGATAACCAAACGTTGACGCATACCACCAGAGAATTGGTGAGGGTAGTCAGTCAAACGGTTAGGGTGGATATCAACGATTTCCAATAAACCTTCTGCACGTTTTTTCGCTTGCTCACGAGTCATGTTCGTGTGACGCATGATTACGTCACAGAACTGTTCTTCCATCGTCAGTACAGGGTTTAGTGCATTCATCGCACTTTGGAAAACCATCGACATCTCGCTCCAGCGGAAAGCTTGCATGCGCTCGTCGCTGTAGTTGAGGATATTTTCGCCGTTGAAAATAACCTCACCACCGGTGATAAATGCTGGCGGCTTATGTAGACGCATTAGCGAGAAGGCAACGGTCGATTTACCACAACCAGATTCACCGGCTAGGCCAAAGACTTCACCTGGTGCTAGGTCAAAGCTCACATTGTTACAGGCACGGACATCGCCCGATGCTGTGATGTAGTCAACGCAAAGGTTGCGGACGGAAATTAGTGGTGCTGTCATGATTATTTATCTCCGCTCCAAAGTGCATTTTGTGGTGGTAGCTCAGGCTCGCGCTCGTTTTTATCTTGCTCAGCAAGTTTCTTCCAACGCTTCATACCTTTGTGCGAGCGAAGTTGCGGGTTAGCAATTTCATCCACGGCGAAGTTAAGTAGTGCAAGGCCAGTCATCAGTAGAATCAGTGCCATACATGGTGCTAGAAGCTCCCACCAAGCGCCGATCAGCATTGAAGATGATGTCTGTACGTTGTACAGCATGATGCCCCAGCTAACTGTGTTCGGGTCACCAAGACCTAGGAACGAGATAGTGGCTTCCATCATGATTGCGTACATAACTGAACCGATGAAGCTTGCACCAACGATTGGGATAAGGTTTGGCAAAATCTCAACGAAGATGATGCGCCATGAAGATTCACCCAATACTTCTGCTGCTTTAACGAACTCTTTTTCACGTAGGGCAAGAGTTTGGGAGCGTATAACACGAGCCCCCCAGGCCCAGGCCGTAAAGCCGATGATTAAGGCAATGGTTAGTGGCCCAGCCTCACCGATAAAGGCCGCGAGAACAAACAGTAGTGGATACTGTGGAATAACCAGCATGATGTTCATTGCTGCAGTTAGGAAGTCATCAACACGTCCACCGAAGTAACCTGCTGAGATACCGATAACCGTCGCTAGAAAACATACTGTGATACCAGCGCCAAAACCGACTGATAGTGATACGCGAGAACCGTGTACGAACTGAGACCAAACGTCACGGCCCATACGAGAGGTACCCATTACGTGATCCGCTTTTTTCGACATAATCAAAGTGCGGCGGTCATCAGCTAGGTTTTTTGCTACCCAACCATCTGGATTTGCTTGTGCAGCTTTTACCACAGATGCTGGATATTCGTGTGGGTTACCAGTACGTTTGTCTGGAGCGTGCTTTGCAAGTAGCGGTGCACATACAGCCATTAAAACAAACGCGCTAAGAATAATACTGCCAACCAGTGCCATCGGGTTACCGACGATCAGTTTGAAGATACCTTTCATTATTATTTACCTCCCTTACGTAGGCGAGGGTCGAGAACTACGTATAGCATGTCTGCAAGTAGGTTAAAGAACAGCATGAATAACGTCATGATAAGTAGCTGACCTTGAAGTACTTGGTAATCACGCGCTTTAATCGCGTTAAATAGAACTGAACCTAGACCTGGGTAGTTAAAGATGATTTCGATAATCAACTGACCACCGATTGCCATACCTAGCGCCATTGAAAGTGCGGTTACACTTGGAAGCATCGCGTTACGAGCTGCGTAGTTAAATACAATACGTCTTTCGCTTAGGCCTTTGCCTTTTGCCATCGTAATGTAATCTTCTGCTAGTAGGTTGATCATGTTGTTACGCATGTTTACTAGGAAGCCACCAATCTGAACGATGGTTGCACACACTAGTGGTAGTACTGCGTGGTAAGCAACGTCTTTGATGAACGCCCAGCTTGTCCAGTCAGGAGATGTACCCGCTGTGTAAGCGTAACCCGTTGGGAACCATTTAAGACCGATAGCGAAAGTAAACAATGCAATCATGGCGATAACGACTTGAGGTACCGCTTGGATAACTAGCATGCCAGGAGTAATGAACGCATCGTATTTACTACCGCGTTTCCAAGCTGCATAGATACCTAAAATTGAGCCAAGAGAGAATGAAAAAACTACTGCAGTACCCGCTAGGAATAGAGACCAGCCAAATGCACCACCAAGTAGAGTGTTTACTGAAAGAGGGTAGAATTGAATCGAAGTACCCAGCTCCCAGCTAAGAATGTTTTTCATGTAGGCAAAGTATTGCATCCAAATAGGACCATCTACGAAGCCTAGTAGTTGTTTCATTGCTTCAATACGCTCAGGAGTAACCTGAACCGAAGCGTTTGCAAACATCATGGTAACTGGGTCACCAGGCATTGCTCGCGGAATAATAAAGTTCAACGTTGCCGCAACTAAAAGAGCGACAAAATAAAATGACAAACGTCTTAAAAAATAACCCATAACTTACACCTTAATCACCCAGATTTTCCCTGTTCCTGGTGTCAGGTCGCCCTCAGCGAAACTACTTATTTGAGCGCGAAAAATCCCCTGACGCAAAGCGCCATACCATAAATGCTAACAGGAGGGGGGATGTGCGGCGCACGGGATGTGCGCCGCTATATTGAATGTCTAATTACTTAACTGGTTTTAGGTCCAGTACGTGTAGTAGACGCTCAGGGATACCGTCCCAAATGTTTGGACGACCCTTAGGATTTTCTTCATTCCACCAACCAGTGAAACGAGTTGTATTGTATTGGTACATGTATGCACCAGACATTACAGGAACCGTTACTTGGTCAGCTGCGATGATTTGCTGGATACCGTGAGCGATGTCTAGCTGTTCTTTCTTATCAGCAGTTTTGTAGAAGCTGTTTAGAAGACCATCTAGCTTTTCGTTCTTGTAGTAGTGCAAAGCAAAGCGTGGCATGCCGTCACCAGACTGAAGTGCTGAGTTGTAAGCACTGTTCCAGTATAGGTGTGGATCCGCACCGTGGAAGTAGTTGGTGTATGCTACGTCGTACGTTGCTTCTAGCATCGCTTGGTTGTACACAGAGAAGTCTGGTGTACGTGCTTTCGCTTTGATGCCTACTTCAGCTAGTTGCTCAACAGCAAGTTGAACAGTGTTGTTGAAGTCAGTCCAACCGTTTGGAGATTGGATTAGAAGTTCGAAAGACTTACCAGATGGAGTGTCAACGAAACCGTCGTTGTTCACATCTTTAAAGCCAGCTTTAGCTAGTAGCGCTTTAGCACCTTCAACGTTGTACGTGTTGTAGCCTTTGTACTTAGCGTGAGTTTCTTCGTTAGACCAAGTCTTAAACGCGTAACCAAGGCCAGAAGCGAAGTCATTCACTGTACCGCCGCCGTAGAATGCGATGTCGATAATAGTTTGACGGTCAATAGCCATAGAGAATGCGCGACGGAAGTCAACGTTAGTTAACGCTTCGTTCTTCACTGCATCTGGGTGCTTGAAGTTAACTACGAATGACTGAGTACCTGATGGCGGGTACCAGTATTGGTGGTTAGGACTTGCTGCTGCGTAAGTACGGTCGATATCTGGAACGAACGATGAAGTCCAGTCCATTTCGCTGTTTACAACTTTACCTAGGAACTGGTCGTTGTTCGCGATTTGCGGAACACGTAGACAGTCAACTTCTAG
This sequence comes from Vibrio sp. N418, assembly GCF_000222565.1. NCBI lineage: Bacteria > Pseudomonadati > Pseudomonadota > Gammaproteobacteria > Vibrionales > Vibrionaceae > Vibrio > Vibrio sp. N418. Next base: position 4,493 of record NZ_AFWD01000038.1, read on the forward strand.
GTTGTCAGCATCCCAGTAGTTAGGGTTACGACATTGTGTGTAAAGTTGAGGGGTAAAAGTATCGATTTCAGTAAACGGACCAGTACCTACTGGGTTTTCGTTTGTGAACGTTGATGGATCTTTTACTTTGCTCCAGATGTGCTCAGGAACGATAGGTAGTTTAACGATTTCGTAAGGCGCGTTTGAGTTCGCTTCCGCAATGTTGAACTTAACTTGGTAGTCGTTCAGTTTCTCTACGCTAGTAACCCAAGCGTTAGTACCTGCTTGGTCTAGTTCAGGTTTTGCTTTAACTAGTTCAAAAGAGTAGATAACGTCGTCTGCGTTGAATGTTTCGCCGTCAGACCATTTAACGCCTTTACGGATATCGAAAACAACACTTAGTAGATCGTCAGCAACGGTAAAACCTTCAGCTAGACGGAATACAGGAGTGTTACCGTGCATTTCGTTGAATACAACTAGCGGCTCGTATAGGAAATCACGAGTAGTGTGCAAGTTAGTTGCACCTAGGTACGGGTTAAAGTTACGTACGAAGGTAGTGTACTCTTTAGGGTGGATCGTTAGTTCACTTTTTTCTGCTGCAGTTGCTACTGATGCGAAACCAGTAGTAGCTGTTGCGATGATCGCTGTTGCTAATGCAGTTTTTTTAATGTTGGCAAGCATAGCTGTTCCTTACTATTTGCTTTCATTTCACTAATGGATGAATGTTATCAATTGATGAACACTCGCCAAGACCTACCTCAGAAACTATTTCTCAACGTCAGAGGTTGTTGGGAAATATGAGTGGCCTGTAGGCCCTAGGCACATCTAGAAAACACTGAATTCGCATGTTTATCAATTGCCATTCCCGTTAAAAACGTCAAAACATCACTCAGCAACGTCAATAACGTCAATTAATTGTATTTCTTGCTCAATGCGGTTAAAAAACAAGCTTTGAAGTGTGTCGCAGTTTACTTTGGGGTGATGGTGTTAAGTTAGTGTTCACTATCTTCTTGTTTCTTTATTTTAATTGGTTTTATTGGCAGGGCTGGTTCGGTGGGATCTTCATCACTAGGCGGTTTTAGTGTTAATTCACTACGCTAATTTTAAACTGACGAATTGTTGTGATTGGGTTCGCAATTACGTTGCTTTATTTACTTTTAGGCGGATTTTAGCGTTTTTGACCGTTATTTTTGGGCTCAGTTTCAAACAATTGTCGACGTGAAACCAAGTTGTTTTTCGCTGTGTAAAAACGCTAATGAGAACGATTATCTCAAGGTAAAAAAAAGCCCGTCGATTTGACGGGCTGTATCGTGATTGAACTCACTAACTGGTAAGCAGGTGTTGAAGCTTATCTCGCAGCTCTTCAATCAGTGCTCGTTCTGCATTCATCTCGTGGCTGTTATCAAGAATATATTCCAGTGAGCTCAGTACGGTACGCCAGCGTGGTGTTTTCGGTAGCGTTTCGATACGTAGGTATTTATCTAAGGTGCGCGTTTGCAGGGTACTGCGGTCTAGATAGACGCGCCATAAACCACTTTGCTCAGCAAAGGCAAACTTGGTTTGGCCTGAACTGTTTTCCCAGTAATTGATTGCGGTTGTCATTGCATCCACCAATACTTCGCGCATCACTTCCTGTTTCGACTTATGTTCACCCGTGACGCGGTCAGCAAGGCGAGTAAATTCACCGCCTAATTCTTTGAGTTCTTGTAACTTGCCCTTGTCACCGTCAAACGCATAGCTTGAAAGTGCCTCAATGGCAGTCTCTAGGTTGTGAATACGCACCGCATTGGCACCACCGCCATTATCAAAGATGTACATTGACTTAAGGCCTGATTCCAGTGGCAGACGCAGAATGTCGGCATCGAGATGTTGACGGGTATCCTCAACGTAGATATCCACTTTACCGCAATAGTGCTCTTGCTCAACATCAAGGAATTTAGGGCCTAAGATTTCGTCTGCATTTGAACGTTTTAGCTGCTCAGTGCTGCGTTTAAACAGTCGTGCGGCCGCTTCGTTAGCAAAGCGGATTCGACCATCGTCCCGGATACAGATGATCGCTTCTGGAGCAGACTCCAGTTGCTCTAGCAATCGACCTTGTGTTTCGAGCAAGCTCGCTTCCACAGCAGCGCGTTGTTTTAATTCTTGCTGTAAACGGTGGTTTTCCGCTTTACGCAATTCAGCTTGGCTTGCTGAGAGGTGTACCAAAATACGGGCCGCCAGCTCTTGTTTATTGAATGGTTTTGATAAGTAGTCATTGGCGCCGGAATTGAAGCCACGAATACGGTCATCAGGCTGGTTTAAGGCAGTTAACATAATGACAGGCAATTCTGACTGGCTGTAATTTTCACGAATGGTTTCACACACTTGATAGCCACTTAAGCCCGGCATCATCACATCCAGTAGCACCAGTTCCGGTCTTTCTTGTTCAATTTGTTGTAAGGCTTCAAACCCATCTTTCGCCGTGCGTACACGATAGCCCGCGATTCTTAAGAAGCTGTCCAATACTCTTAAGTTTACCGGTTCATCATCCACAACAAGCAGCAATTGGCCATCTGGGTTCTCAGGTAGGCTACTAATGCTGGCCTCTTCTAGTTCATAGCTCTCAGGCACTTTAAAGTGGATGCTATCGTTATGGCTCGCCTGCGCGATTTGCGCTTCGGTGGCAATCGGTAAGGTAAAGCTAAATGTTGTGCCGACCATTGGTTGGCTGCTGACATAGAGTGAGCCATCCATCAATTCAACTAACTGGCGGCTAATAGACAGACCTAGGCCTGCACCCTGACGGTAGCGGCTGGCATCATCGCTGGCTTGGATTAATGGTTCGAAAATATGCTCGATTTGGTCGGCAGGAATGCCTTGGCCAGTGTCGACTACTTGCACGCGGATTTTATCGTCTACTACCGTGGCAGAAATAACAATTTTACCTTCGCGGGTGTATTTGATCGCGTTACCAACGAGATTATAAAGCACCTGTTCAAGACGTTGTGGATCTGCCGCAACCCAAACTGGCTCAGCCGCCACTTGGTTAATAATGCGGATCTGTTTGTTACCCAGTAGGTGTGACGAGAGCTCTAGCACAAGGCGAGTGGCACTCGATAAGTCGACACCACAGGTTTCGATGTCAAGATTGCCATAACGCATTTTGTGATAGTCGAGTAGATCGTCAACTAAGGTGGTTAAGCGTTGTCCGCTGCTGATGATAATATCGAGTTGATATTTATGATCGGCAGTAATCGGCCCACTAGCCCCCGAAATAAGCGCTTCTGCAATGCCAATCATGCCATGCAGTGGGGTACGTAATTCGTGTGAAGTGGTGGCAAGAAACTCATCTTTAAGTTTGTTGGCCAATTGCAATTCATCGTTTTTCTTCTGGATTATCGTGAGGTTATCTTCCAGCTCTTCATTTTGTTCGCGAATAAGCTGGATTTTGTCTCGAATCGAACGCTGCATGCGATCAAACGCAATGGCGAGTCGGCCAATCTCATCTTTACGTTGAGTGTTGATTTCCGCATTGAGATCGCCGGCTGATGCTTTTTCTGCTGACCATGTCAGCTTTAACAGCGGTAGAGTGATGAAGTTAGAGAGGTAGTGCGAAGCGATAACCACCACGATAATGGCAAACAACATGGCAAAAACAAACAGTCGTTCAAGTTGTTGTACACGAGCAAAGGCTTCTTTTTCAGCGACTTCCACCACAAGTGCCCAGTCAATACCTTTGGTTTGGATATGGCTGTAGGCGGCAATAATCTCTTCACCGAGAGCATTGGTAAAGGTGCCTACTGACGCTGGATTATTAAAGGCACGATCGATAATAGTCAGGCTGTTATCAACCTCTTCTTGGCTATAAGCAAGGGTACGAGGCTTGTGGTCTTCACCAACCAGTAAGGTTTTTATCGACCAAATGTTGTTATTGTCAGCCATCAATTTGGTCAAACTATTATTTGGTAGACGGAACATCGCGTAGCTATGTAGGTAGCCTTGTTGGATGATTGGCGCGCCGATCCAAGCGTAAGATTTTCCATGATGAGTTTCGAAGTCAGAGAAGAACACTGGCGTGTAGTCTTCATTGGTCTTACGTACCGACGTGACATTTTTCTTCAGTTTTTGAAAGGCCAAACCTAAGTTATCGTCTTTGTATTTACCAGAGATTAGGTTGGTACCGAAGTTATCGTGTTTATAGATGGAATAGGTGACGTTGCCGTTAATATCGACCAACAAAATGTCGTCAAAATCAGAACGTTTTAACAGTTCTAAATAGGCGCGATGATAACGAGTATGTAGTAAGCGATAGCGCTCTGTACCGTTATAAATGTCCGATTGCGGCAAAATTGACGTTTTAATCTGATTCCCTGAGCCTTGAATATAGCGTTGCTGCGCATAGTCGCGAGCCTGGTTGATGTCCAAACCGAGGCTTTGGAATGCATTGACTAAGCCATAGAAGCGGCCGCCACTGGCATAAGCGAGTTCTGAACGGACAAACCCCATCACTTCCGATTCGCGTGCATCAAGATAATCAACAATCTGTTGGTGCTTACTATCTCGTACAGAGAGAAGATGTGAAGTGCTTTGCTCTTGCAGATCTTGGCTGTGCGAATTGAGGAAGAAGAGGGCGATCACAGTTAGAGGCGTGATACTGAGCGCCAAAAATGCCAGCATGAGTGTATTTTGCAGGCGTTTGAATCTTTGTTTTCGATACAACTTAAACATGATAAGGGGATGACTTTCCATGAGAACCAAGCGTAATCGGCTCGGTGTTAAAAACGTTGAATTTGCTGAAATGACAAAATTAACGAGTTTTTTTACTTTGACAAGTAAGTAACATGTAAAGCGTGGTAAAAGGCGCAGTTTTATTTAAATTGCAGTAAAAAAGCCCAGAATTTGAGTAATTCTGGGCCGAAGGTTATTTTTTTGCAGCGTAGATGGTGAATTTATTGGTCTTATTTAGCGTCTCGCAATTTCCAAACGCCTGCTCAATAATCGGCGGGTATTTTAAGAAGCTATTGGCCACTATCAGCAGTGTTCCTGCTAGGGAAAGTTGCTGTGGTGCTTGTGCAAGTAGTGTTTCGGTTGCACTGTAGCTGGTATCAAGCCCTGAGTGGAACGGAGGGTTACTGATGATAAATTGGTAACCATCGTGACAATCGGAATAGACATCAGAGGCAAAGACTTGACCTTGTAAGCCATTCGCTGCCAGTGTCGCTTTAGAGGATTCCACCGCAAGCGCGCTGATATCGCACATCTCTAGTTTAATCTCCGGATTTAGCATCGCCATCACGCTGCCAATCACGCCAGCACCACAGCCGAAATCAAGTACCTTACCGTGCAATGACGGTAAGGTATCAAGCAGCAGTTTACTGCCGATATCAAACTCACCGTGGCTAAAGACTCCCGGTAAACTTTTGATAGTCAGGGCTGTGCCTTGGTAATCGACAGAGTAGCTTTTAAACCAAGCTTCCATGTTAAAAGGCGCAGCTTGTTGGGTGCACTGACCCCAATAGAACGAGCAGCGACGAGCAGAGTCATATTTTTTAACCACGCCATAAGGCTGAAACATCTTCTCGACGCTCTTAATGCCAGAACGATTTTCACCGACCACGGCAATTTCCGTCTCTGCACCCAGCTTCGCCATTAGCATCGCGAGCAGGTATTCAGCTTCTGCTTTGGCTTTTGGCCAATATAAAAGCACCATGTCGGCATTGGTCTGCTGATCAAACTCGGCACCAAATACCGCTGTGATGCTGGTGTTGGCTTTTAGCTGACGATAGTAGCCGTAGTTAGTGGTGAACACGGTGACAGACTCACAATGTTTTGCTAATTCAACGGGAAAAAGATCTTCAGCTTCGCCAGCCACCAAGACGTGTTTGCCTGCGAAGTAGGCAAGTTGGCGCTCAGCGATTTGGCTTGGGGCAATATAAGCAGACATGGTGTGCTCGACAGAAAAAAAAGAGGGAGGATTCTCTCATAATCCTCCCTCACTTGAAACTAGCACGCTTTAAATAACAACGCAGATATTGATGGCTTATTTATTGTCTTGCGAATCAAGGAAATCAGAGAATTCTTCTTCGTAGATGTTAAACAACACCATGGTGACAGCAAAGATGATTGGACCATAAATCAAACCAATCAAGCCAAACAGATGCAAGCCCCCCAATAATGAGAAGAAAATCATCAGTGTGTTCATGCCTGCGCTGCCTTGCATCAACAATGGACGTAATAAGTTATCAATAGACCCCACAATTGCGACACTCCACACTAATAGGAAGATCGCCCATGTGGTGTCTCCAGTGAGGAATAGATAGGCGACGGCAGGTACCCAAATAAGTGCGGTCCCAACCACGGGAATAAACGATGCAAACCCCATGATTGTGCCCCAGAATAAGCCTGGAAAGCCTGCGATCCACATACCAAAGCCACCAGCAAAACCTTGTGCAATGGCGGTTAAGAACGATCCCATTACCGCTGATTTAGCCACTTTTTCGACTTCATCGAGTAATTTGTCTTCTTGGCTACGTGATAGTGGCAAAATATGACGAATTGCGGAAATAATTTTGTCGTGATCACGGAGTAAGAAAAACAGTACGAATAGCATCAAGAAAAACGACATCAAGAAGTTGGTCGCATCACCAAGAATTTTAGCGCTGATACCAACAATGTTTGTACCAAAGGTGGTGGCGAACTCCGCGACTTTTTGGGCAATTTCTTGTGGCTTAATCGCATCAAATGGTAAGTATGTATTGACCAGTTTTAATCCCTTAACCACTAAAGGATGAGCAAAGATCTCTTGAATACCGCCGGTCGACACCCATTGATACACATTTTGTGAAAAAACCGTACCTTGCTGCACGATAGCGGCAAAAACAAACAGCAGCGGAATCACAATGATAAAGGTCAATACGATACAAGAGAGCAAAGAAACGAGGTTTTTGTGATTAGGTAGCTTGCTTTCAATCCAGCCATGGATTGGAAACATCAATAGCGAAATGATGAATGCCATCACAATGGAGTTGATATATGGCTCAAGCAGTAAAAAACAGGCAAAAGCTGACGCTAATAATGCAGCGATCAACACCCAATGATCAGAGGTGATATTTATTTTTTTTGACACAAGCGAACCCAAAGTAAAGTGCAATACAATTATAATGACGTGAAAATAGTGGCTAGGCAACTAATGAGGGTGTGATGGGTTGTTGTGGTAAAGATAAGGGGTGTCAATCGGAGCCAAAAAAACGGCCGATACCGTGGTTTGCAATTGTTTGTACGGTGTTGGTGTTATTGGTTGTAATCAATTGGCAATGAGCGAGGTGCTATCGGAATGGCGCGATGTTTTCGGTGTTGTTCGAGTGACGATAGTAAAAAAAGCGCGTTCGATTATCGAACGCGCTTTTTCATGCTATTGAGCGTGTGAGATCAATGACATCATCACCACGAAGCTAAGGCTTAATTAAGGCTTATTTTTCTTGAGCGATGATTGCGAAACAGCGATCTGCCGCTTCTAGTGTCGCTTCAATTTCCTTGCTGCCGTGTGCTAGTGAGGTAAAGCTTGCTTCAAAAGCAGAAGGTGCCAGGTAAACACCGTGCTCTAGCATCAGATGGAAGAAACGCTTGAAGCGCTCTACATCACACTTATTTACATCAGCAAAGCAGGTCACACTTTCTTGTTCAGTAAAGAAGAAACCGAACATGCCGCCAACTTGGTTTACCACCAGTGGAATACCGTGGCTGTCCGCTAGACGTTTGAAACCATCAGCAAGTTGTTTTGTTGCTGATGCAAGACGCGCTTCGTTACCTTCCGCACGTAGTACGCTCAAACAAGCAAAGCCTGCCGCCATTGCCACTGGGTTACCAGACAGAGTGCCTGCTTGGTATACTGGGCCGGTTGGCGCGATGTATTGCATTACATCTTTACGACCACCAAACGCACCCACTGGCATACCGCCACCGATGACTTTACCCAGAGTGGTTAGATCAGGTTTGATATTGTAGTGTGCTTGTGCGCCACCTAGAGCAACACGGAAACCCGTCATTACTTCATCAAAGATCAGTAGTGCGCCTTCTTGATCACAGATTTCGCGTAGGCCTTCATGGAAACCCTCAACCGGTGGAATACAGTTCATGTTGCCCGCAACGGGTTCGACGATGATACAAGCAATTTCGCCTTTGTTCGCTGCAAACAATTCACGAACTGAATCAAGGTCGTTAAAGGTTGCCGTTAGTGTGTATTTGGCAAAATCAGCCGGTACACCTGGTGAGCTTGGTTGACCAAGTGTCAATGCACCAGAACCTGCTTTCACCAGTAGGCTGTCTGCGTGGCCGTGGTAACAGCCTTCAAATTTCATGATTTTATCGCGGCCAGTGAAACCACGCGCAAGGCGGATAGCACTCATGGTTGCTTCTGTACCAGAGCTCACCATGCGGATTTGTTCCATTGATGGCACTAATTCAGTCACTAACTCAGCCATGTTAATTTCAAGCTCAGTTGGCGCACCAAAGCTTAAACCACGTTGCGCTGCATCAATCACGGCTTGGCGAATCAGAGCGTGGTTGTGGCCAAGGATCATTGGACCCCAAGAACCGACGTAGTCGATGTAGGCTTTGCCGTCCGCATCAAAAATAAGAGGGCCATCAGCGCGTTCAACAAAAATTGGAGCGCCACCCACACCGTTAAATGCGCGCACAGGTGAGTTCACACCACCAGGGATGGTCTTTTGCGCCTTTTGATATAAGTCTGCTGATTTGGTCATTGAAATATCCTCTTTTGATTGCTCGGACCAATTAGGTGGGCATTGTACCTGCCAAACTCAGTGCACGAAATGTTTTCCCACATATTGTGACTAATTTGAGGCCAATTCACGCAAATGAAGAGAAAAACAACGAACCACGAAAGAGAAATATTCAACGATTATTGGTGAATACTTGAACGCTGCACTCAGGTATTAGATAATCACTAGATTATTAGAAGATAACTGCTGTAAGCGAACCTAACAATTAGGTTGTTTTGAATGGCAGATCATAAGAGAGAGGTCGTTGTGAGCGAAGCCAACATCCCCCTAACCTTTTCTGATACAGCAGCTAAGCGTGTGCACGCTCTGATTGCAGAAGAAGAGAATCCAAATTTGAAGTTGCGTGTGTACATCACAGGTGGCGGTTGTAGCGGTTTTCAGTACGGCTTTACATTTGACGAAAGCGTCAATGAAGGCGACACGACGATTGAAAACTGCGGTGTAACTTTAGTTGTTGATCCAATGAGTCTGCAATACCTGATCGGTGGTATGGTGGATTACACCGAAGGCCTAGAAGGTTCACGCTTTTTTGTAAACAACCCTAATGCCACGACAACTTGTGGCTGTGGTGCATCGTTTAGCGTGTAAGCAAGTAAGTTATTGAAAAAGCTGCCTAAGGGCGGCTTTTTTTATTTTAAAGTGATCTTTTAAATCGTCTTAATGAAACCCGATACATTGATTATCGCCGAAATTTCAATCGAAGTCATACATAGTAAGTTGATTAATATCTAAGCTTGTTATCCCTGTCAGCCTTGTTATCCTAACAATCTTGCAACAGTCATGTTGTTACTCCTCAGTATCATTTGAACAATCAGTAAACCTCGTAAGCACAGTGGAAGGCGGCTTATGTATTACTAAGGATAGTTATGGCTAAATCGTCTATTTTCCATTTTTTATCAGTCAGACCTTATATTGTCTCTTTGGTTTTAGTGATTTTGCTCGCCACTTGGCTTGCGATGGGGGCATCCGATGCTCAAGAAGCGCCGCCTGAGTCTGATCAAGAAACAAGCGTGCCGCTGGCTAAAGTGGCTTACCAAACCTTCATCGCGCAACAAGTACACAAAAGTATTGATTTGTACGGTCGTACCGCGCCAGATCGTCAGGCTAAGCTGGGGGCTGAGATTGCCGGTAAAATTGTTACTTTGCAGGTAAAAAAAGGCGAGGTGGTTAAGCGTAATCAAGTCATTGCTCAAATTGACAAAGGTGATCTTGAGATTCAATTGCAGCGCGCTCAAGCGATGCTCAATGTGCGGGTGAAAGAGTTTAAAGCAGCGCAATCACTCAAAAAGAAAGGCCTACAAGGTGAAGTGGCGTTTGCCAATGCTCAAGCGGCGCAAATCGAAGCCAGAGCAATGGTCAGCAATGCCAAGTTAGCACTGCGTAATACAGCGGTTACGGCCCCTTTTTCTGGGGTTGTGGATCATCTTTATATTGAGCAGGGCGATTTCGTCGCGGTGGGTGATCCGGTTGCATCCTTGATTGATTTAGACAAAATCGTGATTGAGGCTGACGTTAGCGAGCGCCATATTCAGGATTTAAAGCTAAACCAAGCGGCGAATGTGCGCTTTATTAATGGTCAAGAGACCAAAGGCAAATTACGTTATATCGCGCGGATTTCCTCAACCTCGACCAACACCTTCCCGATAGAAATTGAAGTCGATAACCCTCAACAACTTATCCCAGCAGGCGTCAGTACCGAAGTTGAATTGAATCTCAAAGATCAATTGGCGGTTAAAGTAACTCCTGCGATGTTGGCCTTAGATAAGGTTGGCAACTTAGGCATCAAAACACTGGTTGAGCAGGACAAAGTAAAATTTGTGCCAATTCAGTTGGTCAAAGCTGAGCAAGATGGCGTGTGGCTGACAGGGTTGGGTGAGCAAGTGAAGATCATCACTACAGGGCAAGGTTTTGTGCGTGATGGTGATCAAGTGATCGCGGTTGAGGCTAGCGCTCAGCAAGTGAAGCAGTAGGAGGCGCTATGTTTAGCTTAATTGATGCGGCCTTGTCGCGTACGCGAACCATGTTAGTGCTCCTAGTGTTTATTTTGATCGCTGGTGTGATCACCTACATCACCATTCCCAAAGAATCGAGCCCCGATATTACCATCCCTATTATCTATGTATCGGTTGGCCACCAAGGTATTTCACCGGTCGATTCTGAACGTCTGTTAGTACGCCCGATTGAGCAGCAATTGCGTTCGATTGAAGGCGTGAAAGAGATGACATCAACAGCATCGGAAGGACATGCTTCAGTCATACTGGAATTTTCGGTTGGTATGGATCTCAATAAAGCGATGGCGGATGTTCGTGAAGCGGTTGATCTCGCTAAACCTAAATTACCAGAAGACAGCGATGAGCCGACCGTTAATGAGGTAACGCTGGCCTCGGAAGAGCCAGTTTTATCGTTAGTTCTGTATGGTACGGTGCCAGAGCGTACCATTGTACAAATAGCCCGACGTTTACAAGATAAGCTGGAAAGCTATCGCCAAGTGTTGGAAGTCAACATTGCTGGTGACCGTGAAGATATCGTCGAGATTATTGTTGATCCCTTACTGATGGAAAGTTATGGCCTAGATCAAGCGGACATCTACAACCTCATTGCATTGAACAATCGAGTGGTCGCTGCCGGTTTCGTGGATACAGGCTATGGCCGCTTCTCGGTTAAAGTCCCCTCGGTATTTGATTCGCTCAAAGATGTGCTTGAACTGCCGATTAAAGTCGATGGCAAACAAGTGATCACTTTCGCTGATGTTGCCACTGTGCGCCGCGCTTTCCGTGATCCGGAAAGCTACGCCCGCCTTGATGGCGAATCGGCGGTGGTGCTGGATGTCAGCAAGCGTGCCGGTGAAAACATCATTGAAACGGTAGAGCTGGTGAAAGCGGTGCTGATTGAAGCGCAAAAAATGCCAGAGTGGCCGAATAACTTGCTGGTTAAATACACTTGGGATCAATCAAATGACGTCAAAATGATGCTCAATGATCTGCAGAACAATATATTGTCAGCGATTATTTTGGTGGTGATCGTCATCATCGCGATTTTAGGTATGCGCACCGCTATGTTGGTCGGAATCTCGATTCCTGGCTCATTTTTGGCGGGTTTGCTAGCGCTGTCGGTGTTTGGCATTACCATCAATATTATCGTGCTGTTCGCCTTTATTATGGCGGTGGGCATGCTGGTGGATGGTGCGATCGTCGTAACGGAGTTTGCCGATCGGCGTATGCAAGAAGGGGGGCCGAGAAAGCAAGCTTACCGCGATGCGGCTAAACGGATGGCATGGCCTATCACCGCTTCAACTGCGACCACATTAGCCGCTTTTGCTCCGTTATTATTTTGGCCTGATGTGACCGGCGAGTTCATGAAGTACTTGCCGTTAACCTTGATTGCCACGCTGTTTGCTTCGCTGGTAATGGCGATGTTATTTGTGCCGGTACTGGGCGGTTTATTTGGCAAACCGCAGAATGTCACCTCAGTCAGTCGTCAGCGCATGGTCGCTTTACATGATGGCGACTTCTCTCAAGCAACGGGCCTGACTAAGCTTTACTACCACACACTCAATGTTGCAATTAACCACCCGATTAAAATTCTGCTGTTGGCGATTGCTTTGGCGTTTGGTGTGGGTGCCGCGTACAACAAAGCGGGTTTGGGCGCAGAGTTTTTCCCCGAGGTCGATCCGCCGTTTTTTACCGTCAAAGTTCGCTCTTATGGTGATCTGTCGATTAACGAGAAAGACGATATTATGCGCGACATCGAACAGATGATGCTGGGGCATGATGAGTTTGAGAGTGTTTACACGCGTACAGGGGGAGATGATGAGATCGGTCAGATCCAGATTACCCCAGTGGATTGGCAATATCGGCGTAAAGTCAAAGAGATCATTGAAGATCTGAAGCAGCAAACCGATCAATATGCTGGCGTCGAGATAGAATACAAGTTCCCAGATGCAGGGCCGCCAGTAGAACATGATTTGGTGGTTGAGATGTCATCGCTCGATCTTGAACAGCTGGATGCGGGAGCCAAACAAGTACGTGAATGGGCTGATGGTTACGGCGCCTTAACCAACATTAGTGATAACTCGAGCAAAGAGGGGATTGATTGGCAGATCGATATTCGCCGCGATGATGCTTCGCGTTTTGCCGCAGATGCAACCTTGGTGGGCAATACCGTGCAGTTTGTTACCAATGGCTTAACCATTGGTGATTACTTGCCGGATGATTCCAATGAAGAGGTTGATATTATTGTCCGTTATCCTGAAGAGAAGCGAGATATTGGTAAGTTTGATCAACTGAGAGTCAAAACTGCACTTGGAATGGTGCCGATCACTAACTTTGCCAGCATCGTCCCTGATCACAAGCAGGATACGATTCATCGCGTTGATGGTCATCGAATTATTAGTATTAAAGCGGACATCAAAGAGGGTTATAACCTTGCATTGGAGCTGCCTAAGATTGAGCAAGCGTTAGGTGAGATCCCTCTGCCCAATGGTGTTGAGTTTAAGTTGCGAGGACAAAATGAAGAGCAGCAAAACTCCTCGGCATTCTTGCAAAATGCCTTCTTAGTAGCTTTAGTGGTGATGGCTCTGATTCTGATCACCCAATTCAATAGTTTTTATCAAGCGTTCCTAATCTTGAGTGCGGTCTTATTCTCCACCGTGGGGGTATTTGCCGGACTACTGATTTTCCAACGTCCGTTTGGGGTAGTGATGTCGGGAATTGGGGTTATTGCCTTGGCTGGGATAGTGGTTAATAACAATATCGTGTTGATCGACACCTTCAACCAACTGCGTCGACGTGGTTTGGATAAGCGTGAAGCCATCTTGCGTACCGGTGTGCAGCGTTTGCGTCCGGTACTGCTGACCACGGTCACTACCATTCTCGGATTGTTGCCGATGGTATTGGAAATGAACATCGACCTGATTAATCAGAAGGTCGAGTTTGGTGCACCAAGTACTCAATGGTGGTCACAGCTTGCGACTGCGGTGTCTGGAGGCTTAGCATTTGCGACGGTATTGACCTTGGTATTGACACCATGCCTATTGATGTTAGGCCGTAAAGAGGTGCAGCAAGAAGATAAAACTCAAGCACCATTGGTGGCTGAGAAAGAACCATTAGAGCCCGGCTCACAGCCGAAGGTAGAATCGATCGCCTAGCGAGTACAGTCTTGGTAGTGAGTTAATAGCTAGAGTAAGAATAATAAAAAAGCGCAGGACGATAATCCTGCGCTTTTTTTATTTATTTTTGATGATTGAGCCAATCACTAATTGCTGGCAAGCAATTCTCGGTAGCGCTCAAGATTGTTCAATCTAATTTCCGCATTGGCCATAAAGGTTTGTTTGGCTTTGCCAGTTAACGATTTTGATTGCGGTAGTTTCACTGTGCGCGCGTTTCTATGTACACCATTAACTAAGAATTCATAATGTAGATGAGGACCGGTTACACGGCCTGTGCCACCCAGTGTACCAATGGTTTGTCCTTGCTTAACTCGCTGGCCGGTTTTGACCATGCGACGTGTTAAGTGCAGGTATTTGGTGACATAAATATTGCTATGTTTAATGAAGACATAGTTACCGTTAAATTGGTTGTAGCTCGACTTTAAGACAATACCATCACCAGCAGCCCAAATCGGTGTGCCCACTGGGGCAGCATAATCTGTTCCTCGGTGCGCGCGCACTTTGCCCGTCACTGGGTGGCGGCGAGTTGGATTAAAGTTGGAGGTGACACGACGAAAATCAAGGGGTGAACGCAGGAAGGCTTTCTTCATCGCGCGTCCTTCTTCATCGTAGTAATTGCCGGTCTTGTCATCCAAAATCGCTTTTAAAGTATCACCTTGGTTAGTAAAAACGGCTGCGATGATCTGTCCGCGATCAACCACTTCACCTTCAACGATTTTTTCTTGATAGAGGATTTTAAAGCTATCGCCTTGACGAATGTCGAGCGCAAAGTCGATATCCCAGCCAAAAATGCCGGCCAGCTCCATGATTTGGTTCGCTGTCAGCCCTGCGCTAATTGCGGCATTCCAGAAGTTAGAGCTAATAGAGGCTTCGGCATAGTTATATTGGTAATTGACTTCTTTAGCATCAATCGAGCCTTTGAAGCTGCCATCGGATTTGGTGATTTGGTAGGTTTCGTAAGCGTTGAGTGGGCGTTTGATTTGGATTAGCTCATCATCAGCATCAAAACCAAATTTGAGGACATCACCCGGACGAAGCTTAGTTAACTGCTGCTCAATCTCTTTGCTTGAAGTGGTGAGTTGGTAAAGCAAGCGCGAAGAGAGCCCCGCGCGCTGAAAAACAATTGCAGCGCTTTCACCGGGAGCGACCTTGTATTGTTCCCAACGTAATTGAGACAGCGGCTGCGCCATTGGCTCAACGACTAGGTTCGCCGGTTGAATTTCAAGTGGGTAGTTCTTCCCGATTTCATAGAGGCCTTTTTCATCACGCAAAGACTTGGGCTCTGGCAAGGCCAGTGCAACACCAATTAAAACGATGAAAAGGATAATTAAAGCCCGATGAAGTTTTGGGAGTCGAGCGAAAAGCGACAACATTGTATGTCCGTATTATATTTTCGACAAAAAAAGCTAGCTGACTAGTCTAACTGGTTTCAAAAAGCATCGCTATTCAAGTAAGATGTAAAATTACCAAATTTTTGCCAAATCTGTGGGAGTGAACAAGAATGGCGAGTATTGAAGCAGCACTGGCCGAGATTAAGCGCGGTGTCGAGGAACTGATTCCTGAAGAAGAACTGATTGCTAAGCTGAAAGAGGGTCGCCCTCTTCGCATCAAATTGGGTGCCGATCCAACAGCGCCAGATATCCATCTGGGCCATACAGTTATCTTTAACAAACTGCGCGCGTTCCAAGAGCTTGGACACGAAGTAACTTTCCTGATTGGTGATTTCACGGCAATGGTCGGTGATCCTTCAGGTAAGAACACGACACGCCCACCTCTAAGCCGTGAACAAGTACTGGCGAATGCGGAAACGTATAAAGAGCAGGTATTTAAAATCCTAGATCCGGCGAAGACGACGATTTCATTTAACTCTGAGTGGTTATCTGATTTAGGCGCGGAAGGTATGATCCGTCTAGCATCAAACCAAACGGTTGCACGTATGCTAGAACGTGATGATTTTAAAAAGCGTTACGCTGGCGGTCAGCCAATTGCTATCCACGAGTTTATGTATCCGCTGCTTCAAGGTTATGACTCAGTTGCAATGAAAACCGACGTAGAGCTAGGAGGTACTGACCAGAAGTTTAACCTTCTAATGGGACGTGAGCTGCAAAAAGCACACGGTCAAAAACCACAAGCAGTATTGATGATGCCGCTTCTTGTTGGCCTAGATGGCGAGAAGAAGATGTCTAAATCTGCGCACAACTACATCGGTATCAGCGAAGCGCCAAGCGAAATGTTTGGTAAAATCATGTCGATCTCTGACGATCTGATGTGGAGCTACTACGAGTTGTTGTCATTCCGCCCATTGGCTGAAATTGCACAGTTCAAAGCAGACATCGCAGAAGGCAAGAACCCTCGTGATGTTAAGATCCTACTTGCGAAAGAGATCATTGCACGTTTCCATTCGGAAGCTGATGCTGATGCGGCAGAGCAAGAATTCATCAACCGTTTTGCTAAAAACCAAATCCCAGACGAAATGCCTGAGTTTGAATTTGATGCAGAAACGCCGGTGGCGAATTTGCTAAAAGAAGCGGGCCTATGTGCTTCAACTTCTGATGCGATGCGTATGGTTAAGCAAGGCGCGGCGAAAATGGATGGCGAGAAAGTGGCAGATGCTAAGCTAACGCTAGCGGCTGGCACTTATGTCTTCCAAGTGGGTAAGCGTAAGTTTGCTCGAATCACTATCAAATAGTGATGTTTTTAAAGTAATCGATAAAGCGCCGTTATAGGCGCTTTTTTTGTATCTAATAAACCTAGTTTATGGTCAATTTATTGGTGCGAAATTACATTACTTTGTTATCATACCTACGCTGCTAAATCGGCAGTAAATTCGGAGTTTTTAATGAACAATATCGACCATCCCCCCAGTCTTAGCGTGACTAAGATTAAGGGCGAAAACTAATCCCCCAATCGGTATTGCTTCAATCGCATCTACCCATCGGGTAGGGCTTCTTTTCTCTCTTCTTTTTCGTCACTCTATTAGATACCTATACAACGCATTGCTTTGGCTAAACTGCCTAAGCCAATAAACATGTGTCTTTTTTGAGTGAACGCTTTACACGTTCATCCAACTCATTGTGTGCTTTGTTGCGCGTTGTATTTGATGGTCGTTACCTCGCCAATCGGGAGATTCGCCATGACGGTAATGAATAACATCTATATGGAAAATGCAGCGCACTTCTCTGTTGAGGAGATCGGCGCCGCAAGGAACGCGTTTTTAAAATACGAACAAGCGCAGCAAGTGAATTTACTCACGGTGATGCCAATCGAAGAAGCAGTGGCTATTTTGCAGCATTGTTCGCTTGGTTATGTGCAGCAGTTAATCAGTCAATTAGAAGGGCTAGGGCACGATAAATTAGCGCGCCATTATGCCAATCGATTAGGGTTGTTTTATTCGGAAGTGATGCCAAGTGCGAGTTATCTCGCCACGCCGGTGATGGGGCATGTCCGTCAACGCATTGGTTGGATTATCGCCTTGGCCTTGTTAGGCATCGTTTCTGGGCTGATCATTGCTCAGTATGAAGATACCCTGAGCCAATTAGTGTTACTGGCGATTTACATGCCAGTGATCGCGGCGGCAGGGGGTAATACCGGTACGCAAGCAGCAACGTTGGTTATTCGTGCTTTAGCGACGGGCGAATTAAAAAAACGTCAGTGGTTACAAGTATTATGGAAAGAGAGCCGTGTTGCGCTGTGCTTAGCGCTGGCGATTTCTTTAGTGATGATTGGCCGCATTCTATGCTTTAGTCCTACCGAGAGTGCTGGTGGTTTTGATTTACAGATCATTGCACTGGCGATTGCCGTGGCGCTGTTTATTCAGGTCACACTGTCGACGACCTTGGGCGGTTTGCTGCCAATATTGGCTCGCGCTTGCAAACTGGACCCTGCGGTATTGGTGAGTCCAGTGCTTGCGTCGGTGGTTGATATCTCCGGTATGTGGATCTATTTCAGCGTAGTCAATTATTTCTTAGGACTCGCCTGACTGTATTTGAGTACGTCTTGGTAGAACAGCTGTTCAAATTGAGTAATAGGGGCAACGGTCGGTGTATCGTTGTCCCTTTTTGTTGGGAGATAATCCGCCACATACTGTACAAACAAGGTGGTTGGTTGGCCCTGCTTATTTAATCCAAACCCTGCCATGTTATAGCTGCCGTACACAGAACCACTTTTGGCAACTAATTGGCCTTTGATTGGGTCATTACGCATGCTGCTACGGTACTTTAAGGTGCCGTTTTCCCCGGCGCTTGGCATTAAGGCGATTAATCCTAACTGATCGTCGTGCTGCCAAATATAACGCAACAGCGCCGTCATATCGGCACTGGTAAAGCGGTTGTTGCGTGATAGTCCTGAGCCATCGACGATTTTATTACGCTCAATGTTGATGCCGGTTTTCTCGCTGATCACTTGCTTGATGGCTTCGGTACCCGTGTTATAACTGCCCGGCAAGCTGAAGTAGTGTTGGCCGATCGCTTTAGTTACATTATCTGCAATAAGGTTGTCTGACTTTCTCAGCATCACAGTGAGCAGTTCTGGCAGTTTAGCTGAGTAATGAGTCGCGATTGGTTTGAGATTGCTTATCTCAGGCGAGCCCACTTTCACATTACCGATTAACTTAATATTAAGTTGGTTCAATAGTGTGTGAATGGTTCTTTGGGTGTACAAGCTTGGGTTTTGTACCGCAAATTTGAGCGGTAGCGGCTTGCTACGTTCCACCAGGCAGCCTGATAGCTGATAGTGGTTATCTGGTGTCGTTATCAGCTCTAAATCGCAGTGTGTCTCTTCGTAGCGTTGTTTAGAGATGGTTTTCGCGGTGGTTGATAAGTAAATCGGGAAGTGCTCAGGAGTATAAGCACGAGTTGAACCATCTTTATTCGCGTAGATAGAAGCTTGAACGCAGTTTTCATCGAGTGTAATCGCGGATGAAGGTGCGCTGTAGCAAACCCCCGTTATATCCCATGGCCAACCAACGGCGCGTTCATAGCCGCTAAAAGCACTGTTATCTAACCAGATGTCACCCTTGATGGTGGTGATACCTTGTTGACGCGCTAAGGTTAATAATTGTTTTAAGTCTTGGCTGGTGAGGGTTGGGTCGCCACTAAAGCGAATCACCATATCACGCTGATTTGCTTCCAATTGGGTCTTAAATTGAAACTCATCCCCCAATGCCAATTTGGCTGCCAATGCGGTAACCACTTTAAGCGTACTGGCTGGTGGAAAAAACTGATCGCGATTAGAAGTCGTGAGATAAGGTTGGTTACTATTGAGCTGTTCAATTGCGATTGAAACTCGACTGCCTTGCGGTAAATAGTCGAGTGGGGCATACGCCAGTGAAAAGGTTGAAAATAGTGTGATGAAGCTGGCGAGTGTCGTGCGCAGTGAAACGTTCATAGAATGAGTTCTTAGCTAATGGGACAAGTTGAACGTTGAGTATATAAAAAAAACGCCTGCAAGCGAGCAGGCGTTTAATGTTTGTGACTAAGAGTCAGCTATTAGAAGTCGTAACGTAGACCTAGTGCTAGTTCGTCTTCAGCATCTGCTTTAGTGATGCCTTTGTTTGCATCTTCAGACAACAAGTTGAAGTTGTAAGATACGTAACCACGGAAGTTAGGTTGGAAGTAGTAAGTAGCATCGATTGCGATGTTATCTGCTACGTCATGTTTGTCGCCAGACGTTTTGTCTTTCGCTTCTAGGTAGTTGTAAGTTGTTGTGAACACAGTTTGGTTCATTGTGTACGCTGCTGCGAATTCGTAACCAGTGTTATCTGTTTTTTCACCAGTTGCTTTGTCTTTATCGCGGCCGTCAACGAAAGTTGTTGCGAAGTATAGGTCGTTGATGGCGTAAGATGCAGCAAGCATGTATTCAGTACGGTCAGCAAAGTACTGATCTGCTTTACCAACGTTAAGCGTTTGGTTGCCTTGTGCAAAACCTGCACCTAATGCAATACCCGTTTCGCCTAGCGCATAAATGCTTGATAGTGAGTAACCATCTGCGTCGTTGTCAGTGTATTTACCGTCTATTTCTTCACGGTCCGCAAAGCGGTAGCTAGCTTTAAGGCCAAGGTTGTTGAATTCGCCTTTGTACGAAATCATATTGTCAGCACGGTCAGCAACTTCAATTTTGTACGCTGCAGAGTTACCGTGGTAGGCCATGATATCTGTGAAGTCTGTGATTACACCTAGCGCGCCGTCGTTTTTACCGTAAGTGATCTCACCGAAAGTACCGCCTAGACCAGCGTATGCGTAACGGTTAGTTAGGTCGCTAGTACCTTCAGCATCAGTACCTAGACCATCTTCAGCAGTAGTAAACTCACCTTCGTAGAAACCAACACCGTATAGGCTGTCGTTGATTTGTGCTTTACCTAGGAAGTTTAGACGTACGCGTGATTTGTCTTCAGCTTTGCCATCTTTTAGAGATAGACGAGCTTCTGCGCGGCCACCCATATCGATTGAGTTACCATCTTGGTTATATAGTTCAGCCGCATGTGCGCCAGTAGCTAATGCAGCAGCTGATACTGCTAGGGCAATCAGAGTCTTGTTCATCTTATCAGTCCTAATTTTCTGTCCATAAATCATTGTTATTTAGAAATGAAGCCGCATTGTCCGTTAGCTTCAATTTCATACTCGGTGCAGCATTTTTAAGCGAGTTGAACAAAATCAACGTATTAGCTAGCTGCATTTCGTGAACCAAGTTGTACCGCCAAAGTTCCCTAAATCGTTAGTAAAACGATATAAATTTGGATTGTGAACAGTGTTCTATTTGTCTGGTTTATCGATTAACCGCTTGAGATGTAAGGCGTGGTGAATAGTTCGAGCTCGCTCGAAAAAACATCGCCTTTTGCTTTTTTTTAGGCTTTTTTATCTTTCTAAATCCGAGATCTTGCATGTTTTAGAGTGAGAAATGTGACCTAAAGTGAGAAGGCTGGACTCTCGAATGGAATTAAGATGATTTAAACAATAAGTTTGTTTACACTAAGCTAAATTGAAAAGCGTATTGATTACCTAGCTCTTGTGGGCTGGGTATTTTTATTTTGTCCAAAGCTCGCTTTGGCCTAGAGGTATATGATGGAAAAAGTCCCAATGACAGCACGTGGCGAACAGCAGCTACGTCAAGAACTAGACCGACTATTAAAGCTTCGTCCACAAATTTCTATTGCGATTGCTGAAGCGCGTGAGCTGGGCGATCTAAAAGAAAATGCTGAGTATCATGCGGCACGTGAAGAGCAAGGCATCTGCGAAGCGCAAATTCGTGATATCGAATACAAGTTGTCTGTTGCACAAGTTATCGACGTTACCCAAATGGAGAACAGCGGTAAGATTATCTTTGGCTCAACGGTTACTCTAATTGATTGCGACACTGAAGAAGAAAAAACCTACCAAATCGTTGGTGAAGACGAAGCGAACATTAAGAGCGGCCGTATTTCGGTAAGCTCGCCAATTGCACGTGGTCTTATCGGCAAGATGGAAGGTGATGAAGTTGTGATCTCAACCCCAGGTGGTGAGCGCGATTTCGAAATCGACCGTGTTGAATATATCTAATCGTTTTGTTTTCGATAACAAAAATGTTAGATAGCAAAAAGGTCGCCTTGGCGACCTTTTTTATTGCGCTATAGTAGAACTTACTTACGTGGAAGTTCGATTTTACGCTCTTCAGTTTGACGGAAAAGAACAAGTGTTTTACCGATAACCTGTACTTTTTCTGCGCCAGATTCACGCACGATAGCGTCAACGATTAGGATTTTCGTCTCACGATCTTCAGTAGCGATCTTCACTTTGATCAGCTCGTGGTGATTCAGCGCGATTTCAATTTCCGCTAGAACAGCTTCCGTTAGTCCATTTGCGCCGAGTAGCACAACTGGTTTTAAGCTGTGTGCTAGGCCTTTTAGGTGCTGCTTTTGTTTGGTGCTTAGGTTCATTACGCGGCCAATTTTCTTTAAAATAAGGGTTGAAAAAAGCTATTTTAACGCCATCTATTGCGGAAGACTATAATTTATTGAGCAATAGGCTGACCCTATTACAACAATAGCTCCTTTTTGTAGCTTGTTAGGATTAAAATGAGTAAACAGAAACATTCGGCGAGTTCTGGCCGTTGGTTGAAAGAACACTTTGATGATAAGTACGCAAATGAAGCCCGTAAAAAAGGCTATCGTTCACGTGCCTACTTCAAGATGGAAGAGATCCAAACGAAAGATAAATTGTTGAAAAATGGGATGACTGTCGTCGATTTAGGTGCAGCTCCCGGTGGATGGTCTCAATATGCTGCTAAGATAGTAGGTGACGAAGGGCAAATTATTGCTTGTGACTTGTTACCTATGGATCCAATTGCGGGTGTGAGCTTCCTACAAGGTGACTTTCGTGACGATGCAGTATTGGAAGCGCTTTTAGACAAAATCCAACCATCAATGGTGGATGTGGTGATGTCAGACATGGCACCAAACATTGCGGGGAATAACTCCGTTGACCAACCAAGAGCGATGTATTTAGTTGAACTCGCATTGGATATGTGTCGACAAGTTCTAGCCACAAATGGTAGCTTTGTTGTAAAGGTCTTCCAAGGTGAGGGATTCGATCAATACGTGAAGGATATACGTGATATGTTCAAGACCGTAAAGATTAGAAAACCTGACTCTTCTCGAGCTCGCTCCCGTGAAGTCTTTATTGTAGCCACTGGTTACAAAGGTTAACTATTTGCTTGTTTGAGCGGTCGTTAACACTATAGCTACAGTCTAAGAACTGTAGTACCCTACCTTTAATTACAATTAGTTATCGCGAGGCTTACACCTTGAGTGACATGGCAAAAAATTTAATTCTGTGGCTTGTTATCGCTGTAGTGTTGATGTCGGTTTTCCAAAGCTTCGGTCCAAATGAAAGCAGCGGTAAAGCGGTCGATTACACCACATTTGTACAGGAAGTTGGCCAAGGCCAGATTCAGGAAGCAACGTTTAAAGACGGTGAAATCACTTTCATTCGTCGTGGCGTGGGAACGAAAAATGTTACCTACATGCCAGTTTACGATCAAAAGCTTCTTGATGATTTAATTAACCAAAACGTGAAAGTTCAAGGTACACCGCCAGAAGAGCAAAGCTTACTGGGTACTATTTTCATCTCTTGGTTCCCAATGATCTTACTAATTGGTGTATGGATTTTCTTCATGCGTCAAATGCAAGGCGGCGGCGGTAAAGGCGCAATGTCCTTCGGTAAGAGCAAAGCGCGTATGATGAGTGAAGAACAAATCAAAACGACCTTTGCTGACGTTGCGGGCTGTGATGAAGCGAAAGAAGATGTAAAAGAGCTGGTTGACTACCTACGTGATCCAAGCCGTTTCCAAAAATTGGGCGGTAAGATTCCAACAGGTGTGTTGATGGTCGGCCCTCCTGGTACTGGTAAAACGCTACTTGCTAAAGCAATTGCAGGTGAAGCGAAAGTACCATTCTTCACAATTTCAGGTTCTGACTTTGTTGAAATGTTTGTCGGTGTGGGTGCATCTCGTGTGCGTGACATGTTCGAACAAGCGAAAAAAGCCGCGCCATGTATTATCTTCATCGATGAAATCGATGCGGTAGGTCGTCAGCGTGGCGCTGGTGTAGGTGGTGGTCACGATGAGCGTGAACAAACCCTAAACCAAATGCTGGTTGAGATGGATGGTTTCGAAGGTAACGAAGGTATTATCGTTATCGCCGCAACTAACCGTCCGGACGTACTTGATCCAGCACTACTTCGTCCAGGTCGTTTTGATCGTCAAGTGGTGGTTGGCCTTCCTGATGTCCGTGGTCGTGAGCAGATTCTTAAAGTTCACATGCGTAAAGTACCGCTAGCGGGTGACGTAGAGCCATCATTGATTGCTCGTGGTACTCCTGGTTTCTCTGGTGCAGACCTAGCCAACCTAGTAAACGAAGCTGCACTATTTGCAGCGCGTGGTAACAAGCGCAACGTTTCAATGGTCGAGTTTGAACTGGCAAAAGATAAAATCATGATGGGTGCAGAGCGCCGCTCAATGGTTCTATCGGAAGAGACGAAAGAATCAACAGCGTACCACGAAGCGGGTCACGCCATTGTTGGTCGCTTGGTTCCTGAACATGATCCAGTGTACAAAGTCTCTATCATTCCACGTGGTCGTGCGTTGGGTGTAACGATGTACCTGCCAGAGCAAGACCGAGTGAGCATGAACCGTCAGCACCTAGAGTCGATGATTTCTAGCTTGTATGGTGGTCGTCTAGCTGAAGAGCTGATTTACGGCAAAGATAAAGTATCAACGGGCGCTTCAAATGATATTGAACGCGCAACGGATATTGCTCGTAAGATGGTGACTCAGTGGGGTTTCTCTGAGAAATTAGGTCCTTTGCTATACGCAGAAGATGAAGGTGAAGTTTTCTTAGGCCGCAGCGTGACTCAGACGAAACACATGTCTGAAGACACCGCGAAGTTAATTGATGATGAAGTTCGTATCATTATCGACCGTAACTACGCACGTGCACGTCAAATCCTAGAAGATAACATGGACATCATGCATACGATGAAAGACGCATTGGTGAAGTATGAAACCATCGATGCAGGTCAAATTGAAGACCTAATGAATCGTAAAGCAGACATTCGTGAGCCTGCTGGTTGGGGAGATTCTCTTTCTAATACAGAAGAGAAACCTCAAGCTAAGCCAGAAGCTGAAGAGAAAGCGGTAGAATCAGAACCAACTGAAGAACAACCAACTTCTCAAGAAAGTACTTCAAGCGAAGCGACAGAGAAAAAAGACTCTGAATAATTGAGTATTTAAAAATAAACCCCGAGGAAACTCGGGGTTTTTCTATTTATGATGAAAATTACAGCCAACAATAAAACCCTCGATCTTTCCCAGCCTCATGTGATGGCGATTCTCAATGTGACGCCTGATTCTTTTTCGGATGGTGGTCAGTTCCATTCCCTTGATAATGCACTAATGCAGGCTGAAAAAATGATCACAGCCGGTGTGTCGATCATTGATATCGGCGGTGAGTCAACCCGACCAGGTGCGCCGGATGTCACGCTGGAAGAAGAGCTTGCTCGTGTTATTCCTGTTATCAAGGCTATTCGTGCAAAATATGATGTGTGGATTTCTATTGATACCAGTAAAGCTGAAGTGATGCGTCAAGCGATCGCTGCGGGCGCTGATATTATTAATGATGTACGTTCTCTACGTGAACCGGGGGCGCTCGAAGTCGCCGCTCATGCTGGTTTACCCATCTGCCTGATGCACATGCAAGGTCAGCCGCGTAGCATGCAGACTAATCCACACTACGATGATTTGCTGCAAGAGGTCGGTGACTTTTTGCAAGAGCGAATTGATGCTTGTGAAGCGGTTGGGATTGCGCGAGAGCAGTTGATCCTTGACCCAGGTTTTGGCTTTGGTAAAACATTAGCGCATAATTACCAGATGTTGGCGCACTTAGAACGATTTCATCAGTTCAATTTGCCGCTACTGGCAGGGATGTCTCGCAAGTCGATGCTATTTAAACTGTTAGATAAAGCGCCATCAGAGTGTGTGGCTGCCAGTGTTAGTTGCGCTACTATTGCGGCGATGAAAGGCGCACAGATTATTCGCGTGCATGACTTTGAACAAACGTTAGATGCAGTCAAAGTTGTTAGTGCTACCTTGAACAATAAATAAAAATAAAGGAAACCTCATGTCGAACAAAAGACGTTATTTTGGTACCGATGGCGTTCGTGGCAAAGTTGGGCAGTACCCTATTACTCCTGATTTTGTCCTTAAACTTGGCTGGGCTGCTGGTCGAGTGCTTGCAAAACAAGGCACAAAAAAAGTTATTATCGGTAAAGATACGCGTATTTCTGGCTACATGCTGGAATCGGCGCTAGAAGCAGGCCTTGCAGCAGCAGGCCTTAAAGCGACCTTTACTGGGCCGATGCCAACACCTGCGGTGGCTTACTTAACACAAACTTTCCGCGCTGAAGCGGGGATCGTGATTTCTGCGTCACACAACCCATACTACGATAACGGCATTAAATTCTTCTCTTCTGAGGGCACCAAGTTGCCTGACGATATTGAGCTCGCGATTGAAGCGGAACTTGATAAAGAGATTGAATGTGTTGAATCTTCTGAGTTGGGTAAAGCGACTCGCCTGAATGATGCTGCGGGCCGTTACATTGAGTTCTGTAAGAGTACTTTCCCATCAGCATTGAGTTTAGCTGGGCAAAAAATCGTTGTTGATTGTGCCAATGGCGCGACTTACCACATTGCACCGGCGGTATTTTCTGAACTTGGTGCAGATGTTATCGCTATGGGTGTTGAGCCAAACGGCATCAACATCAATGATGAAGTGGGTGCGACAGATGTGCGAGCACTGCAACAACGTGTGGTTGCCGAAGGCGCCGCTCTAGGTCTCGCATTTGATGGTGACGGCGACCGTATCATCATGGTGGATCATTTAGGTAATAAAGTTGATGGTGACCAAATTGCCTACATCATTGCGCGTGATGCACTGCGTCGTGGCGAACTAAAAGGTGGTGTGGTTGGGACATTGATGACCAACTTAGGCATGGAAAATGGCCTAAAACAATTGGGCATCCCATTTGTTCGCGCGGCGGTTGGTGACCGTTATGTCATGGAACGATTGCTTGAGAAAGGTTGGAAGATTGGCGCTGAAAACTCAGGTCACGTTATCTTGCTGGATAAAGTGACGACTGGTGATGCAATTGTCGCAGCATTGCAAGTGCTTGCTTCAGTGGTGGGCAGTGAAATGACGCTGAATGAGCTTTCTCAAGGCATGACTCTCTACCCGCAAGTGCTGGAAAACGTTCGTTTTACTGGCGATAGCAACCCACTTGAAGCGGATGCGGTGAAAGAATCAGTGATTGAGGTTGAAGCTGCGCTGGGTGACAAAGGTCGCGTACTATTGCGTAAATCAGGTACTGAACCCCTGATTCGTGTCATGGTAGAAGGTGAAGATGCTGATTTAGTACAAAGTTCTGCGCTGAAAATTGCTGATGCAGTGAAAGCGAGCTTTTGATTCGATAGAGCAAAAAGAGAATAAAAAAGGGGCTTTGGCCCCTTTTTGTTGCTTCTAAGCGAAGCGGGGGAAGAGGATTGTTAGTTTTTTAACCGTTTGATTCTAAAGTTAGGCTTTTTTGTCAATTTTCTCTTGTCAGCCCTAGAAGGTTTCGCTAGTATTGCTCGGCCTTCAGTAAGGAGGTCGCTAGCCTTGTTCTGGAATTTAATTTTCGAACGTCGCTGGCCTAACAATTTGGAACATAGGTGGACAACATGTTTTCAGTTCTACTTGTGATTTACCTGTTGGCAGCGGTTGGTGTAATCGGCCTAGTGTTGATTCAACAAGGTAAAGGCGCAGATATGGGAGCCTCATTCGGTGCAGGCGCATCAAACACAGTGTTTGGCGCAAGCGGCTCAGGTAATTTCTTAACCCGAATGACTGCAGTTTTTGCAACAGTATTTTTTGTTATCAGCTTGGTGTTAGGTAATCTATCTACACACAAAACTGAATCTCAGTGGATTGACCCGACACAAGGTCAAGTTGTTGAGCAGGTAGCTGATGACGTAGCGAGTGATGTTCCAGCTCCTGTGAGCGAAGAAATCCCGCAATAAGCGATTAATGCCGAGATGGTGAAATTGGTAGACACGCTAGCATGAGGTGCTAGTGCCTATGGTGTGAGGGTTCGAGTCCCTCTCTCGGCACCATTGATTTACAAACTTGTAAATACTTTGTTTGAGCGTATAATGCTCAGCAAGTCGGACGCGGGGTGGAGCAGCTTGGTAGCTCGTCGGGCTCATAACCCGAAGGTCGTCGGTTCAAATCCGGCCCCCGCAACCAATCCTTTGATAAGGACGAGTTTGTGCAAAACAATGTATTTTGTTTTGCGAGTTAAGCAACTATTGTTTAACTCATCAGGGTCCAGCAATAAAAAACCCCGACTTTTTCGGGGTTTTTTGTTATCTAAATTCCTGTAAATGGATTTAGATCTTGCTTGGAATTTAAATTGGGCTCTATGCCCTTTTTTTGTTTCTGGAGTGGTTCAAATGACTGGTTTAGAAAGACAATTAACTGAAATGCTAGAAGCGCCAGTACAGGCGTCAGGATACGAGTTAGTTGGATTAGAATTTATTCGTGCAGGAGAGCACTCAACACTACGCATCTATATTGACCATGAAAATGGTATTTTTGTAGAAGATTGCGCAGAAGTTAGTCGCCAAGTAAGCGCTGTACTTGACGTAGAAGACCCTATTTCAGTGGCTTATAGTCTTGAAGTTTCATCTCCTGGTTTAGAAAGACCGCTATTCAAAGCGGCACACTATGAGCAATTTATTGGTCATGAAGTGAACATCGTTTTGAAGATGGCTGCGAATAACCGTCGTAAGTGGAAAGGTCAAATCCTTTCTATTGATGGCGAGACAGTCTCTGTTACTGTGGATGGTAATGAAGAGCAGTTTGCGTTAAGCAACATTTCCAAAGCTAACCTGATCCCTAAATTTTAGGTCCCTAAAAATTAAAGCTTAGAGGCTAATTAAAATGAGTAAAGAAATTTTAGCGGTAGCAGAGGCAGTATCGAACGAGAAAGGTGTACCTCGTGAACGTATTTTCGAAGCACTAGAAATCGCTCTAGCTACTTCTACTAAGAAAAAACGTGAAATCGAGATCGACGTTCGCGTTGCTATTGACCGTAAAACTGGCGAGTTTGAAACTTTCCGCCGTTGGTTGGTTGTTGAGGAAGTAGAATTCCCAACAAAAGAGATTTCACTAGAAGCTGCACAATACGATGATGAAACTGTTCAACTAGGCGACTTCATTGAAGACGAAATTGAATCAGTAACATTTGACCGTATTACGACGCAAACCGCGAAGCAAGTTATCGTACAAAAAGTACGTGAAGCTGAGCGTGCGCAAATCGTTGAGCAGTTCATCGATAACGAAGGCGACCTAGTAACAGGTGCGGTTAAGAAAGTTAACCGTGAAACCATCGTTCTAGATCTAGGCAACAACGCGGAAGCTGTTATCCTACGTGATGATCAACTTCCACGTGAAAACTTCCGTCCAGGCGACCGTATTCGTGGTCTACTGTACAAAGTTGCACCAGAAGCTCGTGGTTTCCAACTGTTCGTTACGCGTTCTAAACCAGAAATGCTAGCGGAACTGTTCCGCGTAGAAGTGCCAGAAATCGCTGAAGAAATCATCGAATTGAAAGGCGCAGCTCGTGATCCAGGTTCTCGTGCTAAGATCGCAGTGAAAACGAACGACCGTCGTATCGACCCTGTTGGTGCGTGTGTTGGTATGCGTGGTGCACGTGTACAAGCTGTTTCTGGCGAACTTGGTGGCGAGCGTATCGATATCGTGCTTTGGGATGATAACCCAGCGCAATTCGTTATCAACGCAATGGCTCCTGCAGACGTAGCGTCAATCATCGTTGATGAAGATGCTCACTCAATGGACATTGCTGTTGAAGCTGACAATCTAGCTCAAGCGATCGGCCGTAATGGTCAGAACGTACGTCTAGCATCTCAACTAACTGGTTGGGAACTGAATGTTATGACGGTTGAAGATCTACAGAAGAAACATGCTGAAGAATCTCAAGCGTCTATCGAAAACTTCATGAAGTACCTAGATCTTGAAGAAGACTTCGCTCAGCTACTCGTTGAAGAAGGTTTCTCTAGCCTAGAAGAGATCGCTTACGTACCAGTAAACGAACTGCTAGACATCGATGGTCTGAATGAAGAAATTATCGAAGAGCTACGCAACCGTGCTAAAGAAGCGTTAACCACGCTTGCTCTAGCAAAAGAAGAGACTTTTGATGGTCTTGAGCCAGCTGACGATCTACTAGGCCTGGAAGGTCTAGAGCGTGAAATGGCATTTAAATTGGCTGCTAAAGGTGTTGCAACACTTGAAGACCTAGCAGACCAAGGTATCGATGATCTAGAAGGTGTTGAAGGACTAACTGACGAGCGAGCTGGTGAACTAATCATGGCTGCACGTAATATTTGTTGGTTCGGAGACGAAGCATAATTTCAGCAAGGAGGTAGCGGAATGACACAACTTACAGTAAAAACTCTGGGTGAAGAGATTGGTACGCCAGTTGACCGCTTGATTGAACAACTTGCTGATGCTGGAATTAACAAATCAGGCAGCGATGCGATTTCAGAAGACGAGAAGCAACAGCTGCTTACTCATCTGAAAAAAGAACACGGCGATACATCAGGCGAATCAGCACCAACACGTTTAACGTTGCAACGTAAAACGCGTAGCACACTAAGCGTTAACGCTGGTGGCGGTAAGAGTAAAGATGTTCAAGTTGAAGTGCGCAAAAAGCGCACTTACGTAAAACGCAGCTCTATTGAAGATCAAGCAAGTCGTGAAGCTGAAGAAGCTGCAAAGCGAGAAGCGGAAGAGCTAGCGAAGCGTGAGGCTGAGGAACTAGCACAACGCGAAGCTGCAGAGAAAGCACAACGCGAGGCCGACGAGAAAGCGAAACGAGAAGCGGATGCAAAACGTGAAGCTGAAGAAAAGGCCCAACGCGTACAAGCTGATAAGGCTAAGAAAGACATGAATGCAAAAAATGCGGATGTAAATACGCAAGCTAAAAAAGAAGCTGACGAACTAAAACGTCGTCAGGAAGAAGAAGCTCAACGTAAAGCGGAACAAGAAGCAGCTAAGCTTGTTGAAGAAGCGCGTAAACTTGCTGAAGAAAACGGCGAGCGTTGGACTGAAGAAGAAAAGAAAAAGAAAGAGCTAGAGAACGCTGACTACCACCTAACGACATCAACTTACGCTCGTGAAGCGGAAGATGCTGCGGATCTTAAAGAAGAAGGTGCCTCTACTCGTCGTCGCAAGCAGAAGAAAATGTCTGCGAAGAGCGATTCACAAGAACGCGGTGGCCGTAACAACGCTCGCGGCGCTCGTGGTGCTCGCGGTGGTCGTGGCAAAATGGCTAAATCAAGCGCACTAACTCAAGCGTTTGACAAGACAGCTGCGGTTGCTAAAGCTGACGTTGTTATTGGCGAAACTATCGTTCTATCTGAACTTGCTAGCAAAATGTCGGTTAAAGCGACTGAAGTTATCAAAGCGATGATGAAGATGGGCGCAATGGCGACTATCAACCAAGTTATCGACCAAGAAACTGCACAGCTTGTAGCAGAAGAAATGGGTCACAAGGTTGTTCTACGTAAAGAGAACGAACTTGAAGAAGCAGTACTAAGCGATCGTGATAACAGCGCAGAAGCGGTTCCTCGTGCACCGGTTGTGACTATCATGGGTCACGTTGACCACGGTAAAACGTCAACACTTGACTACATTCGTCGTACTCACGTTGCATCAGGCGAAGCGGGCGGTATCACACAGCATATCGGTGCTTACCACGTTGAGACTGACAACGGTATGATTACCTTCCTTGATACTCCTGGACACGCAGCGTTTACTGCTATGCGTGCTCGTGGTGCTCAAGCGACAGATATCGTTGTACTTGTTGTAGCGGCAGACGATGGTGTTATGCCACAAACAGTAGAAGCGATTCAGCACGCGAAAGCAGCTGGCGTTCCACTGATTGTTGCAGTGAACAAGATCGATAAAGAAGGCGCAAACCCAGATAACGTTAAGAATGAGCTTGCTCAATATGACGTTATTCCTGAGGAATGGGGCGGTGAGAACATGTTCGTTCACATCTCTGCGAAAGAAGGTACCAACGTTGATGGTCTTCTAGAAGCAATCCTTCTTCAATCTGAAGTACTAGAACTGACTGCTGTTGCTGAAGGCATGGCATCAGGTGTGGTTGTTGAATCTCGCCTAGATAAAGGTCGTGGTCCAGTAGCGACGGTTCTTGTTCAGTCAGGTACTCTAAACAAAGGCGATATCGTTCTTTGTGGTCAAGAGTACGGCCGTGTACGTGCAATGCGCGATGAACTAGGTAAAGAAATTACTTCAGCTGGTCCGTCTATTCCTGTAGAGATCCTAGGTCTTTCAGGTGTGCCGTCATCAGGTGATGAAGCGACTGTAGTTCGTGATGAGCGTAAAGCTCGTGAAGTTGCAAACTACCGTGCTGGTAAGTTCCGTGAAGTGAAACTTGCTCGTCAGCAAAAATCTAAACTAGAAAACATGTTCGCGAACATGGCTGCTGGTGAAGTTGCTGAGCTAAACGTAGTACTGAAAGCAGACGTACAAGGTTCTGTAGAAGCAATTGCTGACTCTCTACTGAAATTGTCTACTGATGAAGTGAAAGTAAACATCGTAGGTTCTGGTGTTGGTGGTATTACTGAAACGGATGCTGTTCTAGCTGAAGCTTCAAACGCTATCATCCTTGGCTTTAACGTTCGTGCTGATACTTCTGCGCGTCGTGCTATCGAATCTGCAAGCGTTGACCTACGTTACTACTCAATCATTTACCAATTGATTGACGAAGTTAAACAAGCAATGAGCGGTATGCTTGCTCCAGAATTCAAGCAAGAGATCATTGGTCTTGCTGAAGTTCGTGACGTATTTAAGTCACCTAAACTGGGCGCAATCGCTGGTTGTATGGTTACTGAAGGTCTAATTAAGCGTAACAACCCAATCCGCGTACTGCGTGATAACGTTGTAATCTACGAAGGTGAACTAGAGTCACTTCGTCGCTTTAAAGATGACGTTCAAGAAGTTAAAAATGGTTACGAGTGTGGTATCGGCGTTAAGAACTACAACGATGTTCGCGTAGGCGACCAAATCGAAGTATTCGAAATCATCGAAATCAAACGTACACTAGATTAATAGACTAAAATTACTTAATACCTTGAAAGGTAATTAGTAATTGGTTGTTGAATACACCATGGGGGGCTGGGATAACCATCCCCCCATTCTTTCTATTTAAGAGAAATATTTTATGGCAAAAGAATTTAGCCGCACGCAGCGCGTATCACAACAGCTGCAAAAAGAATTGGCGATGATCCTACAGCGCGAAGTGCGTGATTCTCGTTTGGGTATGGTTACCATCTCAGATGTTGAAGTATCACGTGACCTTGCGTACACAAAAGTATTCGTTACTTTCCTATGTGTCGGTGAGCAAACGCCTGAGTCGTGCCTTGCGGCACTACGTGAGCACGAAGTTCATATCCGTATGATGCTTGGCAAGCGTATTCGTCTACGTCTAACTCCAGAAATCCGTTTCTACTACGACAACACTTTGGTTGAAGGTATGCGTATGTCTAACCTTGTAAGTGAAGTGATCAGTAACGATAAGAAGAAGCAAAAAGATTCTGGTCGTGAGGACGAAGAGTAATGGCTCGCCGTCGCAAAGGTCGTCCAATTGATGGCGTTATCCTATTGGATAAGCCAACGGGTATTTCTTCAAACGATGCGCTACAAAAAGTTAAGCGTATCTATTTTGCTGAAAAAGCCGGTCATACTGGCGCTCTAGATCCACTTGCAACTGGCATGCTGCCAATTTGCTTGGGTGAAGCGACCAAGTTTTCACAGTTCTTACTTGATTCAGATAAGCGCTACCGTGTGATCGCCAAACTAGGTGAACGTACAAACACCTCCGATTCTGATGGTGAAGTGGTAGAAACGCGTCCAATCGATGTTGATATGGCAAAGCTTGAAGCTTGCATTGAGACATTCCGTGGCGAATCGGATCAAGTACCTTCGATGTTCTCGGCACTGAAATACCAAGGCAAGCCTTTGTACGAATATGCTCGAGCAGGTATCGAAGTCCCTCGTGAATCGCGCAAAATCACCGTGTATGAAATCGTGCTGCACCGCTTTGAAGGCGATGAAGTAGAGATGGAAGTGCATTGCTCAAAAGGCACCTACATCCGCACAATCGTGGATGATCTTGGTGAACTACTTGGCTGTGGCGCTCATGTGACGATGCTTCGTCGTACCGCAGTTGCTAAGTATCCGTATGAGAGAATGGTGACTCTTGAGCAGTTAAACGAACTGCTTGAACAAGCTCACCGTGAAGAGATTGCGCCACGCGAACTGCTTGATCCGTTGCTAATGCCAATGGACAGCGCTGTGGAAGATCTACCAGAGGTGAACATGAATGCTGAGTTGACCGATTTGGTTCAACACGGCATGCCAGTTCAAGTCTCTGGTGCGCCTGCAGAAGGTACGGTGCGAATGACCAGTGGTGAAGAGAAACTTTTCATCGGTGTCGCGCAAATCGACGACAGAGGCCGTGTTGCGCCTAAGCGTTTGGTCGTGTTCCGTGAGCAGGTTGAAGCTGAATAATCAGTAAGACGCAGTGAAAACAATGCAAAAGCCACGATCGATATCGTGGCTTTTTTGTTTTGCAGCATAATCAAATGCGGCCAAAATTTTCTCGCTTCTCGCTTCTCGCTTCTCGCTTCTCGCTTCTCGCTTCTCGCTTCTCGCTTTTATTCTACCCCAAGCAAACCGGCGTCATTAAGATAGTTTCTTAGCTGTTCAGCACGCTTACGGTTGACGCCAAAGTCTGAATAACCCACGCGTGACTCAGAACGGACCATCAGTTGGCCATCTTTAATCTGTATCTCTAAATCATCGACAAAACGCATAATTTTGCTGGTGCACTCAATGCGTAAGTAATCGCCATCAGTCACCGCTGTTTTCGCTCCTGGTAGCTTCAAAGCTACTTGTTCAACTTGAGCAAGGGTTACGCCTGCTTTTAGTGGGTAGGGGGCAATGTGGAACTTCTCACGCTGATCTAAGGTCGATACACAGTTGGGTTTATCACCACAAGCTTGGTTTATTTTATTTTTCATGGTTGTTCCTCCATGGCTACAACCTGCCACGACTAAACTGCTAACAAATAGGAATACGATTTTTTTCATGTTATTTGTCTTTGAATTCATGAGTGTTTCAGTGTAGCAGAGTACGGTAAATAGGCGAAAACGATCAATATTGCCTAATCAAATTAGCGCATAAAAAAGACCAGCACGAGGCTGGTCAAAGGTATAGATTGAAGGAACTGATTGGCGAGAGCGTAAGCTCCCGCCGAGTTGCATTAAGCAGAAAGCATTAATGAATTCGCTTTCGCTTCTAGGTTTGAGTTACCCATTAGGTGGTTATCAATGGCAATCGCACATTCGCGACCTTCATTGATACAACGTACGACCAAAGATTGGCCTGTGCGCATATCACCTGCCGCAAAAACGCCTTTCTGACTCGTTGCAAAACCATCGGTGGCTACATTGCCGCGTTCATCAAGCTTAATGTCAAGCTGCGCTAGCACACCGGTTGGTTCTGGGTGTAAAAAGCCCATGGCTAAGAAAGCCATATCGCAAGGAATGACACGCTCAGAATTTGCCACTTCTTCAAAACCAGGGCGCTCGCCAGGCTTCGCATCTTGCCACACGATATCGGCAATGCGTAAACCTGTGACTTCACCTTTATCGTTGCCAATAAATTCTTTGGTCAGGATGTTCCAATGACGCTCACAACCTTCTTCATGTGAAGTGGTAGTTTTCATGATCATTGGGAACTGAGGCCAAGGCATGTTAGCAGGGCGTTTTTCTGGTGGGATCGGCATGATCTCAACCTGAGTAACGCTGGCTGCTTTATGACGGTTAGAAGTACCGACACAGTCAGAACCGGTATCACCACCACCGATAACCACAACGTGCTTATCTTTAGCGTGGATTTCTTCACCCTTTAGATCCATGTCGTTGGCACGGCGATTGTTTTGACCAAGGAAGTCCATCGCGAAATGCACCCCTTTTAGTTCACGTCCTGGGACGGGAAGGTCACGAGGAACGGTTGAACCACCAGTCAAAAGAACCACATCGAACTCTTGGCGTAACTGCTGTGCATTAACGTCAACACCAATGTGTTGGTTAACTTTGAACTCAATGCCCGCATCCGCCATTAGGTTGATTTTACGATCAATGACGTCCATACCCAGTTTGAAATCAGGGATTCCGAAACGCAGTAGGCCACCGACTTTTTCATCACGCTCAAATACCGTTACGCAATGGCCAGCACTATTAAGCTGTTCTGCCGCCGCTAGGCCTGCAGGGCCTGAGCCAATGATCGCGACTGTCTTACCCGTGCGAACACGCGGTTTTTTCGGCTTAGCGTAACCTTCACGGTAGGCGGTTTCGACGATGGTTTTTTCGATATTACAGATGGTGATTGGATCTTGGTTAATACCAAGAACACACGCACTTTCACAAGGTGCAGGACAAACACGACCGGTAAATTCAGGGAAGTTGTTGGTTGAACTTAGAATATTCCAAGCCTCTTCCCAGCTATCACGGTAAACCGCATCATTAAATTCAGGAATGATGTTACCGATAGGGCAACCGTTATGACAAAACGGCACACCACAGTCCATACAACGAGAAGCCTGAGTGTTAATTTTGTCACCAAACTCTTCGTTAAGAACGAACTCTTTGTTGTCTTCAATTCGCACTGAAGGGTCGAGCTTCTTTGGAAGCTCGCGACCATGCTCTAAAAATCCAGTAGGCTTACCCATTATACTGCCTCCACTTCTTCCGTTTGTGCTTGCTCTGCTTCCGCTTTACGCTTAAGAAGCACCGCTTTGTAATCACGCGGCATTACCTTAACCAAAGAGGCTAGGCTTGCTTCAAAGTTGTCTAGGAAAGATTGAGCAACTTCACTTCCTGTGAATTCGACATGCTTAGTTAGCATATCCAGTAGAAGATCTTTATCTTCTTGCTCGATAGGATCTAGGTCGACCAGTTCAGGGTTTAGCTTGGTTTCGAAGTCACCTGCTTTATCCCAAACATAAGCCACACCACCACTCATACCTGCCGCAAAGTTACGACCTGTTGAGCCAAGAATGATTGCTACGCCACCAGTCATGTATTCACAACCGTGGTCGCCCACACCTTCAACGACGACGTTTGCGCCTGAGTTACGTACACAGAAACGCTCACCAGCCATACCGCGGATGAACGATTCACCCGAAGTTGCACCGTAGAAACAAACGTTACCTACCACGATATTATCTTCAGCGACGATGGTCGATTTCGCATCAGGGTACAGAACTAGCGTACCGCCAGAGAGACCTTTACCCCAGTAGTCGTTGGCATCGCCTTCAACTTCAAACTTGACACCTTTAGCCAGGAAAGCACCGAAAGACTGACCCGCAGAACCGTAGAACTTCACATTCATTGGTTGAGGTAGACCTTGGTCCTTGTACACTTTCGAAATTTCATTCGATAGCATCGTACCTGCTGAACGGTCAGTGTTGATGATAGGGAATTCGGCCGTAACCGCTTCACCTTTCTCAAGCGCTGGAAGGGCCGCTTGAATCAACTGACGGTCTAACACGTTTTCTAGGTTATGGTTTTGTACTGTCTGGTTATAAACACCATCTTCGGCACGTGCTGGCTCAATGTGCAGCACAGGCGATAGATCGAGGTTCTTATATTTCCAGTGGCCAATGTCATCACGAACTTTCAGTTTCTGTGACTGACCGACCATCTCATCAATAGAGCGGAAACCAAGTTCTGCCATCACTTCACGTAGACCTTCAGCCATGTATTGGAAGAAGGTAACCACGTCTTCTACGCGACCATCAAAGCGCTCACGCAGAGTTTTGTTTTGGGTTGCGATACCAACAGGACAGGTGTTTTTATGACACTTACGCATCATGATACAACCTTCAACCACAAGCGCTGCGGTTGCTACGCCCCATTCTTCAGCACCCAGAAGTGTTGCAACAGCAAGGTCACGAGGTGTTTTCATCTGACCGTCTGATTGAACAACGATACGGTTACGTAGACCATTCTTTAGCAGCGTTTGGTGTGTTTCCGCCAAACCAAGCTCCCAAGGAAGACCTGTATGACGAATCGAAGACATTGGAGATGCCCCGGTACCACCATCGAAACCAGCAATCAGTACTACGTCAGCTTTGGCTTTTGCAACACCTGAAGCAATCGTACCAACACCCGCTTCTGATACTAGTTTGACGTTCACGCGACCTGCGCGGTTAGCATTCTTCAAATCGTAGATTAGCTGAGCCAAATCTTCGATTGAGTAGATATCATGGTGTGGTGGTGGCGAGATCAGACCCACCCCTGGAGTTGAGTGACGTGTTGCGCCGATCCAATCATCGACTTTATCACCCGGTAGCTGACCACCTTCACCTGGTTTCGCACCTTGAGCCATTTTAATTTGTAGCTCATCAGCATTCGTCAGGTAGTAGGAGGTCACGCCGAAACGGCCTGATGCTACTTGTTTGATTGCTGAACGTTCCCAGTCACCGTTTTCTTTACGCTCAAAACGAACCGGATCTTCACCGCCTTCGCCTGAGTTTGATTTTGCGCCGATGCGGTTCATTGCTACCGCAAGAGTTGAGTGGGCTTCATGCGAAATCGAACCAAACGACATTGCACCCGTTGCAAAGCGTTTTAGGATGTTTTCAATCGGTTCTACTTCTTCCAGTGGGATTGAACCCGCTGGGTTTTTGATGAAATCAAGTTGGCTACGCAGTGTCGCTGCATTGTCGCCTTGATCATCAACCGCTTTGGCGTATTGCTTAAACTGAGCGTAGTCTTTGTTACGCGTCGATTCTTGCAGTAGTGAAATGGTTTCAGGGTTAAACAGGTGTTTTTCGCCACGCTGTTTCCACTGGTAGACACCACCGACATCCAAAACTTGGACTGGGATTTCACGCATTGGGTAACCCACGCGGTGACGAACCAAAACTTCTTTGGCGATGTCATCGATCGTCAAGCCTTCAATACGCGTTACTGTACCGGTGAAGTACTTATCAACCACAGATTTGCTAATACCAAGCGCTTCGAAAATCTGTGCGCCGTGATAAGACTGTAGGGTTGAAATACCCATCTTCGAGAAGATTTTCAGTAGACCGCCGTTAACCCCTTTACGGTAGTTATCGAAGTACTCTTTAGCTGAAATGGTAGGATCAAGTTTCTTAGTGCGTTGCAGCTCAACAATGGTTTCAATCACAAGGTATGGGTTAACGGCATTCGCGCCGTAACCGACCAGTGTTGCAAAGTGATGCGTTTCACGTGCGTCACCAGTTTCAACCACGATGTCACACTTAGCACGTAATCCCTTACGGATTAGGTGATGGTGAACTGCGCCGACAGCCAGCATGGCAGGAATCGCTGCGTGGTTAGAGTTAACCGCACGGTCCGTTAGCAAGATGATGGAGTAACCATCAACCACCGCGTCTTCAGCGTACTGACAGATTCGTTTTAGCGCGCGCTCAAGCTTGCCTTCGTCTTCACTGGCTTGGAATACGATATCCAATGTCTTCGCTTGCAAGTGCTCGTTATCAATGGCGCGCAGTTTTTCTAACTCAGAGTTAGAGAGAACTGGAGATTCAAGCTCAACTTTCTGACAGTGCTGCGGGGTTTCTGCTAGCAGGTTCTGATCTTTACCTAAGTAAGTGTTCAGAGACATCACCATACGCTCACGAATCGGGTCGATTGGTGGGTTGGTTACCTGAGCAAATAACTGCTTAAAGTAGTTAGAAAGGTGCTGAGATTGGTGTGAAAGAATCGCTAGAGGCCAGTCGGCACCCATTGCCGAAAGTGGCTCGTAGCCTGTTTTCGCAAGAGGCAGAATGATCTCATTCACTTCTTCAGAGCTCACACCGAATGCTTGCTGCTTGTGTAGCAGTTTTTCTGGCGATGGCTGGCTAAATTCATTGCTCGCGTCAGGCAGCTTCTTCAGGCTCAGTAGATTTTCTTCAACCCATTTTTCATATGGCTGTGAGTTTGCGATACCGTCTTTCACTTCTTCATCAGAAATGATACGGCCTTGCTCAAGGTCAGCAACGAATATACGGCCTGGTTGTAGACGGCCACGGAACTCAACGTTCTCAGGAGCAATATCTACGACACCAGACTCTGATGCCATCACAAGGAAATCATCTTTAGTGACTGTGTAGCGAGAAGGGCGTAGACCGTTACGGTCAAGCGTCGCACCAACTTGCACACCATCGGTGAAACAGACTGATGCAGGGCCATCCCATGGTTCCATTACATTGGCATGGTATTGATAAAATGCACGACGTGTTGGATCCATGTTTTTGTTTTCTTGCCATGCTTCTGGGATCATCATCATCAATGCATGTGGCAGGCTACGACCAGAAAGAACTAGGAGCTCAAGTGCCATATCAAAGTTAGATGAATCCGAGCTACCTTCCTGACAGATAGGCAGTAGCATGTCGATTTCTGCTTGGGTAAACAGATCCGATTCGATGATCGCTTCACGAGCCTTCATCCAGTTCAAGTTACCGCGTACAGTGTTGATTTCACCGTTGTGGGCAATGTAACGGAAAGGCTGCGCTAGGCGCCAGCGAGGGAAGGTGTTGGTTGAGAAGCGTGAGTGAACCAGCGCTAATGCCGTTACCATGGTCGGGTTTTGTAAATCCAAGAAGTATTGAGGTACTTGCTCTGTGGTTAACTGGCCTTTGTAGACAAGCGTTTTGTACGACATTGAGTTGATGTAAAAGTCATCACCAATGTTCGATATGCTTTCTAAACAAACACGTACGGTGTAGTTACGCAGTACATAAAGCTTACGCTCAAGCTCTTCAGGTGTCACACCTGGGCCACCAGTAACAAATACATGTTCGAATTGAGGTTCAGTGCTGAGTGGATCTGCACCAATCATTGAGTTGTCGGTTGGCAACACGCGGTAGCCAATCACTTCAAGATCTAAACGTTTAGCATTACGTTCTAAAATGTCACGACATTGCTCGCGTTTGTGTTGGTCTTTCGGGAAAAGAACCACACCAACGCCGTACTTTTCAAAAGAAGGTAGCTTGATGCCAAGCTTAACCGCTTCTTCTAACAGAAATTCATGAGGCTTCTGAAGTAGAATACCTGCGCCATCACCACTGCATGGATCGCAGCCTTGGCCGCCACGGTGT
This sequence comes from Vibrio sp. N418, assembly GCF_000222565.1. Classification (NCBI taxonomy): domain Bacteria; kingdom Pseudomonadati; phylum Pseudomonadota; class Gammaproteobacteria; order Vibrionales; family Vibrionaceae; genus Vibrio; species Vibrio sp. N418. Next base: position 45,223 of record NZ_AFWD01000038.1, read on the forward strand.
TCCATACGTGCCAGCATATCAAGAGCTTGAGTAACAACTTCGTGAGATTTACGGTTTTTTAGGTGAGCGACAAAACCGATACCACAAGCGTCGTGCTCCAGTTCAGGAGTATACAGACCTTGTGCGCTCTGCTCTCTATCTACCATAGATACATCCTTCCAATCTAATTTGGACGCACTTCTATTAAGCGAACTTAATCGCACGTCACTTCCTTTTATAATTTGATTCGCACCTGAACGAGGTTGTTCAAGTTTGATTCCCTTCTTCTTCTCACAGGAAAAATGTTGCGAGAAAGACAATCCTTGGTGATATCCAATTTACTGCATCACTAAAGTAGTGATTTATATAGGTGGGATCTGTCTATCACCGATTTTCTTGCAGTTAGTTTTTTAATTGGCTTACGCCGAGCAAGTAAAACCTGTAAGTATCCTACAATTTACTAGGCCTAAAAATCAATCAAAACTCCGCACTGTTGCGCAGTTTTTTCGCGCAATAAATAGATTTTATGTTTGTTTTTTGACTAATTCTTAGTGTGAAGCACGTGTTTCTGCATGTTTATTGATTTGTGATAGGGATCAAATTAATAAATATGGTTAGATCGCAGGTGCTAAAAAAAGGTTTCAAAGGTGTAATCAAATTACACTAAACAGAATGATAATCATTAGTATTTAAATAAGATGCAATTACACGAATTAGTTAATACCATCGGCCAAGATCTTCAGCGCCGCTATGGTGAAAAAGTCCATAAGCTCACCCTTCATGGCGGCTTTAGCTGTCCAAATCGAGATGGCACCATAGGTAAAGGTGGCTGCACATTTTGCAATGTGGCTTCTTTTGCTGATGAGCAGACGCAAGTTAAAACTATTGTCGAGCAATTAACTGATCGCGCCGGTGAAATTAGCCGTGCCAAAAAATACCTCGCTTATTTCCAAGCCTACACCAGTACCTACGGTGAAGTGCAAGTGCTGAAGAATATGTATGAAGAGGCTTTAAAGGCGGCGGATATCGTTGGCTTGTGTGTGGGGACTCGTCCTGACTGCGTGCCGGATGCTGTGTTGGATCTTTTGTCTGGTTACGTGGAACAAGGTTATGAAATCTGGCTTGAGTTGGGCTTGCAAACCGCAAACAACCAAACTTTAAAGCATATTAACCGAGGCCATGATTTTGAATGCTATGCAGAAATCACTCAGCGAGCACGCGCCCTTGGCATTAAAGTATGTACTCACTTGATTGTCGGCTTACCAAAAGAAACCCGTGATGATAACGTGCAAACGTTAGAGAAAGTATTAGCGGTGGGAACGGACGGAATCAAGCTGCATGGGCTACATATTGTTGAAGGCAGCACCATGGCGAAAGCATGGCGAGCAGGGCGATTAGAAGCGCCAGAGCTGGAAGAATATGTCGCGATTGCCAGTGAAATGATCCGCATGACACCTCCGGAAGTGGTCTTTCATCGTGTCTCTTCCGCAGCTCGTCGTCCAACGTTGCTGTCGCCACTATGGTGTGAGAATCGTTGGCTCGCAATGACTGAGATCGGTCGTGCATTAAATCGCGACGGTGCTCAAGGTTCATTACTCGAGCGACCTTTCCACTACGTTAAACCTTGATTATCCGAGACTAAGTGCACATAAGCTGGTATCTTTTAGCGCGTTAAACTCGTTTAGAAAGATAGAGGGTTATGATAGAACAGACCATCGAACAGCTATCCAGTACATTTCATCTCCATGGATTTGAAGTGCTGATCGTGATGATTGTGTTCGCGTTGATAGCTCGCCTCTATTTTCGTTTTAATCAGCAATTAAAAACGTTAATTCAAGATGCGCCCACGCCACTGCTGTTAGTGGATGCTAAGTCGGGCGCGTTACTGCTTTCCAATGCGTTTGCCACCCAAGTGCTGGGAGTTAGACGTGTTGGTCGCTCCTATTTATTACCTGAACTTTTATCTTCAGCTTTTATTCTCAAGCTCATCAAGCAATTCTCCGGTAGTGGCTTTGCTGGCTATCAACTCGACTGGGCTGTCTCTGCTAGCAAAACCATCAAAGTGGAAATTACTGGGCGTCAAACCCGTTACCGTGGTCGTATGGTGTGGTTATTGTATGTCACACCTTATAAATCCAGTGCCGTTGAAGTGATGGCTGAGATGCAGTCGCTGACGATGGTAAAAAGTGCCTTTGATAGCTTGTCTGAACTTATCTTTATCAAAAAACAAGATGACTCGGTGGTGAGTAACCGCGCTTTTGATCGTTTCTGGGGGGAGCGCGCTGAAGAAGGCTATCGAGCGATCGGCGGTATGATGAAAGGGCGAGCGTCGAACCGTCGTTGGACGGTTGACCCACAAGGGCGCAGCTGTTTGTTAGAAAGCCACCAAAGTATCTTAATGTCGGATCAAGGCAAGCCATTAGGTATGCTTGGTATCAGCCATGACGTGACCGATTGGCATAACATGCAGCAGAATCTACGTGATGAAATGGAAAAGCGTAAAGATACTGAAGTGGCATTGGCTCAACGCGATACGATTTTACAAAATATTCTAGAATCTAGTCCGGACTCTATCGGTATCTTTAATGAGAATATGGTTTACCAAGCGTGTAATAAGCCGTTTGTAAAAGGTCTGGGTATTTCTGACGTCAATGATTTGATCGGCAAGCGCTTACAAGATGTGATTGCTGATGATGTGTATGGCCGTCTATCGGAAAGTGATCAAAAAGTGCTAAGCGAAGGCATTTCGTTGCGCTACATCGACCAGGTATTCCACAGCAATGGCGAGATCACTTGGTACGATGTAGTGAAATCCCCATTTCGCGATCCAGCCTCGGGCACGAACGGCGTATTGGTAATGGCGCGTGATGTCTCAGAGCGTTACTTAGCGGAACAAAAATTAGAGGCAGTGAACCAAGAGCTTGAGCGTTTGAGTTTTATTGATGGCTTAACGCAAATCTCTAACCGTCGACGTTTTGATGAGCAATTGGATACTCTGTGGCATTTGCACGTCCGTGAAAAACAGCCATTAACAGTAATGATGTGTGACATCGATGACTTCAAAGGTTACAACGATCATTATGGTCACCAAAAAGGCGATGAAGCCCTGATTGCGGTGGCGCAATCTTTTCGTCGTGTGGCTTCGCGCTCTAGTGATTGTGTTGCTCGTTATGGTGGCGAGGAGTTCGGTTTTATCTTGCCAAATACCACTGCAGAAGGCGCTGAATTGCTGGCACAGCGCATCCATGCTGAAGTGGAAAGGTTGGCGATCCCGCACCAAAACTCACGAGTAGCATCGCATATTACGGTCAGTATCGGTCTTATTTCGCTCACACCTCATCCTCAAGATGATGCCGAATCAATGGTGGCACTGGCTGATAGTGCGCTCTATCAAGCCAAAGCCAATGGCCGTAATCAAACTTGTGTACATCACACATCCGAAAATTAAGCTCCGCGAGCCAATGGAATCTTTAGCCGATTTCAGGCAAAACAGGTAAGATCTAGTTAAGATTGTCGCCGGAGCGCTGAATGAATACCATCAAAAACCTTGCCCAGTATTATGTTGATTTGTTAGTCAAACTGGGCATTTTGCGTTTCTCTATTTTACTTGCACTTGCCCTCGTCGCATTGGCTGTCGTGGTGCAGGTTGGCATTACCTTAGTGTTGAGTGGTCATGTCGATGATATCGATATTGTTCGTTCGGTCTTCTTTGGTTTACTCATCACGCCTTGGGCTGTCTATTTTCTCTCGGTGGTGGTTGATCAATTGGAAGAATCACGTCAGCGTTTATCAAAAGTGGTCTCAAAACTAAAAGATATGCGTTCTCGAGATCAAGAGTTAAATAATCAACTGCAACACAATATCACCCAGTTAAATCAAGAGATTGAAGAGCGTCAAAAAGCCGAAGAGGCACGTGAAGAAGCGATGAAAGATCTCGAGAATGAAGTCTATCAACGTGAGCGTACCCAAGTTGAATTGGCGGAGCGTACGGCACTGTTGCGTTCTTTCATTGATGCATCACCAGACTTAATCTATTACCGTAACGCGGAAGGGGTTTTCTCCGGTTGTAACCGAGCTCTAGAAGAATTGACAGGGATGAAAGAGTCACAGTTAGTGGGCTTGACGCCGTGGGATGTGTACAGCAAAGAAGATGCCCAACACATTGTTGAAACAGATGAAGCGGTCTTTAAGAACAATCAAGCACTCACTTATGAGCAGTGGTTGGAATACCCAGATGGGCATAAAAATTACTTTGAGTTACGTAAAGTTCCCTTCTACAGCAAAGATGGTCGTCACTTAGGCTTGGTCGGTTTTGGTCGTGATATTACCGAGCGCAAGCGTCATCAAGAGTCGTTAGAAAAAGCCAGTCGTGATAAGACGACGTTTATCTCCACCATTAGCCATGAATTACGCACGCCGCTGAATGGTATTGTTGGTTTGAGTCGTATGTTACTCGATACCCCAATGACGGATGTACAGCGTAAACACATGCAAACCATCAATGTCAGTGCAGTGACGCTAGGCAGTATCTTTAACGATATTATCGATATGGATAAGTTTGATCGCCGCAAACTGGAGCTGTACCCAGCCCCACTTAATTTTGATGAGTTTATCGTTGAAATTGAAAGTATTGCAGCGCTGATGGCTGAGCAAAAAGGCTTACGCTTTGACTTGGAAAGATTGAGTGACCTGCCTGTAGCGATCAATGTGGATGCCACCCGCTTGCGCCAAGTGCTGTGGAACTTAATCAGCAATGCGATGAAGTTTACCAAAGAAGGCGGCGTGGTGCTGTCTGTCAGTGCGGATTGCGATGAAGATTTTGCACATCTGACTTTAGAAGTTGAAGACTCGGGCGTGGGTATTCCAGAGCAAGAGCTATCTAAGATCTTCGCCATGTACTATCAGGTAAAATCAGGCAAAGATAATCTTCATGCGGTGGGAACCGGTATCGGTCTGGCAGTATCAAAACAACTGATCAAGAAGATGGATGGTGATATTTCGGTCAGCAGCGAAGAAGGCTTTGGTAGTACTTTCACGGTAACCCTTCGAGTGCCGTTAGCCAGCAGTGATGAAATCAAAGTGGTGGATGTTGAGCCTGCTCAGCATCAACTAAATATCTTTATGGTCGAAGACATTGAACTGAACATTACGGTCGCGCGCTCATTGTTGGAAAGCATGGGCCACAGTGTGACGGTGGCAATGACAGGACAAGAAGCGATCGATAACTTTGACCCTGATTTGTATGATCTGGTGTTCTTGGATATTCAGTTGCCAGATATGACCGGTTTCGATGTTGCTGCCTACTATCGTGATAATTACGACACCGTGCCCCCGCTGGTGGCGCTGACTGCTAACGTACTTAAGAACAAAGAAGAATATTACGAGAAGGGCATGGATGAAGCGATAAGCAAGCCATTGTCTGTCTCGGCGGTCCAAGAGGTGATTGCGATGATGACTCCAGAGTTTGAAAACCCTGCACCATTAGTCACGGCAGTGGTTGAAAAGCCGCCTGTTAACGATGAGGTTTATCAGCGTTTGCTCGATCTTGAAATGTTGGATTCTTACATCGGCATTGTTGGAACCAAGCCGGTTTTAGAAAGCGTCGCTATGTTTGAAGATATGATGCCGGATTATATTGAGCTGCTTGACTCGAATATGACCGCCAAAGATCAAGATGGCATTGTTTCTGAAGCGCACAAAATCAAAGGAGCGGCAGGCTCTATTGGCTTGAAGCATATCCAGAAAGTCGCACAAAAAGCGCAATCACCGGAGCACCCAACCTGGTGGCAAAATATTGATGACTGGGTTGAAGAAATAAAGAACGAGTATCAGAATGATATTCAAATACTCAAACAGTGGTTAAGTGAACGTTGAGTGGTAAGTAAGACACCATCGCTGCTGTGATCATAAAACTGAAGGTGAACAAATGAAAAAAATAGCTGTAATTTCGTTGGGCATGGCTTTGTTAGCTGGGTGCTCTTCACCGCAAGTTGGTTGGGATCAAGACAATCAAATCGAGATAAATCAGGCAAAAGTTCATTTAACCAGTAGTCTTTGGCTGAATAAAATGCCGACCATTGGTGAGATGCAAGAGCAAGCATTGCATGGTGCGCTAGTTTTGGAAACGAGTACCACTTTGCCCGCCGATCTTGATGTGGAAAGCATTTCTTTGCGTCAAGATGACGAAACGTGGTTGATTGATGGTGATTTACTTGAGCTACGTAGTCACAGCGAAAACCAGTGGGAAGTGTCATTCGTATGGCAATTCGCTTTTAACCCTGAACAGCCGGTTGATGTAGCCGTAATGCTTAACAGTGGTGAGCATGTTGAATGGTTGGTTGAGAAAGGGGTTGTAATCGACACCGTTTACTAGCATTGAATAAAGTCGTCTGTACGG
>NZ_AFWD01000037.1:0-46352 GCF_000222565.1 Vibrio sp. N418
CTCTAAATCCGATTTGATGCACTACCGTGAAGGCGTACAAATGGTTTGGCAAGACCCGTTTGGCTCGCTAAACCCAACGCACAATATTTTCCACCACATTGCTCGACCACTGTTGATCCATAAAAAGGTCAACCCAGGTAACAAGAAGGAATTGGAAGAGCGTGTTTACGATTTGCTAGAGCAAGTTGGCTTGATCCCACCAAAAGAAACGGCGGAAAAATACCCGCATCAGCTTTCAGGTGGTCAACGTCAACGTGTCAACCTAGCACGTAACATTGCGGTTGGTGCAGAAGTTGTTCTAGCGGATGAACCAACATCAATGCTCGACGTTTCAATTCGTGCCGGCGTACTTAACCTAATGGAAGAGATGAAGTTTGAGAAGGAAATGTCTCTACTTTACATCACGCACGATATCGCAACAGCGCGTTACATTGCGGAAGACATTGCGGTTATGTATGTCGGACACATGGTTGAATGGGGCGATACGGAAGAGATCATCCATGATCCTCAACACCCGTATACTCAATTGCTGGTTTCTGCCGTGCCAGATCCAAGCAAGTCAATCCATACAGAGCTAAAAGGCAACAAAGGTGAAATTCCACTTTGGACGCCAAACTCTGTCGGCTGTCCTTTCGCAGGCCGTTGTACTCATGTAACTGAGAAATGTCGTGAGCGTCTACCAGGCGTGACGCAACTTTCTGAAAACCACTTTGTGCGTTGTTACCTTTTCGAAGACTAAGCACGAAAGAGCCAAGGGACCTGTTCTCTTGGCTCTCATAATTTAATTGAAGTCATTAAGAATTTTTTGCGGAGATATCAATGCTGCTAATTACTAACCATATTGGTTATGAATCCCTTGGGCCTAAGCAGGCTGTTTTGATGACAAAAAAGACGCGCCAGTCTACTACCACTGCCTTGCTGGTGTGCGCTGATAGCCATCAAACAGTTGCAACTTTGCATGTCCAAAAGGGCAGCAAAGTCGCGAAGTGGCACCAAGGGAATTTTTTCCGCATTGATTTTTCAGACTTCCAAACTCCAGGTAGCTATTACTTACGCTTTGACAATATTCGCTCAGAAGTATTCGAAATTGGCCAGGGCGTGCTGATGCAGCAGACCTTCTCTGACGTACTGCATTATTTCAAATCTCAGCGCTGCGGTGGTATTTTTGATAAACAAGATAAGCAAGCTCGTATTCTTGGCAGCGATGAAACCATCGACGCTCATGGCGGTTGGTATGATGCATCTGGTGATGTAAGTAAGTACCTAAGCCACTTATCTTACGCAAACTACTTTAACCCTCAACAAACCCCAATGGTGGTTTGGAATATGCTAAAAGGGTTAGAGCTTGTAGGTGACAATGAAAAATTTGCCCAATACTCACGTGTTCGCTTAGCAGAAGAAGCCCTATTCGGTGCAGACTTTTTGATGAGAATGCAAAACCCGCAAGGTTTCTTCTACATGACCGTCTTTGATAAATGGTCTAAAGATATCAACCAACGTGAGATCTGCGCTTATGCCACTCAGCAAGGCCATAAGTCAGAAGATTACCAAGCAGGCTTTAGACAAGGTGGCGGTATTTCGATTGCTGCACTTGCTGCCGCAGCTCGTCTTAACGTTGAGGGTGATTACACCGCTCAAGAATATTTACAGGCGGCAGAAAAAGGCTATTGGCACCTTAAAGAAATGAACAGCCAGTACCTCAATGATGGTGAAGAGAACATCATTGATGAGTACTGCGCATTATTAGCGACTGTCGAGCTGTATCGCTCCACTCAAAATAATGATTTTCTTGCTGAAAGCCGCATTTGGGCACAGCGCCTTGCTGAGCGTCAAATGTCAGATGACAACATCAAGCATTACTGGTCTGCCAACCAAGATGGTTCACGCCCTTATTTCCATGCAGCGGAAGCCGGCTTACCGGTGATCGCGCTATGCGAATATCTTGCGTTTGAAAATGACCCGGCCTTAAAACAAGGCATTGAAAAAATCGTCGCACAAGCGATCAACTTTGAACTAACGATTTCTCACCAAGTGGCGAACCCATTTGGTTACCCACGCCAATATGTTAAACCTGTCAATGATGAAAAGCGTGCGGCTTTCTTCGTCGCTCACGACAATGAAACTGGCTACTGGTGGCAGGGTGAAAACGCGCGTCTCGGCTCTTTAGCGACTATGGCTTTCCTAGCGAAAAACTATGCCCAAGATGCCGCGCAACAAAAACAGTTAATTGAATTTGCACAAAATGCCCTCAACTGGGTCGTGGGTCAAAACCCATACAACATGTGCATGCTCGATGGTTACGGCCACAATAATCCTGACTATTTGCCTCATTTAGGTTTCTTCAACGCCAAGGGTGGCGTTTGCAATGGGATTACAGGCGGTTTTGAGGACGAGGAAGACATCGCCTTTAATCCAGCCAAACAGAAAGATGATATGTTGCAAAACTGGCGATGGGGTGAGCAATGGATTCCTCACGGAGCTTGGTATTTACTCGCCATCATCTGTCAATTCGACCATTTTGACAGCATAAAGGATTAGTAACATGACGCTATACCATGTCGGTATCGATGGCGGCGGCACTTCTTGCCGCGCACGTATTCGTGATGAGCACAACACATTAATTGGTGAAGCCAAAAGTGGCAGCGCTAACATCATGCTTGGCGCAGAAGTTGCGATGGCAGCCATTATCGATGCCATTACTTCAGCCGCTAAGCAAGGTGGACTGGACGACAAAGATTTCGCCAACATGCACATTGGTTTAGCACTCGCTGGCGCAGAGCACAAAGCATCATGGCAACAATTCATGGCACAAGCGCACCCCTTTGCTTCAATGACACTTAATACGGATGCTTATGGCGCTTGTATTGGTGCGCATAACGGTGACGATGGCGCCATCATGATTGGTGGCACTGGCTCATGTGGTATCTACCTAAAAGGTGGCGAGCAACATGTGGTTGGCGGTCGTGAATTTCCGATTTCAGACCAAGGTGGTGGCGCAGTCATGGGCCTTCGTCTGATTCAACAGGTGCTGTTGGCTTACGATGGCATCGTCGAAAAAACCCCACTTGCTAGTCACGTTTTGCGCCACTTCGATAATGATGTTGATGCCATTGTGGAATGGTCAAAAGGGGCGATACCAAAAGACTACGGTCAATTTTCTCCTGCTATTTTTGAACACGCCTACCAAGGTGACCCTCTGGCCATTTCGATGCTTAAGCAAACTGCAGCGGATATCGAGATGTTCCTCATTGCATTGAACAAGCAAGGCGCAACGCGCATTTGTCTAATGGGCAGCATAGCGGAACGCATTCAAGATTGGCTTTCCCCCCCTGTTCAACAATGGATCGTCGCCCCTCAATTCGATGCGATTGAAGGCGCAATTATGTTTGCTGGCAAGCCAGAGCATAATCTGTATTAAGGATTTGTAGATATGAGCTATCGCGTTGACCTGACCGTACTTGCCGAGCAAAAACAGTTTTGCCGCTTTGGTCTAACGTTACATAACCTGTCAGACCAAGATTTGGTCGATTGGAAACTGCAATTTATTATCGACCGCTACATTTTGCCTGACAGCTTTACCCACGGCGACGTGAAGCAAATTGGTAGTTTTTGTACAGTCACGCCTGAAGTCAATGTGCTTACTGCCAACACACACTACTATTGCGAATTCAGCATCACCACAGCGCCACTGCGTTTTTACACCGATGGCTTCAAAGATGCGTTGCTGGTAGAACAAGATGGCAAGGTGTCGCACCCTGTCGTTGTCACGCCAATTTCCCTTGCGTCACCTTACCGTGACCGCAGTTCAGTGCCAGATGTTGAGGCGAGCAAATTTGCTCTAATTCCAAAGCCAAATAACATCGTTCACATGGATGGTCACTATTTACTGTCGCCAAATAGTCAAATCACTTTGCAAGCCAACCTTGCTGAGAAAGCCGCGACATGGCTACAAGTCGAATTAGAGTCGCTGTATAGCTTTAAAACGCATCCGATTGGTCATAGCGATATTCTATTTCGCAACAACCCAACGCTAGATGAAGGTGAGTACACGCTAACTGTCAGCAGCAATGGAATTCGCCTTGAATCGGGTTCAGCAGCAGGCTTTGTACACGCCAGCGCCACTTTGCTTCAGTTAATTGAAACCACGGAACAAGCCAATACGCTCAAAGTACCATACATCAAGATTACTGATGCTCCACGTTTCCGCTATCGCGGCATGATGCTCGATTGTGCGCGTCACTTTCATTCTGTTGAACGAGTAAAACGCTTAATTAATCATTTGGCTCACTACAAATTTAACCATTTTCATTGGCATCTGACCGATGATGAAGGTTGGCGAATTGAAATCAAAGCTTACCCTGAGTTGACGGAAATCGGCTCGATTCGTGGCCCAGGTACCGCTTTAGAGCCCCAGTTCAGTACATTAAACGGTGTCCATGGTGGTTTTTATAGCCAAGAGGAAATTCGTGATGTGATTGTCTATGCATCAGAGCGTGGCATTACCGTCATTCCTGAAATTGATATTCCAGGCCACTGCCGTGCGGCTCTCAAGGCGTTGCCTCATCTATTGAAAGATGACCAAGACCAATCGGTCTACCGCAGCATTCAGCATTATACCGACAACGTTCTGTCACCAGCGTTACCAGGCACCTATGAGTTCCTTGATACCGTGCTCACTGAAGTTGCCGAGTTGTTCCCATCACCTTGGGTTCACATTGGTGCGGATGAAGTGCCGGACGGAGTATGGGTCAATAGCCCAAGCTGCCGCGTATTGATGGAAAACCACGGTTACCAGAGCAGCAAAGAGTTGCAAGGCCACCTACTGCGCTACGCGGAAAAACGCCTACAAACGCTCGGTAAACGCATGGTTGGCTGGGAAGAAGCACAACATGGTAACAAGGTCAGCAAAGACACCATTATTTATTCTTGGCTCAGCGAAGAAGCTGCACTCAACTGTGCCAGCCAAGGTTTTGATGTCATTTTGCAACCGGCGCAATACACCTATTTAGATATGACGCAAGACTACTCTCCGGATGAACCCGGCGTCGATTGGGCCAGCACCATTCCTCTGGAAAGTGCTTACCGTTATGAGCCTTTAAAAGAAGTCCCAGACAACGATCCGATTCGTAAACGAATTCTCGGTATTCAGTGTGCTTTGTGGTGTGAAATTGTCACCCATCAACAGCGCATGGATTACATGATTTTCCCGCGCTTAACCGCGATGGCAGAAGCCTGCTGGACGGATAAGCCACAACGCAACTGGCAAGACTATTTATCTCGATTGAAAGGTCATCTCCCCCTACTGGATAAACAGGGTGTCGAATACCGCCAACCGTGGAAATAAAAACAACAAGCTAACACATAACAATGTTAGTTGTTTTCTCTAGCTTAAAATTTTAACCACCTAAGAGTGGCTCTTGGTAAAAAGGAAATTAAGATGAAATACGGCTATTTCGATAACGACAATCGCGAATATGTCATTACTCGCCCTGACGTGCCTGCACCATGGACGAACTACCTAGGTACAGAAAAATTCTGTACTGTTATCTCACACAATGCTGGCGGTTACTCTTTCTACAACTCTCCAGAGTACAATCGTGTGACAAAATTCCGTCCAAACGCGACATTCGATCGCCCAGGACACTACGTTTACTTGCGTGATGACGAGACTGGCGATTACTGGTCAATCTCATGGCAGCCAGTAGCGAAAAGTCTAGACGAAGCGAGCTACGAAGTTCGTCACGGCCTGTCTTACTCGAAATTCAAGTGTGATTACAACGGCATTGAAGCAACTAAAACGCTATTCGTTCCTAAAGGCGAAGATGCGGAAGTTTGGGATGTTGTGATCAAAAACACGTCAGATAAACCACGTACTATCAGTGCTTTCTCTTTTGTTGAGTTCTCTTTCAGCCATATCCAATCTGACAATCAAAACCACCAGATGTCTTTGTACTCTGCGGGTACGTCTTACAATGATGGCGTGATCGAATACGATCTTTACTACAACACCAATGATTTCGAAGGTTTCTACTACCTAGCTTCAACGTTTGATCCAGATTCATATGACGGTCAACGTGATAGCTTCCTAGGCGCGTACCGCGACGAAGCAAACCCACTAGCCGTAGAACAAGGTAAGTGTTTCAACACAGCGCAAACCTGTTACAACCACTGTGGTTCTCTACACAAGCAATTTGTTATTCAACCAGGCCAAGAAGTTCGCTTTGCTTACATCCTTGGTATCGGTAAAGGCAACGGTGAGCGTCTACGTGCGAAATACCAAAACCTTGCTGAAGTAGATAACGCATTTGCTGGCATCAAAGCGCACTGGGATGAGCGCTGTGCGAAATTCCAAGTGAAGTCGCCTAACGAAGGTCTAGATACCATGATTAACGCATGGACTCTATACCAAGCTGAAACGTGTGTGGTTTGGTCTCGCTTTGCTTCATTTATCGAAGTGGGCGGCCGTACTGGCTTGGGTTACCGTGATACTGCGCAGGACGCAATCTCGGTTCCACATGCCAACCCTGCGATGACGCGTAAGCGTTTGGTTGATCTACTGCGCGGCCAAGTAAAAGCGGGTTACGGTCTGCACCTATTCGATCCTGATTGGTTCGATCCAGAGAAAGCAGATGTTGCTCCATCTAAATCACCAACGGTAGTCCCTACTCCATCAGATGATGACAAGATCCACGGTATCGAAGATACCTGTTCTGATGACCACCTATGGCTAGTTCCGACTATCTGTAAGTACGTGATGGAAACTGGTGAGCACAGCTTCTTCAATGAAATGATCCCTTACGCAGATGGCGGCGTTGCAACTGTCTACGATCACATGAAAGCGGCACTGGACTTCTCTGCTGAATACGTTGGTCAAACGGGTATCTGTAAAGGCCTACGCGCAGACTGGAACGACTGTCTAAACCTAGGCGGTGGTGAGTCTTCAATGGTGTCATTCCTCCACTTCTGGGCACTACAAGAGTTCATCGACCTAGCGAAATTCCTAGGTAAGAACGAAGACGTGGAAAAATACACCATCATGGCGGCTAACGTTCGTGAAGCGTGTGAAACGCACCTGTGGGATAACGAAGGCGGCTGGTACATCCGTGGTTTGACTAAGAATGGTGACAAGATCGGTACTGCGCAACAAGCGGAAGGCCGTGTACACCTTGAGTCAAACACGCTAGCAGTACTATCTGGTGCGGTTTCTCAAGAGCGCGGTGAGAAAGCGATGGATGCAGTTGATGAGAACCTATTCTCTGAATACGGTCTACATCTAAACTCACCATCATTTGCAACGCCAAATGATGACATCGGTTTTGTGACTCGCGTTTACCAAGGCGTAAAAGAGAATGGCGCTATCTTCTCGCATCCAAACCCATGGGCATGGGTTGCGGAAGCAAAACTAGGTCGTGGTGACCGTGCAATGAAGTTCTACGATGCACTAAACCCATACAACCAAAACGACATGATTGAAAAACGTTATGCAGAACCATACTCATACGTTCAGTTCATCATGGGTCGTGACCACCAAGACCACGGTCGTGCAAACCACCCATGGCTAACGGGTACGTCTGGTTGGGCTTACTTCGCTGTGACTAACTTTATTCTTGGTGTTCGTACCGGTTTTGATGGCCTAACCATCGATCCATGTATCCCGACCAACTGGCCTGGATTTGAAGTGACTCGTCAATGGCTAGGTGCAACGTACAACATCCAAGTTGTTAACCCAGATTCAGTCAGCAAAGGCGTGAAATCTATTACGCTAAATGGTGAGCAAATCACGGGTACAGCTGTACCGGTTCAAGCGGAAGGCTCAGTAAACGAAGTTATCGTAACACTAGGCTAATCTGATGGGCAGCAGTCATGCTGCTGCCCTCTTTCCTAAGGAATATCCCATGATCCAATTTGGTACAGGCGGCTGGCGCGCCTTCATTGGTGAAGAATTTACCAAAGACAACGTTCGTCTTGTTGCCCAAGCACTCTCTAATATTATTAACGATGAAAACGTCGCTGAACGCGGTTTTATCATCGGTTATGACCGTCGTTTCTTGTCTGACAAAGCAGCATGTTGGTTCTCTGAAGTTCTTGCCGCTAATAACATTAAAGTCAGCTTCATCGACAAGTTTGTTCCAACCCCTATCGTGATGTTTGAAGCAAAAGAGCGCAACTGTGCTTACTCTGCTTGTATTACCGCTTCGCACAACCCGGCTGACTACAATGGGATTAAAATCTTCATTGAAGGTGGCCGTGATGCAGATGAAGTCATCACACAAAAAGTGGAACAGCAGATTTCGACTCTAACCGCTGACCAAGTAAAAAGTGTCGATTTTGAACAAGCTCAGGCTGACCAACTGATTGAAATCATCAATCCAATGAACGCGTTTGTTGATTCAATCATTAACTTTATCGACATCGAAGCGATCAAAAAAGCCAATCTGCGCGTACTGATCGATCCAATGTTTGGTGTGGCTAAAAATGCCCTACAAACCGTTTTGATCAATGGTCGTTGTGAAGTCGACGTAATCAATGACGGTAAGAACCCAGACTTTGGTGGCTTGATGCCATCACCAAGTGCAGCCACGCTTTACCGCCTGATGCACATCGTCGCTCATGAAGGCTACGACATCGGTATCGGTACCGATGGCGATGCTGACCGTCTGGGTATCATCGATGAAAAAGGTCACTTTATTCATCCAAATGAAGTACTGATGCTACTTTACTACTACATGCTTGAATACAAAGGCTGGAAAGGCTCTGTAGTACGTAACATCGCGACCACGCATATCTTGGACAAGATTGCCGCTGATCACGGCGAAAAGAGCTTTGAGGTTCCAGTAGGCTTTAAGCACATTAGCTCACAAATGGAAGCCGATGATTCGCTTATCGGTGGTGAAAGTTCTGGTGGTTTAACGATTCGTGGTCACATCAAAGGCAAAGATGGCGTATTCGCCTCAAGCCTCTTGGTAGAAATGATCTCTGTGACGGGCAAAAAGATTTCTGAACTGCTCGATGAAATCTACGCGAAATACGGCTATGCCTATACCGCTGAAGGTGACTGCAAATTTAAACCTGCACACCGAGATGCGCTATACAGCAAAATTTACGTCGACAAGCAACTTCCTGAATTCGATTTTGACATCGAAAAGGTCAGCTACGAAGACGGAGCTAAAGTGTACTTTAAGAATGGCGGCTGGGTTATCGCTCGTTTCTCTGGTACCGAGCCACTACTGCGTATCTTTGCTGAAATGGCAGACAAAGAAACTGCAGAGCGTGTGGTACAGCAGGTAAAAGAGTTCTTACAGCTCTAACAGTTTACCAAGTATCTCAACACCCTATAGGTGAGAGCATTGCCCAGCATTCGCTGGGCTTTTTTCTGCTCTCTAATCACTCGATGTAGTAATCCCTTATTACCACCAATTGTAAATAAGTTGTTAATTTGGCCATTCCACTACACAAGGAATAAGTTCTCATGGCTAAAGTACTGATCATTGCAGGCGATTTTGTTGAAGATTACGAGTTAATGGTGCCTTTTCAGGCGCTACAAATGTTGGGTCATCACGTCGATGTCGTTTGCCCAGAAAAACTCAAAGGTGAGCAAATAAAAACGGCCATTCATGACTTTGAAGGGGATCAAACTTACACCGAAAAAGTTGGCCATAACTTCACCCTCAATCACAACTTTCACATGGTACATTCAACTCAGTATGATGCCTTGCTGATCCCCGGCGGCCGCGCCCCTGAGTACTTGAGACTCAATCCTGAAGTCATTATCTTAGTTCAAGCTTTCTACCAAGATAATAAGCCGATCGCGGCGATTTGCCACGGTGCGCAATTGCTCACCGCGGCAAACATTATTGAAGGGCAACAGATTTCGGCTTACCCAGCTTGTCAGCCTGAAGTTGAGTTAGCTGGCGCGACCTACGTGGCACTAGAAATGGATCAAGCAGTCACCTCTGGTCAGTTTGTAACTGCACCTGCGTGGCCAGCACATCCAGCATGGCTTGCTCAATTCAACCAGCAATTAGCCTAATACGATAACCCTTTGATCTTTGCTTAGACCAAAGGGTTACTGTGATTTCTTATCAATCGATTATGCTAATCACTCCTAAGCAAAGGAGGTGCTTAATATGTGTGAGATCTACTCTGGTGCAGAAGTCGAGCTGTTCGCCTTAAAATCAAAGTCAGTACGCATTGACGGCGTCGTCACGAGCGTGCGATTGGAAGCAGTTTTTTGGAAGGTCATTGAAGACATCGCCAGCGAATCTGACATTAGCGTGGCTGAGTTTTTAACGCGTATTTACAATGAAGTGATAGAAAAAAGAGGCGAAGTCGGTAACTTCACCTCTTTATTGCGCGTTGCTTGTACTACCTATCTTAACGGTGGCCAGCGAATCTCTCTTAGCTAAAAAGCTAAAATACCTTGAGTTTCAACCTTAACCGAAACAGGCTGACCGATTTCTAATGGCTCAGAAGCGCTCGCTAGCAAGCGATTTCCGTAGGCATTAATCACATAGCGACAGTGATCGCCCATAAATTGCTGCTCCATCACGACTACACTGCTCTCTTCCACCGCGCTGATTTGAATATATTGCGGACGCAGTAGCAACTCACATTGTGCTTGTAACTCAATCTCTCTTTGCGCCGTCGCTTCAATCAAACCAAGCTCAGTTTGATATTCAAATTCGGATACGCGTTGCGCCGTTAAGTAACTTCCGCCGCCCAGAAAATCAGCGACAAACTTGCTCGATGGCTGATAGTACAACTCCGTTGCCGTACCATACTGTTCAATCACGCCGTGATTCATCACCGCCATTTTATCGGCAAAGGCAAAAGCCTCTTCACGGCTGTGAGTAACAAAAATGGCTGTCACGCCTTGCTGCTTGAAGATTTTCCTAATTTCACCAATCAGTTCATGACGAACTTGAGTATCAATATTGGAAAATGGTTCATCGAGCAGCAATAAGTCTGGGTTATACGCCAATGAACGAGCAATCGCGACACGCTGCTGCTGACCACCAGAAAGCTGGTGCGGATAACGCTCGCCAAAGCCAGTAAGGTGCACTAACTCCAACATATCAGCCACAATGCTGCGTTTTTCATCATTGCTTAAATCGCGGAGGCCAAAGGCCACGTTTTGCTCAACGGTAAGGTGAGGAAATAACGCATAATCTTGGAAGATCATCCCAATATTACGTTGCTCTGGCGGCAGCCAATTCTCACCATCGTCAATGGTCATACAGTTTAACGTCATCGACCCAGAGCTTAGAGGAAGCAAGCCAGCAATCGCTTTGAGCAAAGTCGTTTTACCACAGCCACTCGCGCCCAGTAAGCAGATAATCTCCCCCTGCTCAACTTCAAGAGAGAGCTCTTTTAAAATCGTTGTCTGCTCATCGTATTTGCAAGTGAGATTATTAATGGAAAGTGCACAGCTCATCAATGTACCTGCTCTAAAGAACGATTAATCAATACCAATGGCACAAGGCCAACCAGAACAAGAATCACCGCCGGCATTGCTGCCAGCTCTAGATGCTCATCTGACGCATAGTTGAAAACATAAGTCGCCAGTGTTTCAAAATTAAATGGACGCAGTAATAGCGAGGCATTGAGCTCCTTCATTGACTCAATAAATACCAACAATGCTGCAATCAACGCACCACGACGAATCAAGGGCACATGCACCTTCAATAACATAGTATTGGGATTGCAGCCCATGGTACGAGAGGCCATATCAAGTGAAGGAGATACCTTACTCAAACTACTTTCAATACTGCCAATTGCGACCGCAGAAAAACGCACCACTAACGCAAAAATAATCGCAAACATCGAGCCAGAGAAAATCAATCCCGGGCGGCCCCATTCCATCGCTTTCGCTAAGTCATTGACCGCATGATCCATAAAGATCACCGGCACCATAACACCAATGGCCAATACCGTGCCTGGCACTGCATAACCTAAAGAAGAGAGGCGCATAAACAGCACTGAAGTACGACTGGCACTCAGACGATGATAGAAATTGACCACTAATGCGATCAGCACACCAATCACCGCCGCACTTAATGAAACATACAAACTATTGAGCGCGTATTGTTGAAATTCTGGCGTCCAGCTTTGGGCAAAATATTTATAAGCATAGAGGCACAACTGCCCTAGCGGGAAGATAAAGGCGACAGCCACCAAGCCCCAACACCAAATAAGTGCGAGCCATTTTTTCCAACCACGCAGTTCATAACGGAAGTCTTCACGGCTGCTAAATTGGCTCTGAAACAATTTTTGTTTACGGCGGCTGTAGCGCTCTAGCGACAACAACAGAATCACAAATACCAGCATGATCACCGAGATTTTTGCTGCAGCCGTTAAGCTAGAATAGCCGAGCCAAGTATCGTAAACCGCGGTAGTAAGCGTATTCACAGCAAAATAGCTCACCGTACCAAAATCACCAATGGTTTCCATCGCCACCAGCGACAAACCAACGGCGATCGCAGGACGGACTAAAGGTAATGAAATACGGTAAAAGCTCTGCCAAGGGGAACATTTAAGTAGTCGAGCCGATTGCAACAAAGAAACATTTTGTTCCATAAAGGCTGCTCGACACAGCAGATAAACGTATGGGTAAAGGACTAATGCCAACACAATAATCGCGCCGCCCAAGGTACGAATATCAGGGAACCAATAATCCCCAGCTTGCCAGCCCATCACATCTCGCAATGCAATTTGAATCGGGCCTGCAAAATCAAACCAATCAGTAAAAATATAACCGACGATATAAGCAGGCATTGCCAGCGGTAGCACCAGAGCCCATTGCAAAATACGCTCGCTTGGTAAACGACACATCGCCATCAACCACGCACACGGGATACCAAATAGAAGGGAAAGCAGCATCACACCAACAACCAGCACCACCGTATTATAGGTGTAAGTGGCCATCACTGTAGACATCAAGTGAGAGAAGAGTTGGTCTGTTTCACCAACTGCGGTAAAAAATATCGCTAAGATAGGTAAAACCAGCAGCAGAGCAAGCGCCCCACTGCTGGTTTTCCAGAAATAATTATTTTCTTTCATTGCCTAGTCATATCAGGCTGATGAGGTGTAAATACAAATACACCTCATTCCTTAAAACATTGGGTA
Source organism: Vibrio sp. N418 (assembly GCF_000222565.1). NCBI lineage: Bacteria > Pseudomonadati > Pseudomonadota > Gammaproteobacteria > Vibrionales > Vibrionaceae > Vibrio > Vibrio sp. N418. The sequence continues at coordinate 13,126 of NZ_AFWD01000037.1, forward strand.
CTGTTATACCCTTAGATATGATTACAGGTCAAATTTCACTTCATCAAGTAACTTGATAGCCGCTTCATGGTGATCAGCGATTTTATCAAGTGAAATTGGGTCAGCCTTAAATTCGCCCCATGATGCTACTAGCTCAGAAGGTTTTACACCTGGTTTTACTGGGTATTCGTAGTTCACTTCTGCATACATGTTCTGTGCAACATCACCGGCTAGGAACTCCATCAATTTCTGAGCATTCTCTTTGTTTGGTGCGTATTTCGCCATCGCCATACCAGAGATGTTGACGTGCGTACCGGTGGTTTCTTGGTTAGGGAAGTTGATGTATACCGACTCTGCCCATGCTAGTTGCTCAGGATCGTTAACCATTTTACCTAGGTAGTAGCTGTTACCAAGTGCAACGTCACATAGACCTTCTTTAATCGCTTTCACTTGCGCGCGGTCGTTACCTTGCGGTTTACGAGCTAGGTTCGCTTTAACACCTTCTAACCACTCTTTTGTTGCCGCTTCGCCGTTTTCAGCGATCATCGCTGAAACCAAAGAAACGTTGTAAGGGTGCTTACCGCTACGTGTACAGATTTTGCCTTTGAATTCAGGCTTAACAAGGTCTGCATAGGTAAAATCTTGACCTAGCTTACCAACACGGTCACGTGATGAGTAAACGCTACGAGTACGTGTAGTCAGTGCAAACCACTCGTTATCCGTATCTTGGTATTGCGCCGGAATATTTTTTTCAAGAATGTCGCTGTTCACTGGTTGAACTAAGCCTTTCTCTGTCAATTCAGATAGGCGGCTGATATCAACTGTTAGAACAACGTCTGCTGGGCTGTACTCACCTTCTTGAGCTAGCTTTTCTGCTAACCCTTTTTTAGCAAACTTAACGTTTACTTTGATGCCTGTTTCTTTAGTGAACTCGTTGAACATTGGTTCAACTAGGAAAGGTTGACGATAAGAGTATACGTTCACTTCATCAGCAGCCATTGCTGTTGGGGCGATAGTTGCACAAGCTAGTGCAGAAAGTGTGAGCAGCTTTTTCATTCTCAGAAATCCTTTATTTTTATTAAATGATAATGTTTATCAGTTGCGTTATTATAATCATGTACGGTTAGAATACAATTCTTAAACATAAAAAAACCTGCCGATAACGACAGGTTTCATAAGGGTTATTTTGTAACGCTATATTTCAATACTATTTCAGAGAGACAAACTCAGGATAAGCGCCAACACCACAATCATGTAAGTCCATCCCTTCTTGCTCTTCATCTTCCGACACGCGGATACCAATCGTCAGCTTCAATACCCCCCATACCGCAAGGCTTGCTGCAAATACCCAAGCAAAGATAACCAAAGCGCCTAACAGCTGCGCACTGAATGTCGCGTCTGCATTGCTCAGTGGCACCACCATCAAACCAAAGAAACCACACACTCCATGAACTGAAATAGCACCAACTGGATCATCTATTTTCATTTTATCCAGAGCAACAATACTAAACACCACAACCACACCTGATACCGCGCCAATCGCCACTGCGTACATCGGTGAAGGAGACAATGGGTCGGCGGTAATCGCAACCAACCCCGCCAAAGCGCCATTGAGGATCATAGTCAGATCTGCTTTACCCCAAGTGGTTTTACACACTAATAAAGAGGCAATCGCGCCAGCTGCTGCCGCAGCATTCGTGTTCAAGAAGATTTGACCAACGGCTGTGGCATTTTCAAAATCTGAAATCATCAGTTGTGAACCGCCGTTAAAGCCAAACCAACCGAACCACAAAATAAAAGTACCTAATGTTGCTAGTGGCATGTTTGAACCAGGAATAGGGTAAATTTCGCCATTCTTACCGTATTTCCCTTTACGCGCACCCAGTAATAGTACGCCAGCTAATGCCGCTGATGCGCCTGCCATATGCACGATACCAGAGCCAGCAAAGTCACTAAAACCAGCCTCAGAAAGGAAACCGCCACCCCATGTCCAATAGCCTTCCATTGGATAGATAAATGCGGTTAGCACCACTGAAAAGATAAGGAAAGACCATAGTTTCATGCGTTCTGCTACCGCGCCAGACACCACCGACATTGCTGTGGCTACAAACACAACTTGGAAAAAGAAATCCGACTCCAACGAATGATCCGCGCCTTCACTTTGCGTACCAATCAGGGCACCAAATGAAGGTAACCAACCACCAGCACTATTATCAACATACATAATGTTGTAACCCACTAAGAGGAAAGTGGTGCACGCTATTGCGTAAAGGCAGATATTTTTGGTTAAAATTTCTGTGGTGTTTTTTGAGCGTACCAAACCGGCTTCAAGCATGGCAAAACCGGCTGCCATCCACATCACTAACGCACCAGAAATAAGAAAGAAAAAGGTGTCGAGGGCGTAGCGTAGTTCAGTTACTGTTAACGATAATTCCATGTTCATTCTCCAATCCTTTGCTATTAAAGTGCTTCAACGTCCATTTCACCGGTACGAATCCGTACCGCTTGGCTCAAGTCATAGACAAAAATTTTGCCGTCACCGATCTTGCCGGTATGCGCCGCTTTCGTGATCGCTTCAATCACACGATCGACATTCTCCGCTTGAGTAGCCACTTCCAGTTTTACTTTTGGTAAAAAATCGACTTGATATTCCGCACCGCGATACAGTTCCGTGTGGCCTTTTTGGCGACCAAAACCTTTCACTTCAGAAACGGTCATCCCTTCAATACCGACATCGGCCAGCGCTTCTCGCACGTCGTCTAATTTAAATGGTTTAATAATGGCGTTGATTAGTTTCATTGCTTCCTCTCAATATTCTGTCCTTTACTTTATTATTCCTATTCCAAGTTACGTGCCAGAATTTAAGTTGTTGTTTTTATTAAAGAACCAAAACAGACTAATTCTAAAAACAAAAAAGGCGCACCATCGTGGTGCGCCTTTTCACAAAGATAAAGCATCAAATGAGCATTGTTAGCTCGGCTCATTTTTTATTGGCCAGCATACAACAAACTGTGTAATCAACTCAGTATTAACGGTTGGCTAGAAAACGTTTCCATTGCTCAATGGCGAGTGAAAAATCTTCCAACCCGCAGCTCGCGGTGCTTTCACAATCATAGAAATCGTATTCACTATCAGCATCCAGCTCTTCACCATGCAATAACACGTTTTCTTGCACCATCACTTCATCGCCTAAAATAGAGAGGCTAATTTCTTTGCCGAGTAACATGTGCTCTTGCTGAGGCGCGGATAGAGCTTGATCGATCAATTGTTCGACTTGAGCGATTTTCTGCTCATCTTTGCCAATTTCTTCTTGTAGCCAACGCCCAACGATTTCATGTCCCATACTACATTTCACATAGTATTCGCCCATTAGGGTGTTTCTTACAAATTCAAATTCCATCACTAAGACCTAGCAAATTTAATCGCGGCGAGTATAACGACAAGCCACCTTCGACGCAAAGCTGCCATCTAACTGACCCGTTATAAGTCAGACGGTGCTGATCGGAACTGCACTTGGGCACGATAAAACTCACCATCATCTTGGCGAATAAACTCCCAACCCATCCTTTCGCAAATTCGTTCCACAATCACCAAACCACAACCATAACCTGCGTTGTAGGTTTCATGACCTGCGTGACGATTAGTGATGAACAATGTCGCTCCTTCTAGAACCACATCGATATCACCAAGGCTGTAACTGAAGGCGTTTTTGATTAGATTGTTAATCACGATTACGACAAAACTTTTCGGTGCAAACACCTTACTCATGCCCTCAACACGCAACTGATAACTGGCATCTTGTTTAGCAAATAACGGTGACATTTCGGCTAATTGAACCTCGAGCTCCTCATACAAACAACACGGTTGTAAATGATGGTGATCTATTTCTTCTTTACCTAACAGCAAAAAGGTTTCCGTTAATACTCGCATTTGTTCACAGGCGAGATCGAGTCGATTGATGGCTTTGTTGGCTAACGGGACTTGATTAGGAATTTTACCAAGCAGATCGGTTGAACCTCGTATTACCATAATTGGCGTGCGCAGTTCATGCGATGCAAAACGACTAAACTCTTTTTCGCGCTGAAAATAACCAGAGATATTCATCTTGCTATCGAGCAAGGTTTGCTCAATATGCCGCGTTTCGGCATATTCGGTATCTACACTAAATATTGGCTGATCCGGTGGCATATGCCGAATTTTGTCTTCAATACGATTGAGTGGACGTGAAAGTGAACGCACCACATAGACGCCATACAACACCACCAATATTGAGATAAAACCGCCAATCACAAAGGTCGAGTTATGTAGACTAAATTCATATTCATCGAGGTAATCATCAGCATCATCTTGAAAGACGATGTACAACATCCCTTGACCAGACGGATGTTCAGTCACGATAAAGTGCTTATCTTCTTTGCCGAGCAGGTGCTCATAAAAACCTGGCTTACGATAACCTTGTAACCAGACTGGTAGCGATTTTTCACTCCAATAGGTGGAGAATTCCGCCTCTTGTGGTAGGCGTGCATTTGCGCCTTCTCGCTTATAATCCGCATTGTAGCGTGAGGCCTCGGTGTCGAGCCAATGGTGCAAGCTAATAATTTCGATTTGATTTTCAGCAAAGTAAATCACTGCCCAAAAGGTGCTAAACATCAATAATGTCATAACACCAAAACTAAGGCGTATCTTGCGATAAATACTCGGATAATGCTTATGCTTTGATTCGGTAACCTTGTCCATGAATAGTCTCTAATCTGGATTGCTCAAAACCTTTATCTAATGCGCTACGCAAACCATAGATATGACTACGTAAAGCATCACTACTCGGCTCGTCATCGCCCCACACTGAATCAGTTAGTTCTTGTCGTGAAACGATCGCAGGCGCATGGCGTAGCAGCTCTTTTAATATTTTGCGCTGAATTCGACTGAGCTTAAGCACAACACCAGCCCTACGCACTTCATCCGTTTGAGTGTTGACGGTAATATCGGCGAAACCCAATTGACCGATATCTTGGCGAGGTCCTCGACTTGCTAAAGCTTTTACTCGCAGACTCAACTCTTGCATTGCAAAAGGTTTTAATAAGTAATCATCGCCTCCCGCCTCAAAAGCCGCGACTTTGTCGTCCAAACTATCTTTAGCGGTGAGAAACAGAATCGGCGTGTTACAAAACTGCTCTTGGCGCAGTTTCTTTACCGCAGAAATACCGTCAATTTTCGGCATCATAATATCCATGATGATCACATCATAATGTTGCTCGGCAACTAACTTCAGTGCGGCTTCACCGTGGTAGGCACAGTCGATGATCATACCTTCTAGCTCTAAATAGTCAGCAATGGTTTCTGCGACATTATGACTATCATCCACAATTAATATTTTCATGCTACTTCCACATTTCTTCACGAGCGCTTCACGTTTGGTCGATTAGGATACACCCGTTTTAAGCATTCTAGTCAGGAAAATAAGTAAATGAAAAAGTTGGTTTTAGTTAGTCTACTCGGCGCAATATTAACGGGTTGTGGTGGCGGTGGTGGTTCAGATGACAAATCTGATAACAATAGCAACCATCGACCAAATGCAGCACAAGGTACGATTGAGCGCGTATCTGGTAATGTAATTACCGTTAATGGTCATCAATATGATGTGGCGAGCGTTAACTATCTTGCAGGCGATGAAAATGTAGCACTGAGTACGACGCAACTTAGTCCTGGAATGTTAGTGGCATTGTCACCAAACCCAACACGCGCGGTAGGCCAACACGTCCAGCTTGAACCAACTATTGCAGGCATAATCACGATTACGAATAAAGACTCTGGTCAATTTACAGTCAATGGTGTCGCACTAACATTTCCTAAACTATCTGCATTAGTTGATCAAGGCCATATTCGTGGTGGTGATTGGGTAATGGTATCGTCACTACCTACAGCAACTGATGGCTACAAAGTATTGTCAGTAGTCAAATTTGAGAATGAAATACTAAAGGATCATTTTGAAATTGAAGGGACTATTTCAAATCTCGATAAGACTAATTTACGTTTCAATCTTGGTGCTGCATTGACGGTTATCTACACTCAAAATTCAGTTGAAGGTGGAGAGCTTGCCAATGGCCTTTGGGTTGAAGTTGAAGGTAAAGCAATAGGGAATACGATTAATGCAACTGAGGTTGAAATCGAAACCTACGACGATATCGATAACGATACTGAAATTGAAGGTCTACTAACATGGGTTGCCAACGATAAGAGTGCCTTTGAGCTAAACTATCGTGGTCGTTTTAATGTTACAGCCCAAACACGCTTTGAAGATGGTAATAAAAACCACTTAGTACAAGGTACTATGATTGAAGTAACCACTGGTACTAATAATACCGCTCTTGAAATCGAGTTTGATAACGATAATGACGATTCAAACAGCTGGAACGGTAATGATATAGACATCGAAGGTACTGTAAATTCGATCGATGAAACTAATATGAGTTTCACGATTGGTAGTCGAAATATCGACACTATTTATGTAAATAGATTTACTGAATTTGACGATGGCCTAACCTTTAGAAGCTTAACTCAACAGGAAGTAGAAGTAGAAGCCTCTATAGTCAACGGTCAATATATCGCTAGTGAAATTGAACGACTAGACTAGACTAGACTAGACTAAACCACGACTAGAACATATCAAAGCACCTGCCTCGCAGGTGCTTTTTCATAGCCAAAACACTCACCACAATAAATCTTAATTTACCGCTTTCCAACTGGGCGTGAGAGTAGGATTGTTCCATTGCTAGGCCAGTGGTATCTTTCCTTTTTTGCTCACACCATGCCTTTTCTATGCAGTTAAACGAAACCATCGCCCGACAAATCGTTGAGCGTTCGATGAAAATCATCCCTTATTCAGTCAATGTGATGGACGAGTTTGGCCGAATTATTGGTTCTGGCGATCCAACTCGGCTGCGTCAACGTCATGAAGGCTCGATTCTTGCCATCGCAGAACAGCGCGTGGTGGCGATTGACTCTGCCACCGCTCAGCACCTCAAAGGGGTCAAGCCGGGCATCAACTTCCCGATCATCTATCAAGATAAAGTGATTGGGGTGATTGGTATCTCAGGCGAACCTGACAACGTTCAGCAATATGGTGAACTGGTCAAAATGACCGCTGAATTGATCGTTGAACAAGCAGCGCTGATGTCACAAGTTGAGTGGCATAAGCGCCATCGCGAAGAGTTGGTGATGCAATTGATCCAAGGTGCGCCATTGGATGACGGTCAGATCCGCGTGATTGCCGAGCGTTTGGAACTGGATTTAACCAAACCGCGCATCGCCGCTGTCGTTCAAGTGATGTCGGATGATGATCATGCGCCACTCTCACTGGCAAACTTACAACAATTAGTGCACTTATTAGAGTTTCCTGAGCGCGATAACTTGGTCGGAATCCTATCGGTATCGACTAATGAAGTGGTGGTATTAAAGCCTATCGAACTGACCAAATCAGGCTGGTCGGTTGAAAACGAACGTAAGCGAGTCACCAAGCTACTAAAACGAGTGCGTCAGCTGGGTAAGTTTAAAATTCGCATGGCATTGGGTGATTATTTTTCAGGTCCTGATGGTTTGAGTAAGTCTTATCAAACTGCCAAGCTGACATTGGATGCCATTGACGATCAAGACGGTGAGGTGTTTTTCTATCAAAACCACCGTTTACCCGTCCTGCTCAGTAGCCTATTTGAAGAGTCTTGGAAAGTAGAACAAATCAAAGAACCGTTTGATTTATTAATGCAAAAGGACAACAAAGGGGCATTGGTAAAGACACTTAAAGCTTTTTTTGCCCAGAACTGTGACGCTTGTCAAACATGCCAAACACTGCATATTCACCGTAATACTCTACGTTATCGACTAGAACGAATAGAAGAAATAACCTCATTAAACATCAACAACTTAGACGACAAGTTACACCTCTATCTTGCCTTGAAATTATTTGGTCATTAATTCCAAATTTGTGCAGTTGCACAAAAATCACCATCTAAACGCTGGAATATTTGTTAACCATTCTAAAGACGATGAGCCTGCGCCTCTCTATAGTCAGCAAAAAATAACTCTTATAACTTAGATGGAAACAACCATGGTTGAAGTCTCTACCCTAGGCGCCTTAGCTGCACTGATTGTGGCAATCGCGCTCATCCTACGCAAAGTTCCACCCGCTTACGGCATGATCATTGGCGCACTGGTTGGTGGTGTCATTGGTGGTGTATCACTGACTGATACCGTTTCACTGATGATTGGCGGCGCACAAGGCATTGTTACGGCAGTGCTGCGTATTTTAGCCGCAGGTGTACTGGCTGGCGTGCTGATTGAATCTGGTGCAGCTACCTCGATTGCTGAAACGATTGTAAAAAAAGTAGGCGAAACTCGTGCCCTACTTGCTCTTGCTCTAGCGACTCTTATTCTTACTGCTGTTGGCGTATTCGTTGACGTTGCGGTGATCACCGTTTCTCCTATCGCTCTGGCTATCGCGCAACGTGCCAACATCTCTAAAGCCGCAATTTTGCTGGCAATGGTCGGCGGCGGTAAAGCCGGTAACGTGATGTCACCAAACCCAAATGCGATCGCAGCAGCAGACGCGTTTAACGTACCACTGACCTCAGTAATGGCCGCGGGCGTGATCCCAGGTTTGTTTGGTCTTATCGTGGCTTACATGATTGCGAAGCGCCTGACTAACAAAGGCAGTATGGTGCATGAAAGCGAAGTGGTTTCCGTTGACCTAAGCAAACTACCAAGCTTCGGTGCTGCGATTGTTGCGCCACTTGTGGCAATCGCACTACTTGCGCTACGCCCAATCGCAGGCATCAACATCGATCCTCTGATTGCTCTACCGCTGGGTGGTTTCCTTGGTGCAGTGGTGATGGGCCGTTTCCATGATACTAACCGCTTCGCGGTCTCTGGTCTAAGCCGCATGGCGCCAGTGGCAGTGATGTTACTGGGTACCGGTACTCTGGCCGGCATCATTGCGAACTCAGGTCTAAAAGGCGGTTTGATTGATATTCTTACGGCATCAGGTTTGCCTTCTTACCTACTCGCGCCAATCTCTGGTGCCATGATGTCACTAGCAACCGCTTCTACTACAGCAGGTACAGCAGTCGCAGCAAGCGTATTTAGTGGCACAATCCTAGAACTTGGCGTACCTGCACTGGCTGGCGCGGCCATGATTCACTCTGGTGCAACCGTATTTGACCACATGCCTCATGGTAGCTTCTTCCATGCCACTGGCGGTGCAGTACACATGGATATTCGCGAGCGTCTTAAGCTCATCCCTTATGAGTCAGCCGTCGGTCTCATGATCGCATTTGTCTCTACTATGATGTTCGGTGTGTTTGGTTTATTTGTTTAAGGCGTTTAAGGTTATTACTATGAAAATTGTTATTGCTCCAGATTCATACAAAGAAAGTCTTAGTGCGATGGACGTCGCGATTGCGATTGAACACGGCTTTAAACAAGTTCTGCCAAACGCTGAATACATCAAACTGCCAATGGCAGATGGTGGTGAAGGCACGGTGCAATCCTTGGTGGATGCTACCGGTGGTGACATCATCGAGCACGCAGTGACTGGCCCACTTGGCGAGCAAGTCAACGGTTTCTACGGTTTAATGGGTGATGGCAAAACGGCAATCATCGAAATGGCAGCAGCATCTGGCCTACATCTGGTTGAGCCAGCAAAGCGTAACCCTATGCTGACCACAACCCTTGGTACCGGCGAGTTGATCCAAGCGGTGCTTGATAAAGGTGTTGAACACATCATCGTTGGTATTGGTGGCAGCGCAACCAACGATGGCGGCCTCGGAATGGCGCAAGCTCTGGGCATTCGTCTACTGGATGAAGCTGGTCAATCGCTGGGTTTTGGCGGTGGCGAGCTGGAAAAACTGCACACCATCGACATGAGCGGTCTTGATCCTCGTCTTGCACAAGTGCGTTTAGAAGTGGCGTGTGATGTGGACAACCCACTGTGTGGCCCTAAAGGTGCATCGCAAGTATTCGGCCCACAAAAAGGCGCAACACCAGAAATGGTGGCACAACTTGATAGCAACCTTGCTCATTACGCAGAAGTAATCAAACAGCAATTGGGTCACGATGTTCTAAACCGTCCAGGCGCTGGTGCGGCGGGTGGTTTAGGTGCGGCACTGATGGGCTTGCTTAATGCAGAACTTCGCCCGGGCATCGAGATTGTAATGGATGCGGTAAACCTAACGGATGTAGTGGCTGATGCCGATTTAGTGATTACTGGAGAAGGTCGTATTGATAGCCAAACCATTCACGGTAAAACACCAATTGGTGTCGCACGCGCAGCGAAAAAACACTCAGTGCCAGTGATCGGTATTTCAGGCTGTTTGACGCAAGACTGCGGTGTCGTGCATGAGCACGGTATTGATGCGGTATTTGCGGTGGTGAACCGTTCAGTCGATTTACCAACAGCGATGGCAGAAGCGGCGGAGAACATTGAACTAACGGCACGTAATGTCGCAGCAATGTTCGCGCTAAAAATCTAGATTCACTCTATATGTTCTGAAACAACCATGAACATTAAACCAATATCTCCTAATTAGTTGGTATTGCAGCAAGGCAGCAAACGAAGCAATCTTCTGAGCATAGTGGGCGTCTTTATTCGATGACCGTGATGATGTTGCTGAGAGCAAGCTAACACAGCGGCAATGACAAATAAGACGGAGATAAAAAAACCGCAGACTAAAAATCTGCGGTTTTTTATTTTCTATCAAACACACTAGTTCAACAGGGAAAGCATCAGCGTTTACGCAGGCTCTTGGAAAATCACTTCATCCGCTTTCTTGGTGTACTCGGCCATCTTATGGAAGTTCAAGTAACGGTAAGTATCGGCAGCGGTCGCATCAATTTGCTTGGCGTACTCTAGATACTCTTCCATCGTTGGAATCTTACCTAGAATTGCACCTACCGCAGCCAGTTCTGCGGAAGCAAGGTAAACGTTCGCGCCAGTACCTAAACGGTTCGGGAAGTTACGCGTCGAAGTCGACATCACTGTCGCTTTATCTGCTACGCGAGCTTGGTTACCCATACATAGTGAACAGCCCGGAGTTTCAATACGCACCCCAGCGCGGCCAAAGATGCCGTAGTAACCTTCTTCGGTTAGCTGATCCTTATCCATCTTCGTTGGTGGAGCGACCCACAAACGCGTATCGAGCTGACCATTAAACTTCTCAAGCAGCTTACCTGCAGCGCGGAAGTGACCGATGTTGGTCATACAAGAACCGATAAAGACTTCATCGATCTGTGTACCTTGCACATCCGATAACAGACGAGCATCATCAGGATCGTTTGGTGCGCAAAGAATAGGTTGATCAATCTCAGCCAAATCAATTTCAATCACGTGTGCGTATTCTGCATCCGCATCCGCTTCCATCAACTCAGGGTTTGCTAGCCACTCTTGCATCGCCGTAATACGACGCTCGATAGTACGACGATCGCCATAGCCTTCTGCAATCATCCACTTCAACATGGTGATATTCGAGTTTAGGTATTCTTCAATCGACGCTTGAGAAAGCTTCACGGTACAGCCCGCAGCAGAACGCTCTGCTGAAGCATCAGACAGTTCGAATGCTTGTTCCACGCTAAGATGCTCAACCCCTTCAATTTCCAGTACACGGCCTGAAAATTCGTTGATCTTACCCGCTTTTTCTACCGTCAAAAGACCTTGCTGAATACCGTAGTAAGGGATGGCATGTACCAAATCACGTAGCGTGATACCTGGCTTCATTTCACCTTTAAAGCGCACCAAAATTGACTCTGGCATATCCAGTGGCATCACACCCGTTGCCGCAGCAAAGGCCACTAAGCCAGAACCTGCTGGGAATGAAATACCCAATGGGAAGCGCGTATGTGAATCACCGCCAGTACCAACAGTATCAGGCAACAACATACGGTTGAGCCATGAGTGGATAACACCATCACCCGGACGCAGTGATACACCGCCGCGGTTCATAATGAAATCAGGCAGCGTATGGTGCGTATTCACATCAACTGGTTTCGGGTAAGCCGAGGTGTGACAGAAAGACTGCATCACCAAGTCAGCCGAGAAGCCAAGACACGCCAAATCTTTCAACTCATCACGCGTCATTGGGCCGGTGGTATCTTGCGAACCAACTGTCGTCATCTTCGGCTCACAGTATTGACCAGCACGAACACCTTCGACACCACACGCTTTACCGACCATTTTCTGTGCCAGCGTATAGCCTTTATCAGAAGCATTAGGATCAATCGGTTTCGCAAACAGTTCGGTCTCTTCTAGACCAAGAGAAGCGCGAGCACGGCTGGTTAAACCACGACCGATGATAAGAGGAATACGACCACCCGCACGGACTTCATCAAGCAATACACTGCTCAGTTTGAAACTTGAAATCTCAGCGCCGTTTTTGCAAACCACACCTTCATATGGGTAGATGTCGATAACATCGCCCATATTCATATCTTGTACATTCAATTCAATTGGCAAAGCGCCTGAATCTTCCATGGTGTTGTAGAAGATAGGGGCAATTTTTCCACCTAAACAGATACCACCAGTACGTTTGTTTGGTACATAAGGGATATCGTCGCCCATAAACCAAAGTACAGAGTTGGTGGCTGATTTACGTGAAGAACCCGTACCAACAACATCTCCGACATAAGCCAGTGGAATGCCATCTTTTTGCAATTCTTCAATTTGAGTAATTGGACCTACGTTACCCGCATCATCTGGATTGATGCCTTCACGCTCCATCTTAAGCATCGCTTTAGCATGAACAGGAATATCAGGACGCGACCATGCATCTGGTGCTGGAGATAAGTCATCGGTATTGGTTTCACCAGTGACTTTAAATACTTTAACCGTGATTTTTTCTGCGACTTTATTTTTCGACGTAAACCATTCAGCATCCGCCCAAGATTGCAGCACTTGCTGTGCGTGCGTGTTGCCCGCTTTGGCTTTTTCTTCCACATCGTAGAATGAATCAAACATCAATAGAGTATGCGATAACGCGGTGACCGCAATCGGTGCCAACTCAGCATCATCCAGCAACTCAATCAATGACTCGATGTTGTAACCACCTTGCATGGTACCTAGCAGTTGCGCGGCTTTCTCACGGCTCACCAGTGGTGATGCCACTTCGCCTTTTGCTACAGCGGTTAAGAATCCGGCTTTTACATAAGCCGCTTCATCAACACCTGGTGGAATGCGGTTCTCAAGCAGATCAAGAATGAAGGCTTCTTCACCTTGTGGGGGATTTTTAACAAGTTCGATGAGTCCAGCAACTTGTTCTGCGTCTAAAGGTTTTGGTACAACTCCTTCAGCAGCACGCTCTTCGACGTGTTTACGGTAGGCTTCAAGCACGACTTTTTCCTCTCATTGCGGTTCCTCCGCCTATTTTCAGTGGGGAGTGAACATCCTTGGAAACTTGGCTCTCCATTGCCATATTTGTCATTCTTTTTAGACTGATAAACAGTGCCAGAGAGGCCAAACTGTGGGCGGCATGATAGCAAATTTAACGTTAAATTAAAATCTTGCCATTTTGACCAACATAGCAACTTAAGACTAAAGTTCTATGAATAATCATCCAACCGTCCCGCATCATCACTCTGAAAACAGAGTGATGTTTATCTTAACTCAGCTACTTAAAAGACGTTCCTATTATTAAATAAACCGAATCGAAATTGTGTTCTGTACGACCATACGCCAGCATTATTGGTCCAATAGGAGAGTCAATACCAGCAAAAATAGACCCTGCTTTGTATAGTGGCGCATCTTCAATACCAATGTCAGGATCGGACCAAACTCCGCCATACTCCACTGATGCACCTAAATAAAATGGTGCAGTAAATAAGCCGAAATCATTATCAAACCAACGATAGCGATAGACTAAACTGCTAAAGACTTTGTTTTGGCCAATAAGGCTATTACGAGGAATACCAGAGAGATTTAAGAAACCACCAATCTCTTTAGGATCAACCGGAACCGCCGAGTTTTTACTCTGTACAAATCCAGTATCGAGATTTGCGACCAAAGTATGGCGAGAAAAGCTGGTCGCCGCGATCAATTTGGCGCCAAATTCATAGGAGGTATCTTTTTCTGCTGCCGCTAAAGAGACATTTCCTTGGCCTTCATCGTGGGAAATGAGGTAATTAATATCAAAATAGACGCCTCGAGTCGGCAAGCTAAAGTTATCTAACGTATCAATTCGGTAGTTGGCAAACACACCCGTCCGCTGAAATTGGACATCGCCAATCGAAGGCAATGACGCAAAGGCACCATCACCATCCGTGTATCGCAAGCCGATTTTAAACTCACGCCACAACGTTTCTTGGTAACCTAATGCAAGTTCGCCAACCCACTCGGTGTAAGTGACCGGTAGGAAATCTTGCGTTGATTCTAAACTGGTATCATCAAAACCACTTAATGGCGCATTGCGCTTTTGTTTGTTGTAACGAAGACCTAAGGTGGTAAACACTTTTTGCTGAGAGAAGAAGGGGCTGTAAAGCTCTGCCTCGATGGTCTTATCAGTCCCCATCTCCAAGTTAGTACGCAGTTCAGCACCGTTTTGGTTAATATCGGTAAAGTTGGTCGAAATACCAATCGAATATTGGCTATCGGTTGAGAAATCATCCTCAAGGAAAAAACGAAAGTTCATGTAATTCGGGCCCCATGATTTCTCGTTTACATCGACCACCAGCACATCTTGCTGATCGATTTGATCATAGCGATAACTAATCAATTCAAAACGATCAAGCGCATATAAATCCTGTACGCTTTGCTCAAGCTCATGCGTGGTGACTTGGCGGCCAGTATCGATATCTAAACGGTTTTCCAGCAGTTCATCACTGTAGTGGGTATGGTTGTTGATCACCACATCACTGATTTCAATTTCATCACCGTAGCGCAGTTGTTTACGTACCGCCTGTTTGTGGTCGATATAGGCTTGGTATTCCGCTGCAGTCAGCGCCAACGCAGACAATTTATCTCGCTGCGCCATGGTGATTTGATAACCTTCTTGATACGCCTCTGGCATGCGTTCAAATTCGGTAGTTTCCATATCACCGACATTCGGTTGCAACAACAAATCCGAATCATGAAGGGTCGCGGCTTGACGAGAGGTGCTACTGCGCACCAAATAATTGGAGAGTTGATCGGCGACGGTAAATAGACCGGTAAAGTCTTCTTCCTGCTTGTAATCGGTGCTGATATCGACCGCAATCACCACGTCGGCGCCGAGATCACGAGCGACATCAACAGGCATGTTATTAGTCACACCACCATCTACCAACAGGTGATCGTCAAGACGATACGGTGGCAATGCGCCAGGTACTGACATGCTAGCCATCATCGCATCAACCAGATAGCCCTGATCAATGACCACTGGTTCAAGTTCAATAATGTCGGTCGCGACCGAACGGTAAGGAATAGCTAGATCATTAAATGATTTAAATTTCGGTAGGTTACCGGTGGTTTCACGCAAGATGCGCAGCATCCCTTGCCCTTGCACCACGCCGCGAGTGCCTTTTAGTTCACCCCAGCCAAAACCAATATCGGTGGTCAGTTGATAGCGGTCTTCATATTCTTTATCACGAACCCGACGCTGACTACGATCAACTCTATCGCGATAGCCATTATTCCAATCTATCGTGGTAAGAAAACTTTCGATTTCATCGGCGCTCATGCCCGTTGCATACAAGCCACCGACAAATGCCCCCATACTGGTACCGGTCACCATATCGACAGGTACACGCATTTCTTCGAGCGCCTTTAACACCCCAATGTGCGCAGCACCTTTTGCTCCACCACCAGCGAGTACGACGGCGACTTTCGTGCGAGGAGCACTTTCTTCTTGCTCCGCGGCAATCGCTGAAGATGCGATCATCCAAGGTAGCATGACCAATAATAGGCGAAACGTTTTCACAAATGATGTCCCTTTCTCATCGAACGGCTGATCGTTCAGCGCACCGTGTAAAGGCGGCTCACTGAACAATATAAGCAAATCGTTACCAGCTGAAAATATTTTTTAGCCATTGTGCGGGTTGATTACTGCACTCTTTTTTCCACTGACCTTTATTATCCCAAACGGGTAATTTGAAGGCATTCTCACAATCAAGCTGCAAATCCCCACGACTGGTTTTGGCAAAACCGACAGTTGAGATATCTTTTGGCCACGGTAAGGTTAACTGCGTCGGAATGCGATGTTGCAAATACTCCGCGTAAACGCGCAACGCGCCACTTGAGCCAGTGAGTTTGGTCGATTTGTTATCATCACGACCGAGCCAAATGGTGGTCACCTCGCGGCCATCAACGCCGACAAACCAACTGTCTTTGGTGTCATTACTGGTACCGGTTTTTCCCGCCAGTGCCGCCCAAGCAAACTGACCATTGAGAAAACGCCCTGTTCCTTCAGCCACACCACGCTTCATGGCATAAGTTGTCAGCCAAGCGGCATTTTGATCTACGGTTTGCTTGGCAATTGGCAGGGATTGATACAATACATCTCCGTCCATATCGACCACAGAGCGCAAAGCAGAAAGCTTGGCTTGTTTACCTGAATTGGTCAGCGTTTGATACATTTGCGCCACTTGAAATGGAGTCAGAGTAAAGGAACCCAAAAACATCGATGGTACCGGGCGGATCTCATCGCGATTAATGCCCAGTTTTTCAAACGTATCCACCACGTTCGGAATGCCCAATTGCATACCTAATTGCACCGTAGGAACATTCAGTGATTTTGCTAATGCAATATACAACGGCACATCACCACGGAATTTACGATCGTAGTTACGTGGCGACCACACCTTGCCTTTCGAGCCTTTTAAGCTCAGCGGTTTATCATTTAGCGTACTGGCTAGACTGTATTTCTCCGGCTGCTGCAACGCGGTTAGATAAACGGCAGGTTTCGCCAGTGAACCAATTTGACGGCTGGCGTTGAGTGCACGGTTAAAGCCATCATAACCGGTGCGCTTTCCTCCCACCATTGCACGGATCTCGCCACTATGACGGTCAACGGCAATTGCCGCACCTTCCAGATCTTTACCCGCCACTTTAGCAAGTTGTGGGATCTTGGTTTTAATCGCCGTTTCGAGTTCATGCTGGGAAACGGGATCAAGTGAGGTAAACACTTTCAAGCCCTTATCGGCTTCAAACGCTGTGCCCACTTTCTCTTTGAGCTCAATTTGCAGTTGCTGAAAATAAGCCGGTTGGCGACTAGCAATGCGTACATTGTCTTGAATATCCAACGGACGACTGGCGGCATGATCAAATTCACTCGCAGTGAGGTAACCTTGTTGCATCATCAAACGCAACACTAAGTCACGGCGGGTTTTCGCTCGCTCAGGAAAGCGCACTGGGTTGTAGTAAGACGGTCCTTTAACCATGCCGACCAACAGTGCTAGCTGATCAATACGTAACTCTTGGATTGGCTGACCAAAGTAAAGACGCGCAGCCAAACCAAAACCGTGAATAGCTTCACCGCCACTTTGACCGAGATACACTTCATTAAGGTACGCTTCAAGGATACGATCTTTGTCATAACGATAATCTAAGATCACCGCGATATACGCTTCGCGGATCTTACGCCATAAGGTGCGATCACTGGTTAAAAATAGGTTTTTAGCCAACTGCTGAGTTAGGGTACTGCCCCCTTGTACCGTCCGACCCGCTTTGATGTTCGCCACCAAAGCACGGGCAATCGCCAACGGTGAAACACCATCATGTTGATAGAAGTCGCGATCTTCGGTCACCAATAGCGCATCGACCATGACTTCTGGAAATTGCTCACGACGTAGGAATAAACGTTGTTCATCTCGATTTTTTTCTAGCATACCCAGCATCTTCGGCTCGATACGCAAATAACCAAGATCTCCCGGTTTTTCCAACGATTGAATACGCGTTAAACCTGAAGCATCGAAATGCAGCATCACATGACGATCAGGCTCTGGCCCATCGGTAAATTCAAATGGGCGGCGCATCAACTCAATCTTGGTCAAAGAAGAGGAGTATTCGCCCGGGTACTTAGGCTGGCTAACCTTACGGTAGTTCAATACATCCAGCTCATTACGCACTTCTTTTAAACTGATTTGATCACCAGGCGCTAAATTCAAAATACGCGCATAAACCACCGTTGGTAGTTCAAACAGCTGTCCTTCGAATTTCTGCTTAACTAAGCTATCGAGATAAATACCGACAAAAAACAAAATGGCAAAGCCAACTAATGCGAGCTTCCATGTCATACCCCATAAGGTTTTTAGCCACGTTTTATTGGTTACTGCCTTTTTCTTCTTGGGTGCGGCTTTGGCACGCTTCGCCTTTGGTTTCGCTGCGGATTTCGCTGCCGGTTTGCGCGGCGTTTTATTTTTATCGGTCATGTTTATTGGTCATATTCATCGAATAGGCTACTGATTAAAGTGTCGTTTGGTTTTGGTCGTAGCGACGTGATTAGCAGGATCGTCAGGCCAAACGTGCTTAGGATAACGACCTTTCATCTCTTTTTTAACTTCTTGGTACGCTCCTGACCAAAAACTTGCAAGATTACTGGTCAATTGCAATGGGCGTTGTGCCGGAGAAAGGAGTTCTAACACCACTGTTTTGCGTCCTTGCGCCACCGTTGGCGAACTTTGTTCACCAAATACTTCTTGCATCCTAACAGACAAAATTGGCTCATGGCCGACCTGATAACGGATCTTCTTTTTACTGCCAGTCGGCAAGACATAGTCGATCGGCAACCATTGCTCAATTTCTTGGTTGAGTGGCCAACCTAAATAGGCCAATAAAGCTTCATTAAGATTAACTTGGCTCAGCGCTTTAGCAGAGCGTACGCCGACCAAATACGGGGACAACCACAGCTCAAGGTCATTGAGCAATGCGTCATCACTTAATCCTGGCCATGCTTGCTCAGGTAACCATTCACAACCACAACGCAGCCTTGCTAATAGATCACTCGCCGAGTCCGTCCAGTTTAAGCATTGTAACCCTTGGCGGCGGACATAATTGAGCAGCGCCTCACTCATTTTGTCTGCGGATGGTTGTGCCATTTCGCGGCTATCAACAATTAAATCGCCCCATTGAGTGCGCTCTTCAGCTACTAACTTGCCGCGCTTATCATCCCAATCCGCAATTTGTTGCTGGATAAATTTTTCTGGCAAGGCATTTTGCAACGCATGGAGATCAAGATCGATCGCGGAATAAATCATTGCCGCATCGCCGTGGCTGCGCATCAAATCAATCGCAATCAGGTAATCACTCGCCGCAAGCGGTTCATCGTCACGCAATTGTGCACCGTGGCCATTCGCCAGGAGATAACGACCACCTTGTTTACTACGGCTCTGTGCCACGCGATCGGGAAACGCCAACGCTAGCACCAGCGCGACTTGCATTTCCTCAACCTCAGCAAGAGAAAAACTCAGCCCTAACTTGCGCGCAAGACCCTGCGCTCGCGCTTCAACGATACGTTGCTTGGTGTGTTTGCGAACTTTAAAACGCTGCACTGAGTGAGCGAAATCCACGACATTGCGTTCTGGCTCTTCGAGCAATGCCGCAACCGCTAAAGCGGTCGTTGGCCAATGGTTTGGCCTACCATGATCCCATTGCGTCGCTTGCACCAACATCGCCGCGATACGCGGTTCTAAACCCAGCTTTTGCGCACTTTGCCCCATTGGCGTTAATTGGTGTTTGTCATCCACCAAACCAAGCGAAGAGAGTAAACTACGCGCTTGTGCCATTGCGCTATTAGGCGGCAGATCCAACCAATTCAACTCACCCGCATCAAGGCAACCCCATTGCGCCAGTTCCATCGCTAATGAAGAGAGGTCACTATGCAGGATCTCAGCCGCAGGTACAGCAGGTTGCTGCGCTAATTGTCCTTCGCTGTACAAACGTAAACAGATGCCCGCCTCTGTACGGCCTGCACGGCCTGCGCGCTGTTCAGCTGACGACTGGGCAATACGCACTTGCTCAAGCTTAGTAATACCGGTTTTTAAGTCATATTTGGCAATGCGCTCTAAACCAGAATCGACCACCATGCGAATGCCTTCAATCGTCAGTGATGTTTCAGCAATATTGGTCGCTAGCACCACTTTACGCCGTCCCGTAGGTGCTGGATGAATAGCCGCTTGCTGCTGTTCGAAGCTCAATTGACCATATAAAGGGCAAATATCAACATCACTTAGCAGCAAACTGGATGACTGCAACTGCTGCTGTAATTGCTGAATTGCGCTAACCCCAGGAAGAAAAGCCAACAGGGAGCCCGATTCGCTATTCATCAGACTATGGATGTTTCTTGCCATTACATCAACAAAGCGTTCATTCACTTTAAGTGGCGCGTAACGAAATTCAACAGGATAGCTACGACCTTGCGATTGCACATAACGAGCTTGTGGCATTAAACGCGCTAACGCTTGTTGGTCGAGTGTTGCTGACATCACCACCAATTTAAGATCATCACGCAGCGCCTCTTGGATTTCTAAACACAGCGCCAAGCCCATATCGGCATGAATACTACGCTCATGAAATTCATCAAAGATAATTAAATCGACGCCATTGAGTTCAGGATCACTTTGAATCATCCGCGTCATGATCCCTTCCGTCACAATCTCCAACTGCGTCGCTTGACTCACCTTATTCTCACCACGAACCCGATACCCGACACGCTGCCCTACCGTTTCACCGAGTTGCTGTGCCAGATAGCGAGCGATATTACGCGCGGCTAAACGACGAGGTTCGAGCATGATGATTTTCCCGCTCACCACTTGCTGTTGCAGCAGCTGCAAAGGGAAAAAGGTCGACTTACCTGCACCAGGGGCGGCTTTAAGGATGAGTTGGTTACAATCGCGAACACCAGAGAGAAGCTCTGGTATCACGCCTTCAATCGGCAGTTGTGACAATGGATAGGCCTTATGATGTAATGGAAGCCACATTGTATAGAAGAAACGTAACCAGACCAAAATGAAGTTCCTCCCTCCACTAGAGTCCGCCACGCTATTAAAGCGTTATAAACGCTTCTTAGCCGACATTCAGTTTGATGACGGCAGTGAACGCACCATTCATTGCGCCAATACCGGAGCCATGACTGGGTGTGCGACACCCGGAGACAAAGTCTGGTTTTCGACCTCAGACAACCCAAAACGAAAATATCCCAATAGCTGGGAGTTGAGCCAAACTGCCGCTGGCCACCGTATCTGTATTAATACAGCACTCGCGAATCAGTTAGCCGTAGAAGGAATTCAACAAGGTGTCATCACCGAGTTACTCGATTACGAGCAACTTCAAACTGAAGTGAAATATGGTCAAGAAAATAGCCGGATTGATATCTTGCTCAGTGATCCGCAAAAAGCAACATGCTATATAGAAGTGAAAAGCGTGACATTATTGGCAGAAGAGAGCCAAGGGCAAGGATTTTTTCCCGACGCAGTGACGACTCGAGGGCAGAAACACCTACGTGAACTGGCAGAAATGGCGAAAAATGGGAAGCGTTCTGTACTTTTATTTATTGTTTTACATTCGGGGATTGAAAAAGTATCTCCCGCACACCATATAGACGCCAACTATTCACAATTACTCAAAATTGCGATCGAACAAGGAGTGGAAGTGTTGTGCTATAAGGCGCAGCTTTCAGAAAGTGAGATAAAGCTCATTAACGCTGTGGAATTTAACTATCACTGCTAAAAAATGATGCCGTCTTCACAATGACAATAACTTTACGCAACAGTGTTTGCCTCCTAAAGTTCTTTTTGCTATAGATACCCGCCTTAAATTAACTGCTCAAGCAGTTGACTAGGTGTTAGGAGATACTGCATGTCAGAATTAAAGAAAAAAGCGATAGGCATCCTAGCCATTGCAGGCGTTGAACCTTATCAAGAAAAGCCAGGTGAAGAGTACATGTCACCTGAGCAAATGGCTCACTTTAACCAAATTTTACAAGCTTGGCGCAACCAGCTAAGACAGGAAGTTGATCGTACTGTTCACCACATGCAGGATGAAGCGGCGAACTTCCCAGATCCAGTTGACCGTGCTTCGCAAGAAGAAGAGTTTAGCCTAGAGCTACGCAACCGTGATCGTGAGCGTCGCTTGATCAAGAAAATCGAAAAAACATTAACTAAAATCGAAGAAGACGATTTTGGTTTCTGTGAATCTTGTGGCGTTGAAATTGGCGTGCGTCGTTTAGAAGCTCGTCCAACTGCAGATCTTTGTATCGACTGTAAAACACTTGCAGAGATGAAAGAAAAGCAGATGCAAGGTTAATCTTGCCAGCCATTAAGTGAAAAGGGAGCAGATATGCTCCCTTTTTGGTTTCTTCACTTCTTTGTTCGGTTTCATTATGAGTTACATCGGTCGCTTCGCTCCCTCCCCTTCTGGCCCGCTTCACTTTGGCTCTTTAGTGGCCGCTTTGGGCAGTTATTTTCAAGCCAAAGCCCATCAAGGCCAGTGGTTAGTCAGAATTGAAGATATTGACCCTCCCAGAGAAATGGTGGGCGCGTCGGATCTCATTTTGCGCACCTTAGAGGCTTATCAACTGCATTGGGATGGTGAAGTGGTTTACCAAAGCCAACGTCATCAGCTCTACCAAGATCAAATCGAGCAATGGCTCGCGAGTGGTCAGGCTTACTATTGCCAATGCAGTCGAAAAGAGATCAAACAAGCGGGTGGGTTTTACTTAGGAACCTGCCGCGATCTGAAACTCTCTGCCACAACACCTTGTGCGATTCGCCTACGCATGACAGAACCTGTGTACGATTTCGTCGACCAAAAACATGGCCTGCTGACGATTCCGACCACACTGGCTGATGAAGATTTTATTATAAAGCGTCGTGATGGCTTATTTGCTTACAACCTTGCGGTAGTATTGGATGATATTGACCAAGGAATCACTCAAGTGGTGCGAGGGGCAGACTTGATTGAACCGACTGGACGTCAAATCAGCCTCTATAAAATGTTAGGTCAAACCCCTGTTAGCTACCTTCACCTGCCTTTAGCGTTGGGTGAGAATGGTCAAAAATTATCAAAACAAAATCATGCTCCTGCGGTGGACAATCTCAATCCTAAGCCCGCATTATTAGAAGCAATGCACTTTTTAGGCTTTGATTTAGAAAAAGATTTAGCAAACGCTTCCTTAGCAGAAATCATCCATTGGGGCGTACAAAATTGGCATACTAAGCAGCTACCTAATACAACAGAGATCACGCCGAGATTCTCAAATCGGCCTTGTTAAGCTATTATTAGCCGCAAATTCGCCCTTGGGCGCCAGAATTTAATGGAAACAGAAGCGGTTTAATGACCGATTTTGTCAAAAGCACATGAATAAAAACGACTATACACCAAGCGAGCTAACTAGCTTTCCGGAGCTCGCTCTAAATATTATTACTCGAGAAGAGCACAATATTTCGCGCAAGCAAATCAGTGACAATGCACTGAAGGTGCTATACCGACTTCATGGTGCAGGCTTTGATGCATTTCTTGTTGGCGGCGGCGTACGCGACTTATTATTAGGTCATTCGCCAAAAGATTTTGATATCGCAACCAATGCAACGCCAGAGCAGATTCGCCATTTGTTTAAAAACTGCCGCCTAATTGGCCGCCGTTTTCGCTTAGCGCACATTATGTTTGGCCGCGATATTATCGAAGTCGCGACTTTCCGTGGTCACCACCAAGAGCCAAGCAAAAATGTCGCAATGCAATCAAAAGAAGGCATGCTGCTACGCGATAACGTCTATGGCACCATTGATGAAGATGCAGAGCGTCGTGATTTCACCATCAATGCGATGTATTACAACATTGGTAACTTTGCCATTCACGATTACGCTCGCGGCAATGAAGACCTCGAAGACAAACTGGTCCGCCTAATCGGCGATCCAGAAACGCGTTACCGTGAAGATCCGGTGCGTATGTTGCGCGCGATCCGCTTTGCCGTAAAACTTGATTTTGATATCGAAGAAGATACCGCAGCGCCAATCGAAGAGTTAGCGCACCTGTTAAAAGAGATCCCTTCAGCGCGTTTGTATGAAGAGTCGCTTAAAATGCTACAAACCGGCTACGGCCTTGAGACGTACCATTTAATGCGTGAATACAACCTTTTCCAACCGCTATTCCCAACGGTGTCGGAATTCTTCACTGAAGAGTACGATTCACCAGCGGAACAAATGCTTGATCTCGTTTTAGATTCAACCGACCAACGAGTTGAAGAAGGTAAACGCATTAACCCTGCGTTTATGTTTGCGGCCATGCTGTGGTACCCACTGCAAGCGAAAGCAAAAGAGCTGATGGAAACTCGTAAACTGTGTGATTACGATGCCATGATGGAAGCTAGCAACATCATTCTTGATGAGCAAGTGCGCACCATCGCAATTCCTCGCCGCCATACCGCAACCATTCGCGAAATTTGGCAACTGCAATTGCGCTTGCCTCGTCGCAACGGTAAACGTGCTTTCCGTTTAATGGAGCTCAACAAGTTCCGTGCTGGTTACGACTTCTTAGAAATGCGCGCTGAAATCGAAGGTGGCGAAACCGGAAAACTGGCAAAATGGTGGAACACTTTCCAAAATGCCGGTCGTAATATTCGCCAAGAAATGGCCGCAGAATTAGACAGCGAGCCAGCGGCGAAAAGCGGACAACGTCGTCGTAAGAGCAATAACCGTAATCGACGCAATACGCGTAAAAGCAGCAACGCATCATGATCACCGCCTATATTGCTGTCGGCAGTAATATGGCCGATCCTGTTGCACAAGCAAATAGCGCCATTGAGGCGCTAAAACAACTGCCTAGATCAGAGTTTATTCAGGCCTCAATGCTCTATAGTAGCACGCCAATGGGGCCACAAAATCAACCTGACTACATCAATGCAGTTGTGGCAATTCAAACTGAATTAACGCCTCTTGAACTACTCGATTGCACCCAAGCAATTGAACTAGAACAAGGGCGAGTCCGTAAAGATGAGCGCTGGGGACCAAGAACTCTAGATCTCGACATCATTCTTTATGGCAATGAGGAAATCGATTCCGAGCGATTAACCGTTCCACATTATGGAATGCGTGAAAGAGAATTTGTTCTCTACCCGCTCGCTGAAATCGCCCCTAATTTAACACTCCCTGACGGGACTGAGCTTGCACAACTACTACACAGTGTTGACCGCAATGGACTCAGAATTTGGCACTCATAGCCAGCTCCTTATTAAGGATAATTAATGAAAAAAATTACCATCAACGACCTTATCAAGTGGAAACAAGAAGGTCGTAAATTTGCCTCTTCTACAGCTTATGACGCAAGCTTTGGCCAGTTGTTTGAACAACAAGAAATGCCAGTGCTACTGGTTGGCGATTCACTTGGCATGGTATTGCAAGGTGAATCAAGCACACTGCCTGTAACAGTCGAAGAAATTGCTTACCACACGCGCTGTGTGCGCGCTGGTAGCCCAAATAGCTTACTAATGGCCGATATGCCATTCATGAGCTACGCGACGCCTGAGCAAGCTTGTGAAAACGCAGGCAAGCTAATGCGTGCGGGTGCTAACATGGTCAAGCTAGAAGGTGGTGATTGGTTAATTGATACCGTGAAAATGCTGACTGAGCGCGCGGTACCTGTGTGTGCTCACTTGGGTTTAACCCCTCAATCGGTCAATATTTTTGGCGGTTTTAAAGTTCAAGGCCGTGAGCAAGAAAAAGCGGATCGTATGGTTCGTGACGCGCTTGCATTGCAAGAAGCTGGTGCGCAAATCGTACTGCTTGAATGTGTACCGCAAGAACTTGCTGCACGCATTACCGAAGTGCTGGATGTTCCAGTGATCGGCATTGGTGCTGGTAATGTGACTGACGGTCAGATCCTAGTAATGCACGATATGCTTGGCATCGCAGCCAACTACATGCCGAAATTCTCGAAAAACTTCCTAGCTGAAACAGGCGATATACGCCAAGCCATCACTAAGTACATCGATGATGTTGCGAGTGGTGCGTTCCCAGATGAAGCACATACGATTGCCTAGAGGATATCATCATGCAAACATTTGCTGACATTTCAGCTCTCCGTGAGCAGATTAAACAGTATAAGCGTGACGGTCGCAAAGTCGCTTTTGTACCAACCATGGGTAACCTGCACGAAGGTCACCTAACACTGGTTCGCAAAGCACGCGAATACGCAGATATCGTTGTAGTGAGTATCTTCGTCAACCCAATGCAATTTGAGCGTGCGGATGATCTCAACAACTATCCACGCACACTTGAAGATGATCTGAGCAAACTGAATGGCGAAGGGGTTGAGTTGGTATTCACACCAACACCAGAAACTATCTACCCTGAAGGGTTAGAAAGCCAAACATCGGTTGATGTTCCAGGACTGTCAACCATGCTTGAGGGCGCCTCTCGTCCGGGCCACTTCCGTGGCGTATCGACCATCGTGACGAAGCTTTTCAACATCGTTCAACCAGACGTGGCTTGTTTTGGTGAGAAAGATTTCCAACAACTAGCGATCATCCGCAAGATGGTGGAAGACTTGGCGATGGATATCGAAATCATCGGCGTTGCAACCGTACGTGAAATGGACGGTTTAGCCATGAGCTCACGTAACGGTTTACTGACTCTGGATGAGCGTCAACGTGCACCAGTGTTAGCGCGTACCATGCGCTGGATCAGCAGCGCGATGCGCGGCGGCCGCGATGATTACGCTTCAGTGATTGAAGATGCTAGCGACCAACTACGCGCAGCCGGCCTACAGCCTGATGAGATCTTTATCCGTGATGCTCGCACGCTGCAAGCCATCACAACTGAAACCACTCAAGCAGTGATTCTGATGTCCGCTTTCCTCGGTAAAGCTCGTCTGATCGACAACCAAACGGTTGAGATGGCGACTGAAGCGAAAGAAGAGGCTGATACGAGCGAAGAGAACTCTCCAGAGAGTTAAACTCAATCGCTAGCGATGAGACATAAAACAAAAAAGGTTGGCACATGCCAACCTTTTTTAATAGTGTTCAATTAGAAACAGCAAAGCTTTGAGACTCTAAAAATATCTCGTAACTAACCACCTTACTTCTCTAGCGAAGCGCTCTATCCTCTCGCTTCTCCACACCCTACGAACGTAAACCAATACCTTTCGTCACTAGGTGATGCGCAATCGCGTATAACACGACGACAAACACTCCCAGCACACCAAATGAAGTAACAATACCTACATCGGAAACACCTAAAAAGCCGTAACGGAATGCATTGACCATATAGACGATTGGGTTAATCTTCGAAATGCCCTGCCAAAACTCAGGCAGCAAACTGATCGAGTAAAACACACCACCCAAATAGGTTAGAGGTGTCAGTACGAAGGTTGGGATAATAGAGATATCATCAAACGTGCGAGCATAGACCGCATTGATCAAGCCACCCAAAGAAAAAACCACTGAAGTCAAAAAGACGGTAGCAATGATAATGCCCCAATGGTCCACTTGTAGGTCAACAAAAAACAGCGACACAAACGTCACGATTGTCCCCACCAGCAAGCCCCGCACCACGCCGCCCATGACAAAGCCAAGAATGATGACGTAGTTTGGTACTGGTGCAACCAATAGCTCTTCAATATTGCGTTGGAACTTAGAGCTGAAGAACGACGATGCAACATTGGAATATGAGTTGGTGATCACCGACATCATGATCAAACCCGGTACGATATATTCCATATAACTAAAACCGTTCATTTCGCCAATGCGTGAACCGATTAAGTTACCAAAGATAATAAAATAGAGCGTCATCGTGATCGCGGGTGGAACAAGAGTTTGAACCCAAATTCGCGTAAAACGATTGATTTCTTTAGTCAATAAGCTACAAAAAGCCGTCCAGTAAAGTTGATACATATTATTCGCCTCGGCTTTGTTGCTGAACAATGCTGACAAACAGCTCTTCCAATCGATTGGCTTTATTGCGCATCGACATCACCTGAACACCTTGCTCACTCAACTGAGCAAACACATGGTTAAGTCCTTTATTCTTGGCAATTTCAATCTCAAGCGAGCCATTGATTTCATGTTGAGAAATGACCCCTTCTAACTCTGGAAGAGTTTGCTCTGTATCGACATCAAGAATAAACGTTTCCACATCCAGTTTAGAGAGCAACGCCTTCATCGAGGTGTTTTCAATCAACTCACCACGATTGATAATACCGATGTTACGACACAGCATTTCTGCCTCTTCAAGATAGTGTGTGGTCAAAATAATCGTAATACCTTGCTCTGAATTGATCTCTTTGAGGAATTCCCACATTGAGCGGCGCAATTCAATATCCACCCCTGCGGTTGGTTCATCGAGGATCAGAAGTTGTGGCTCATGCATCAAGGCACGCGCGATCATCAAACGACGCTTCATACCACCAGAGAGGTTACGCGCGCGCTCTTTGCGCTTTTCCCACAAATCTAACTTGGTTAGGTATTTTTCAGCACGTTCTTTGGCAAGCGATTTGGCAACACCGTAATAGCCAGCTTGCTGCATTACGATTTGTTCAACCGTTTCAAACGGGTTGAAATTAAATTCTTGCGGCACTAAGCCTAAGTTTTGCTTCGCGCGCTCAAGATCGCTATCAATATCAAAACCAAAGATTTTTACTTTGCCAGAGGTCTTGTTCACAAGAGACGAGATTACGCCAATCGTGGTCGATTTACCGGCACCGTTTGGCCCGAGTAAAGCGTAAAAATCCCCTTTTTCCACATTCAGGCTAACACCCTTCAATGCTTCAAATCCGCCAGCATAAGTCTTTCTTAGCTGATCTATTTCTAATGCGTACATAATCGCTCGCTTGTTGTGACCAACCGCTTTTCGATGACAAAGCGGTTAGCGACTATCAATTTCAAACCAGTTTATCGTCGAATAACGATGATTACAAATAAACCTTTCGAATAAGTTCGAAACATTTAGCCTAGCGATAAATAAAAAGACCGTAAGATCTCTCTTACGGCCTCAATTAAATCACTAATCTATTGGTCAAATTAAACGGTAATCATCTGATGTTCATCCGTTTCAACATGTTTAATCGCAGCACGTAACGCTTCGTAACGGAACGAGTATATGTTTTGTCCCGGCACTAAATCGAGAATGTGGAATTTCTCTAATTGCTGCCAAATCTGTTTATTCGGACACAGTAAATACACCGCACAATGAGCATCAAGCGCATCGTTTATCGCATTTTCCAATGCCAGACCAACAGTGACATCAATCATCGGTACATCGGTCAGATCAAGAATCATCGCTTCATATTCATCAATACTGCTATGCTGACGAGAAATCGCTTTCGAGACACTAAAAATCATCGGCCCTGACAGATAGAAAAACAGTACTTTGCCATTTGCTTGGTCAAGTAAGCCGCGTTCACTTTCCGTCAGTGGTACATCGTCTTCATCAGCATCACTGATGGCTTTAACTTGGCGCGCCTGCTCACGGCTCAAGCGTTCAATGATGATAATATTGGAAATGAAAACCCCCAATCCCACCGCAGCAATCAAATCAACAAACACCGTCAGCAGCATCACGCCGTACATGATCGCCATGCCCTGCACACTCACTTTGTGTGCTCGTTGAATAAAACTCCAATCAAGGATGTTAAAACCAACATAGACCGCAATACCGGCCAGCACCGCCATTGGAATCGGCTCGGTTAAGCCCCCCGCGACAAGTACCACCAATGCCAGCATCAATGCACGAATCACCCCGGAAAGTGGCGAGCGAGCTCCAACTTGAATATTGGTCACCGTGCCCATGGTGGCACCTGCCCCTGGCAATGCGCCAAACAAGCCAGAAAGCATATTCGCAAGACCTTGACCACGTAGCTCTTTATCAGAGTCATGCTCTTTTCGAGTTAATGAATCACCGATAACCGCCGTCAATAAAGTATCAATACAGCCCAATGTTCCCAGCACCAAGGCATCAATCACCATGGTGGTAAACATTTCTGTATTAATGTGCGGCACGACTAACGAAGGCAACCCAGCAGGGATTTCACCAATGCGACGAATCGCATCGTTATCAAACAAAATAACCGAGAGTAACGTCACCGCAACTAATGCAACTAATTGGGCAGGCACGTATTTGCGGTATTTCGATGGAAAGAAAAATAAAATTCCGAGCGTTAGCGCGCCCAAAAACAGTTCACCAAATTTCACATTAGCCAATGTATCGGGCAATGCAGACAGAGTGCCCATCACCCCGCCTGAGGGCGCTGCGTGGCCTAATAACGGCGAGAGTTGCAAAATAATAAGAATAACGCCAATCCCCGACATAAATCCGGAAATCACGCTATATGGCATCAAAGTGACGTATTTTCCCAGCTTTAAGGTACCGAGTAATACTTGAAAAGCACCGGCCATCATCACCACGGTAAACGTCATCGCCATACCCGTCTCTGGGTACTTAGCCATCATGCTGGTCAATACCGCAGTCATGATCACTGTCATTGGGCCTGTTGGTTCTGAGATCAGCGTTGATGAGCCACCAAACAGTGCCGCAAACAAACCAACCATGATCGCGCCCCACAAGCCAGCTTCAGCCCCGGCTCCGGAGGCAACACCAAATGCCAGCGCCAATGGCAAAGAGATGATAGCGGTCGTCACACCACCAAACAGATCTCCCTTCAAATTGATCTCTTTAAAACGATCTCCAAACAACATATCGCTCCCTGCAATAGTAAACAGCCAAACCGATTTATATTACCAAACGTTACTAGCGATACGACAGTGTTAATTACATCACACACCTATAACAACTGATGGATTTGACATAAAAATGACTAAGTTTATGATTTTGACTACAGCAACACGTCAGATGAGTGCATTTTCATGCATTTTTTTAGAGAATGGCTTTGTAACATTGTGTATATTGTTGAGCAGAAACTTTAGGGATATAAGTAACGACAATGCCGAAAATGAAACAGTTGTTCGACAATAACTCGAAATGGTCTGAAGAAATCAAATCGGAACGACCTGAATATTTTACCCGACTTGCGGAAGGGCAAAAGCCTGACTTTCTCTGGATTGGTTGTTCTGACAGCCGCGTACCAGCAGAGCGTTTAACCGGATTATTTTCTGGCGAGTTGTTTGTACACCGTAATGTAGCAAACCTCGTAGTACATACTGATCTTAACTGCCTATCTGTGGTGCAGTACGCAGTGGATGTGTTGAAAATCAAACACATTATTATCTGTGGTCACTATGGCTGTGGTGGTGTCAATGCAGCGATTGATAATCCACAATTGGGTCTGATCAATAACTGGTTGTTACACATCCGCGATATCTATTTCAAACACCGCGCTTACCTAGACCAAATGTCTGAAGCAGATAAAGCCGATAAATTAGGTGAGATCAATGTAGCAGAGCAAGTGTATAACTTAGGCAACTCAACCATCATTCAAAATGCATGGGAACGCGGTCAAGAAGTTGAAATTCACGGTGTGGTTTATGGCATTGATGATGGTCGTTTGCAGTATCTAGGCAATCGCTCCAACTCGAAAGAATCAGTAGAAGCTTCTTACCTCTCTTCATTGGAAGCGATACTTAACCCTGATTTCAAACTGCTGTGTCGTTAATCGCTTAGCTTATACAGATGAATACATAGCAAAAAGCCCACCACGTTACCGTGATGGGCTTTTTTAATCTTTCCACTCAAGCATTATTAAGCCATTGGCTTATTCTTGAGGAACCACTTTACCGATGTATGGTAGGTGACGGTATTTTTGGGCGTAATCGATACCCACGCCGACAACGAACTCATCTGGAATTTCAAAACCAATCCACTGTACTGGCACATCGACTTCACGGCGAGAAGGCTTATCTAGCAAGGTACAGATTTCAATCGATTTTGGCTCACGCAACGACAAAATTTCTTTTACTTTCGCTAAGGTATTACCGGTATCGATAATGTCTTCTACTAGCAACACGTCTTTACCTTTGATGTCATCATCAAGGTCTTTAAGGATGCGCACATCACGTGAACTTTCCATGGTGTTGCCATAGCTAGACGCAGTCATGAAATCAACTTGGTGGGTAAGTTCAATAGCACGCGCAAGGTCTGCCATAAAGACAAATGAGCCACGTAGTAGACCAACTAAGACAAGATCTTCACTACCTTGGTAATGAGCTGTGATTTGCTTACCTAATTCATGCACACGTTCCTGAACTTCCTGCTCAGAAATCATTACTTCTATTGTATGTTTCATACCACTCTCGCTTGTCATTTTTAGCGTCTAATAATAGTAGCTCAGACACCGTTGGGCGTTTGCAAGCGCGTAGTTTAACACCAGCACAGAAAGAGAATAAACCTCAAGCGACTACAATTCTCTGAAACGAGCGAAAAACAGTATGACCTTTCGCACGTTACTAACAAAATTGATTATTAAGTGTACTGAAAATATTGACCCTAACCATATGCACCATTACACTCATAATCGCGATATACAATTAATAAAATACTAATTAGGGCAAAGCCCATTTACTAAGATGCGCCTTATTTTCCGAGGTCAGCAGTACTCTTATTCCATTGATATCGCTAAATTGAATAAGAGAACCTAAGAATGATGATGTGCATGGATGTAATCAACTCATTTGGCAAGGATTTAAATTAATATGGACTCTATAGCAAAAAGACCCCGCACCCGACTCTCGCCCAAAAAACGTAAGCAACAGCTGATGGATATTTCTCTGGATGTATTTGCGCGCCGTGGGATTGGTCGTGGTGGTCATGCCGATATTGCAGAAATTGCACAAGTATCGGTCGCAACAGTATTCAACTACTTCCCAACACGTGAAGACTTAGTCGATGATGTACTGAACTATGTGGTACGTCAGTTCTCTAATTTTCTGTCAGACAATATCGACCTAGATTTACACGCCAAACAAAACCTCGCGAATTTGACATCAGAGATGGTTAATCTCATCGCTGAAGATTGTCATTGGCTTAAAGTGTGGTTTGAGTGGAGCGCTTCAACCCGTGATGAAGTCTGGCCACTGTTTGTTAGCACCAACCGAACTAACCAGTTATTAGTGCAAAACATGTTTATCAAAGCGATGGAGCGCGGCGAAGTGTGTAACGATCATGATCCTGCTGATCTTGCAACGCTATTCCACGGCATTTGTTATTCACTGTTTGTGCAAGCTAACCGCCACACCGATGAACAAGCGATGTTGAAGTTAGCAGACAGCTACCTAAACATGCTGTGTATTTACAAAGAAGACCAATAACTCACGTCATCAACAAATACACAAAATTGAGCAATAAAAAACCGCAGTCTAGGC